>NZ_VRSV01000001.1:1528485-1834182 GCF_008017415.1 Microbacterium hatanonis | reverse complement strand
TCCGCACCGGTTACCTCGCCGACCTCGGGGCCATCCGCGACGTGATCGGGGACCGGCTGCTCATCGTCGATGCCATCCAGGGGTTCGGCGTGGTCGAGGCCGACTTCGCTGCCGCCGATGTCGTGTGCGGGAACGGCTACAAGTGGCTGCGTGCGGGTCGGGGGACGGGCTACTCCTGGTTCGGAGAGCGCGCGCTCGACCGGCTCGATCCCGTGCTCTCGGGGTTCACGGGAACCGAGGCGGAGGGACTCCCGCTCGACGAGGTGCCGCCGCCGGTTCACCAGGCCCGCGCCTTCACGGTCAGCGCGTTCGATTCGCTGGCCGCGGGTCGCCTCGAGACGGCGGTGACCGACATCCGCGACGTCGGCGTCGCTGCGATCGGCGCGCGTGTCGCCGAGCGCGCCGCCGAGGTCTTCGCCCTGGCCGAGCAGTACGGCGTTCCCGTGACCACTCCCCGCGATCCCGCGCACCGTGCGGGCATCATCTCGCTCGCCCCCGACGCCCGGGATGCCGCACCGTTGGCCGCCGCGCTGTCGAACCACGGTCTGGCCGTCACCGTCCGCTCGGGCGGAATCCGGATCGCCGTGCACGCCGGGACCAGTCCTGACACGGTGCGCCAGCTCGATGACGCCATGGCCGCTTTCGCGGCGTCGCGCGTGTGGTGAGGAAGTTCACCTACTCGTAACGCGAACGGAGGGGCGTGTCGCTTCGCGCTGGGTGCGTTCCGTCGTAGCTTGATCGCATCGGGCAAGGCGCCCGGTCGAGTCGGCCTTCTGGATCGCGACTCGTGACCCCTGGTCGACTCTTCGCTTTCCGGGAAAGTGTCCCGGGTCGGGAGTGGGTTGTGAGCGCACGAGCACCTCAGAAGCAGCGTCGGGAGAACATCGCGGAAGACACGACGACGGAGCAGGACCTCCGCACGTACGTGCTCGATACCTCCGTTCTCCTCAGCGATCCGCGCGCCATCTTCCGCTTCGCCGAGCATTCCGTCGTGATCCCGGTGGTGGTCGTGACCGAGCTCGAGGGAAAGCGCCACGACCCGGAGATCGGATACTTCGCCCGCCAGGCTCTTCGTCACCTCGACGAGCTGCGGATCGAGCACGGACGCCTCGACTTCCCGGTTCAGGTCGGCACGGGGGGAACCTTCCGCGTCGAGCTGAACAACACCGATCCCTCGGTGCTGCCCTCGGGTATGCGCCTCGGCGACAACGACAGCCGCATCCTCGCCGTGGCGATGCATCTCGCGCAGGACGGCAGCGAGGTCACCGTCGTGTCGAAGGATCTCCCGATGCGGGTCAAGGCCGCCTCGCTCGGTCTCTCGGCGGAGGAGTACCTCGCCGAGCAGGCCGTCGACTCGGGCTGGACGGGCATCGCGACGATCGATGTCTCCGGCGACGACATCAGCGACCTCTACGAGAGCGAGGTCGCCGTCAGCGACGACGTCGTCGGTCTCCCGGTCAACACGGGTCTGATCATCCACTCCGAGCGGGGTTCGGCCCTGGGGCGGGTGACCGGAGACGGGAGCTACAAGCTCGTCCGCGGCGACCGCGACGTGTTCGGACTGCACGGCCGGTCGGCCGAGCAGCGGATCGCGATCGACCTGCTGACCGACCCCGAGGTCGGCATCGTCTCGCTCGGCGGGCGGGCGGGTACCGGTAAGTCGGCTCTCGCCCTCTGCGCCGCGCTCGAGGCGGTGCTCGAGCGGCAGGAGCAGCGGAAGATCATCGTCTTCCGGCCGCTCTTCGCCGTCGGCGGCCAGGAGCTGGGCTACCTCCCGGGCGACGCTCAGGAGAAGATGAACCCCTGGGGTCAGGCCATCTTCGACACGCTGGGCTCGGTCGTCTCGCCCAACGTGGTGGAGGAGGTCGTCGCCCGGGGCCTTCTCGAGGTGCTTCCCCTCACGCACATCCGCGGGCGCTCGCTCCACGACGCGTTCGTGATCGTCGACGAGGCGCAGTCGCTGGAGCGCAACGTGCTGCTGACCGTGCTCAGCCGCATCGGACAGAACTCGCGCGTCGTCCTCACCCACGACGTGGGTCAGCGCGACAACCTGCGCGTGGGCCGTCACGACGGTGTCGCCTCGGTCATCGAGACCCTCAAGGGGCACGCACTCTTCGGCCACGTCACGCTGACGCGCTCCGAGCGCTCGGCGATCGCGGCTCTCGTCACCGAGCTCCTCGAAGCGGGGGAGCTCTCCTGAGGAGTTTCCCGCGCTGAAGCGCGTCGTGAGAGGGGCGGGGTGCTGCAGCATCCCGCCCCTCCTGATTCATGGCGACACCTGTCGAACATGAGAGGACTCTCACCTCGGGTTCCTCGGGTTCTCACGCGTCGAGATCAGGATGGACAACAGCGAGGGAAACCTCTCTACCGCCCACCGGCGGATTCCCCCATAGAGGTACGGGCCCATCGGGTCCGCCACGGAGAAGGAGTCATCGCGATTCGGGTAACGCGACTGACGTGATCGGATTTTCCCCCAAAGATCTCCGACTCTCCCATAGCCCCCGGCGTCCCCCAGCGCCGGGGGCTCTCTCTGTGCAGGGGGACGATGGCGAGCGATGATCCGTGCGGTCCCGGTCCTTCGAACAGCGCGATAATCGGAGGATGAGTCGCATGCCGAGATTGTTCTCGGCGCGCGCGCGGATTCTCGGGGCCGTCCTCGCCGTCGCGTGCGTCGGCCTCATCGTGGTCGGCGGAGTCACCTTCTGGGCGCAGCGCGATCATGTCGTCACAGCCATCGACCATCAGCTGGAGGCATTCGCCAGCGCGTTCACGAACGTCTCGGGTGTCGACGCGGCCGAAGAGATCGTCGTCGACACGGTCGGCGGCCCGACCGAGGGCGCACTGCTGCTGTCGGACGGCGTCGTGGTGGCGACGGCATCGCCCTCGTCGGGTCTGGATCTGGCCGCAGATGCAGCGTTCATGGATCAGGTGATCGGTGCGCCCGAGGGGCTCGGCACCGCGGTCGGCGACGACGGGATGTACCGGTACGTCGTCGTGTCGGTCGGCGACGCCGAGATCGTGAGCGCGGTCTCGTTCGGCGCGCGCATCGAGCTCGTGCTCCTGGGAGTCGGCACGTACGCGATCGCGGCCGCCGTCGTGCTCTTCGCCATCGGCACCGTGGGATGGTTCGTGACGGGTCGGCTGCTCCTGCCGATCCGCCGGCTCCGCGAGACGGCGGACTCCATCACCATCTCCGACCTCGGCGCGCGCATCGCCACCGACGGCACCGACGAGATCTCGGATCTCGGCCGCACGATGAACTCGATGCTCGACCGTCTCGAGGGGTCGGTCGATGTGCAGCGGCAGCTGCTCGACGACGTGCGGCATGAGCTCAAGACGCCGATCACGATCGTGCGGGGCCACCTCGAGATGATGGATGCCTCGGATCCGGACGACGTCGCGAACGCGCGCGAGATCGGCATCTCCGAGCTCGACCGCATGACCCGTCTCGTCGACGACATCGACCTGCTCGCCGCGGTCGAGGGGGGCGGGTTCTCGATGGGCGTCGTCGACGTCGACGCTCTCACCGCCCGGGTCGGAGAACTCGTCGCCGTCATCCCCGGGCACCCCTGGTCGGTCGAGCAGCGCGGGCGCGGGCGCGTCGAGGGCGACTACGACCGGCTCCTGCAGGCGTGGTTGCAGCTCGCCGACAACGCCTCCAAGTACACGCCCGAAGGGTCGCCGGTCGAGATCGGCAGCTCCGTCGACGATCGCGGCGCGCTGCTGTGGGTGCGCGACCACGGACCGGGGATCCCGCCGGCTACGCGTCACCGCATCTTCCGCAGATTCGACCGCGCTCTCGGCAAGCGCACCGTCGGCGGCTCCGGGCTCGGACTGGCGATCGTCGACGCGATCGCGAAGGGGCACGACGGGCATTGCGCCGTCACCGAAACGCCCGGCGGCGGGGCGATCTTCACCATCCATCTTCCCCTGGGACGGAACACGGCACCCGCCGGGTTCCCGGCCCCCGTGCGCGCCGGTGACGTCGTGCTCCAGCGAGAGGCCGCCGGATGACTCGTATCCTCATCGTCGAAGACGAGAGCCGCATCTCGGCCTTCGTCGCCCGCGGACTGGAGTCGGCGGGGTATCAGACCGCCGTCGTCGAAGACGGCGAGGAGGCTCTCGAACGCGCCATGTCGGGCGAGGTCGATCTCATGCTCCTCGACATCGGGCTGCCCACCATGGACGGGTTCGAGGTGCTCCGCCACCTCCGCGGACAGGGCTCGACGTTGCCGGTGATCATGCTCACCGCGCGATCCAGCACGAGCGACACGGTCGACGGACTCGACGCCGGAGCCAGCGACTACATCGCCAAGCCCTTCAAGTTCGACGAACTGCTCGCACGGGTGCGGTCGCGCTTGCGCGAGAACGTTGCGACCGCGACGATCGCCGTGTCGCACCTCGATGTGAGCCTCGACGTGCTGACGCGCCGGGCCACCGTCTCGGGGCGCGAGGTCGATCTCAGCGCGCGCGAGTTCGCCCTCGCCGAGCAGTTCCTCCGCCACCCCGGCCAGGTGCTCAGCCGCGAGCAGCTGCTCAGTCGCGTCTGGGGAATGGACTTCGATCCCGGCTCGAACATCGTCGACGTCTACGTGCGGTACCTGCGCGGCAAGTTCGGCCACGACCGCATCACGACGGTGCGCGGAGCCGGCTACCGCTGGGAGTGACCGCCTCCGCACCGCCGATCGCTCCTACCCTCCTCAGGAATGTGGCGCATTCCTGCGACTGACGCCACCGATCGGTAGGGTCATTCGCCGGAAACTGGCGCAGTCCCGTGCTGAGGGGCTGGCGCGGCGGGCGGCTCGGGGCGCGGTGTGGACGGATGCTGCGGACACGCGAAACCGCCGCCGCCCCGGAGGGCGACGGCGGTAGACGGAGGTGCGGGTTCAGCCGGGGTGGGTCATCGAGAGCAGGTCGAGCTTCTCGTCGAGCTGCGCCTCGGTGAGTTCGCCGCGCTCCACGTAGCCGAGGTCGATGACGGCCTCACGGACCGTGATGCCCTTCGCGACCGAGTGCTTCGCGATCTTCGCGGCCGCCTCGTAGCCGATGAGCTTGTTCAGCGGCGTCACGATGGAGGGCGACATGCCCGCGTAGGCGGCGGCGCGGTCGACGTTGGCCTGGAGTCCGTCGATCGTCTTGTCGGCGAGCACGCGCATCGCGTTCGACAGCAGTCGGATCGACTCGAGCAGGGCGGTGCCCATGACGGGGATGGCGACGTTCAGTTCGAACGAGCCGGATGCTCCGGCCCATGCGACCGTCGCGTCGTTGCCGATCACTCGCGCCGACACCATGAGCACGGCCTCGGGAACCACCGGGTTCACCTTGCCCGGCATGATCGACGACCCGGGCTGCAGATCGGGGATGTGCAGCTCACCGAGGCCGGTGTTGGGTCCGGAGCCCATCCACCGGATGTCGTTGTTGATCTTCGTGAGCGATACGGCGATGGTGCGCAGCGCACCGGATGCCTCGACGAGGCCGTCGCGGTTGGCCTGCGCCTCGAAGTGGTCCTTCGCCTCGGTGATCGGCAGCTCGGTCTCGGCGGCGAGGAGCTCGATGACCTTCTGCGGGAAGCCGAGCGGGGTGTTGATGCCCGTACCGACCGCCGTGCCGCCGAGCGGCACCTCACCCACGCGGGGGAGGACGGCCTGCACGCGCTCGATGCCGAGGCGCATCTGGCGGGCGTAGCCGCCGAACTCCTGTCCGAGGGTCACGGGAGTGGCGTCCATGAGGTGGGTGCGGCCCGACTTCACGACCGACTTCCACTCGTCTGCCTTGGCCTCGAGGGCGACGGCGAGGTGGTCGAGCGCGGGGATCAGGTCGTCGATCAGGGCCTGGGTGACGGCGATGTGCACCGACGTCGGAAAGACGTCGTTCGACGACTGCGACGCGTTGACATGGTCGTTGGGGTGCACCGGCGACCCGAGACGCTGGGTCGCGAGGGTCGCGAGCACCTCGTTCATGTTCATGTTCGACGAGGTGCCGCTGCCGGTCTGGTAGGTGTCGACGGGGAAGTGCGCGTCGTACTGCCCGGTGATGACGTCGTCGGCCGCACCGGCGATGGCGTCGGCGACCGCCGCATCCAGCGTGCCCAGCTCTTTGTTCGCGAGCGCGGCGGCCTTCTTGATGCGGGCGAGGGCCGCGATCTGGGTGGTTTCGAGACCCGAACCCGAGATGGGGAAGTTCTCGACCGCGCGCTGCGTCTGCGCGGCGTAGAGCGCGTTCTTCGGAACGCGCACCTCGCCCATGGTGTCGTGTTCGATGCGGTACTCGGTGTCGGTCACGTCGTCGTCCTCCAGTTGCCGATGTGCGGGGTTGTTCAGGGGTGCGAATCGCCGGCGTCGCCCACGATCACGTCGGGCTCGACCTGGCCTTCATCGAGGCGGTAATTGGCGCCGACGATCGCGACGCGTCCTTCGGCGATGGCTTCGCTGATGAGCTCCGACGAGTGGAGCAGCTCGGCGACGGTGTCGCGGAGGTGCTCGCGACCCACCAGCTCGGGGTCTGCGGGGCCCTCGCTCGCGCGCAGCACACGTCGGACCGCGGGCACGATGGGTGCGATCTGCTTCCAGATCCCGGCGGGAAGGTCGGGGGCGTCGAGGCCGGTGCTGTCGATGGCGGCGCTCACCGCACCGCATGCGTCGTGCCGCAGGACGACGATGAGCTTGACGTCGAGCACGGCGACGGCATATTCGAGACTGCCGATGACCGAGTCGGAGATGACCTGGCCGGCATTGCGCACGACGAACAGATCGCCGAGTCCCTCGTCGAAGATGATCTCCGCGGCCAGCCGGGAGTCGGCGCATCCGAAGAGCGCTGCACGCGGGGTCTGGCCCGCTGCGAGGTCGTGGCGGCGCTCGACGTCCTGTCGCGGGTGCTGCGGCTCGCCGGCGACGAAGCGCTCGTTGCCGAGTCGCATCTCGTCCCAGACCTGGCGCGGAGTGAGTCGAGTCGTTGTCACGGGGTTGCCTCTCGGAGTTCTCGGATGTCGGCGGTGACGGCCGAGGCGGCCGCCTTCGCGATGTCGGGTGCGGCCGTGCCGTAGACGAGCACACGGTCGTCGCCGGCCGTTGTGGCGAGCGCGTAGGAGATGTTGCCGGCGCCTGCGGCGTCGGAGATGGAGTACTCCGCCCACTCGATGCCGTCGATCGTCACGGTCGCCGATGTCGTCGCACCCCGCAGCATCTCGGCGGGCCATGATTCGCTCGCACCGAATCCCTGCGCGATGTTCAAGAAGCCGCGCTCGGCCTTGGGGGCGTATGAGATGGTCCAGGCGTCGACGCTGCCGCCCTCGATGCGCGCCGCGTTGACGCGCCAGTCGTCGGGCACGGCGGGGTCGATCACCGGGCGTCCGAGGTCGGCGGCGAGGGCGGACGACTCGGCGGTGACGTCGATGGGGGGAGCCTCGGCGGGCGTGCCGCGGGGAACCCCGAGCACCACGACGAACATGATCGCGAGGGTGGCGAGGATGGCCGCCAAGAGGCTGGGGAACGTCTTGCTGGACCGGTAGCGGCGCGAGAACTCGGCTTTACGCGCCGCGGTCTCTTCGGCGGTCTCGGGTCGGCCGAGCTCTGCGACGACGCGGGCCATCATGCCTCCGCGCGTGCGTCGGTCGAGACGTCGCCGCGGGCGGCGTCGAGCCGCCGCTTGGCTCCGAGCAGCCACTCCTCGCACCGGGCGGCCAGAGATTCGCCGCGCTCCCAGAGCGCCAGCGAGTGCTCGAGCGTCGGCGCGCCCTGCTCGAGTTCGGCGACGACGCGCACGAGCTCGTCGCGGGCCTGCTCGAAGGAGAGCGTCGCGACGTCGGCGGCGGGTTCCGAGGGCGACGCGGTCATGGGTTCCATTCTAGGGCGGGGCTCCGACGGCTCAGGCTCCGGTCGAAGACTCCTCGACTTCGCCGTCCGAGCGCGCCGCCACCGATCCGCGCGCGACGGTGATCGTCATCGCGGTGCCCGCGGGCGCCTGCGCGGCGTCGCGCACGATCACGCCGTCGCCGATGTGGGCGATCGCATAGCCACGGGCGAGGGTGGCTACGGGCGAGAGGGCGCGCAGCGACGCGCGGAGTTCCATCGTCCGTCGCTCGCGCAGCGAGACGTCGCGTTCGACGAGGTCGCGGCCCCGGCTCGCCCGCATCCAGATCTCCTGAGCGCGCGCGGTGAGCGTCGTCTCAGGGGTGCGCAGCACCGGACGCGAGCGCAGCTGGTCGAGCTGCGCGATGTCGTGGCCGACGCGCTGCGAGAGGCGGGAGGCCAGCCGCGCGCGCAGCTGCGCCACCAGGGCCCGCTGCTCCGAGACGTCGGGCACGACCCGCTTCGCCGCGTCGGTGGGGGTCGAGGCGCGGAGGTCGGCGACGTCGTCGAGGAGCGGGTGGTCGTTCTCGTGACCGATGGCGCTGACGACGGGGGTGGATGCGGCGGCCACCGCGCGCAGCATCCGTTCGTCGCTGAATCCGAGCAGCGTCTGGGGGTCGCCGCCGCCGCGGGCGATGATGATCACGTCGATCTCGGGGTCGGCGTCGAGCGCCTTGAGGGCCGCGATGGTCTCGGGCACGCACCGGTCGCCCTGCACGGCGGCGTGCTTCGTGCGGATCAGCACGTGCGGCCATCGCAGCTCGGCGTTGCGGTGCACGTCTTTCTCGGCGTCGGAGTTCTCACCGGTGATGAGACCGATGTGCCGGGGGAGGAACGGCAGCGGCTTCTTGCGCGACGGATCGAACAGGCCCTCTTTGCGCAGCGCGAGTCGCAGCTGCTCGAGCTTCTCGAGCTGGTCGCCGAGACCGACGTGGCGCATCGCGGAGACCGAGAAGCTGAAGTCTCCCGTGCGGGGGAAGTAGTCGGGCTTCACGCACGCGATGATGTGGTCGCCGACCTTGAGGTCGCGGGGGAGCCGCTGCAGAGTGCTCGACCAGATGCGGAACGAGATGGTGGCGTCGGTCGCGAGGTCTTTCATGCGCCCGAAGACGTTGCCGCCGCGTTGGTTCCACGACGTGATCTCGCCCTCGACCCAGACCGATCCCCACTTCTCGACGAACCCTCGGATCGTGTCGTTGAGCCGCGCGACCGAGGTCGGGGCCTGCGCAGTGGAATCGCGCGGGGGCACGGAGTCGGGCGGAGGCGGTTGTCCCGGAACGGCCTCGGGATGGAACGTCGTCATGTGCTCCGGGTTCGTCGGGTTGTCGGGGTCGGCCGGGTATCGGCCGTCGTCCAGGGGTACCCCCGTAGAATCGAGGGGTGAGCACTCCTGTCGTCAAGCTGCCCCTGCCCCGCATACCGGGGCGTCGAGGACGGCTCCAGGATATCCCGGTGCCCGGACACAAGAAGGTGCTGCTGGCGGCCCCCCGCGGGTACTGCGCCGGAGTCGACCGCGCGGTCGTCGCGGTAGAGAAGGCGCTCGACCGCTTCGGTGCACCCGTCTACGTGCGCAAGCAGATCGTGCACAACATCCACGTCGTCCGCGAGCTCGAGGCCCGCGGCGCGATCTTCGTCGAAGAGGTCGACGAGGTTCCGCCGGGCTCCCACCTCGTCTTCAGCGCCCACGGCGTCTCTCCGGCGGTCGTCAATGCGGCCGCGGAGCGTCAGCTCCAGGCGATTGATGCCACGTGTCCTCTCGTCACGAAGGTGCACCGCGAGGCCGTGCGCTTCGCCCGTGACGACTTCGAGATCCTGCTGATCGGCCACGAGGGCCACGAGGAGGTCGAGGGTACGGCGGGGCACGCGCCCGACCGGGTGACGATCGTGAACTCTCCCGACGAGGCGGACACCGTCGAGGTGCGCGACCCGTCGAAGGTCGTGTGGCTCTCGCAGACCACCCTCTCGGTCGACGAGGCGATGGAGACCGTGCGGCGCCTGCGCCTGCGTTTCCCGCAGCTGCAGGATCCGCCCTCGGACGACATCTGCTACGCCACCCAGAACCGTCAGGTCGCGATCAAGAAGGTCGCGCAGGACGCCGACCTCGTGATCGTCGTGGGCTCGGCGAACTCCTCCAACAGCGTTCGTCTCGTCGAGGTCGCGCTCGAGTACGGGGCCAAGGCCGCCTACCGCGTCGACTACATCGACGAGGTGAAGCAGGAATGGCTCGACGGCGTCGAGACCGTCGGCGTCACCAGCGGCGCCTCGGTGCCCGAGGTGCTCGTCGAGGAGGTCATCGCCGAACTCGCCGGTGCCGGCTACCGCGACGTCGAAGAGGTCAAGACCGCGGAGGAAGACCTGCTGTTCTCGCTCCCGAAGGAACTGCGGTCCGACGACCGGGCCCTCGGTGGGCGGAGCCGCGCGTGAGCACCTCGGCATCGGATGATCGTCCCCGTCCGCAGTACGGCGAGTACGCCTCGCCGGAGGAGCAGCGGGCGCGCATCCGCCAGCCCGACGCCACCGATGCGCTGCTCGCAGGTCAAGCTCTCGACGCTCCCGCGAATCCTGCGCCCGTGAGCTCCGCGCCCCCGGCGACCCTCGCTGAGCAGACGCGGCGCACACCGTCGGCACCGTCGACGTCCGCGCTCTCGCGCCCCCTCACCGGGTGGCGCCTCGCGGACCGGATCGTCACGTTGGGTCTCCTCGCCTACGGGCTCGTCAACGTCATCGCCACCTCGGTGCAGCTGTTCTCGTTCGAGCAGTACGCCAACACGATCCTGGGTCTGTTCGGCGTCGACCAGGCCTTCACGAATGTCGCGCAAGGGCAGCTCTGGGGAACCGTCGCCGGGATCACGATGATCGTCGGGTGGCTGCTGACGGCCGCCCTCACGTGGCGTCAGCTGCGTCGCGGCCGCATCGCGTTCTGGATCCCCGTGGCCGGAGCGCTCGTCGTCAGCATCGCGGTGTCGATCTTCATCACGGTCCCGATCCTCAACGACCCCGCCTTCAGCGAACTGTTCAATCAGGTCGCGACGTCGGGAAGCTGAACCTCCGACGCCTCCGTCTCGTGTTCTGAGAAGGAGGGGCCGATGCGTGCAGACGAGGCGGAACAGCTCGCGGCGCTGTATGACGCGCACGCGGCGCCGGTATGGCGGTATGTGGTGTCGCTCACGGGCGATCGTGCGGGTGCCGACGACATCGTGCAGGAGACTCTCCTGCGCGCGTGGCGGACGCCCCGCATCATGGCCGACGACCCCGCAGCACTCCGCTCGTGGATGATCACGGTCGCCCGCAACCTCGTCGTCGACGAGGCGCGGAGCGCTCGGCGACGCCATGAGAACCCGGTCGCGGACATCCCCGACCGCGCCACCTCGGACGACACCGACGCCCTCTTCGACGCGCTGCTGATCGAGGAGGCCCTCGCGGGACTCAGCGCCGATCATCGAGCCGTGATCGTGACCGCCTACTACGGCGGCCGCAGCGTCGCCCAGTGCGCGGCCGCCCTCGGGATCCCCGAGGGCACCGTCAAGTCGCGGCTGCACTATGGATTGCGAGCGCTGAAGCTCGCCCTGCAGGAGAAGGGAGTGACGCGATGAATCCCGATCACGCGCACTTCGCAGAATGGGACGCCGCCTACGTGCTGGGTGCTCTCTCGGCGTCCGATCGACGCGAGTACGAAGACCACCTGGCCGAGTGCGCCGAATGCACGCGCGCCGTCGGCGAGATCGCCCCCACCGTCGGTCTGCTGTCGCGGGTCGCCGCACCGCCGATGACAGAGCACGACGAGCAGCCGGATGCTGCGCGACGCGCGCAGCTCGTTTCGATCGCGGGTCGTCGCGCTCGACGACGGCGCGACTGGTGGGTGGGCGCGAGCGTCGCTGCCGCAGCGCTCGTCGTCGCGGCTGTCGCGGTTCCCTTGACGATCGAGAACGCATCGCAGCAAGGAACCGTCTACGCCTTGGAAGACCTCGCGAACGCTCCTCTGGAAGCATCCGTCCGACTCACGGACGCCGCCTGGGGAACCAAGATCGACCTGGTCTGCCGGTACAGCGGCGAAGTACTCGACGCGCCCGAAGGCGGGTGGCCGTACGCGCTCGCGGTCGTCGATGCGGACGGCGCCTCGACGACCCTGTCGACCTGGCGGGCGGAGCCCGGATCGACCACGCAGCTGAGCGCCGGCACCGACCTGGGCGTCGGCGACATCGGCGCAGTGGAGATCCGGACGATCACCGGGGAGCGTGTGCTCATGCGGTACGAGGCCGACCACTAGGCGACCCTCATCGGGTCGTAGGATCGTGCGATGCCCCGACTCCTCGCCGTCTGCGCCGTGCACCAGCTGCGTCCCGATTCGGGGTCGCTCGGCGTGACCGCGATCGACAAGCGCCCGCTCGAGGGTGCGGTTAAGGTCGGGCCGTTCGGCGTGCGCGGCGACGTGCAGGCGAGCCGGAAGCACCACGGCGGTCATGACAAGGCGCTCTACGCCTACGCGCAGGAGGACGCCGAGTTCTGGGAGGGCGAACTGGGCAGGGCACTGCCGCCCGGGTGGTTCGGTGAGAACCTGCGCGTCGAGGGTCTGGACGTCAACGCGGCACGCATCGGCGAGATCTGGCGCATCGGCGACCGGCTCGAGGTGGAGGTGACGATGCCGCGCACGCCGTGCGCGACGTTCGCCCGGTGGGTGGGCGGCAGCGCCGCGCGCGGGTGGGTGAAGCGCTTCGACGCCGAGCGCCGGCTGGGGCCGTACCTCCGCGTGCGGCGGGCGGGCAGCATCCGTGCCGGTGACGAGATCGTCGTCGTCGCGGCACCGGATGGCGCACCGGCCCTTCTCGACGGCTACCGCGGCGCCTGAGCGAAACGACCGCGAGACCCGTCCCTCGCGACGGAAACCCGCAGAGTGTCGGGGTCTCGCCGCGGAGAACGGGTCTCGCGGATGCTGCGGGTCGGATCAGGCGGCGAGGGACTTGCCGTGCGAGCCGAGCTGCTTGGTCGCCTCGACGACGCGGACGGCCATGGCCGACTCCGCGACCTTGCCCCACGCGCGCGGGTCGTACAGCTTCTTGTTGCCGACCTCGCCGTCGAGCTTCAGCACGCCCTCGTAGTTCGAGAACATGTAGCCCGCGATCGAGCGCGTGAAGGCGTACTGCGTGTCGGTGTCGATGTTCATCTTGATGACACCGTTCGCCACCGCCAGGGCGATCTCTTCGTCGGTCGAGCCGCTGCCGCCGTGGAAGACGAGGTCGAGGGGCTTCGGGCCGGTGCCGAACCGCTCCGCGATGCCGGCCTGGATCTCGCCGAGCAGCTCAGGACGCAGCTTCACGCCGCCGGGCTTGTACACGCCGTGCACGTTGCCGAAGGTCAGGGCCGAGATGTAGCGGCCCTGGTCGCCGAGACCGAGGGCCTCGACGGCCTTGGTCACGTCGGCGACGGTCGTGTACAGAGCCTCGTTCGAGCCCTCGTGCTGAACGCCGTCTTCTTCACCGCCGACGACCCCGACCTCGATCTCGAGGATGGCGTTGATGTTCTTCAGGCGCGGGAGCAGGTCTTTCGCGATCTGGATGTTCTCGTCGAGGGGCACGGCCGAGCCATCCCACATGTGGGACTGGAAGATCGGGTTGCGGCCCGCGCGCACCTCTTCTTCGGACGCCTCGATGAGGGGGAGCACGAAGCCGGGAAGGGCGTCTTTCGGGCAGTGGTCGGTGTGGAGCGCGACCGTGATGGGGTAGTTCTTGGCGACCTCGGTCGCGAACTTCGCGAATGCGAGCGCTCCGGTGGCGCGAGCCTTGACGCTCTGCCCGGCGAAGTAGTCGGCACCGCCGGTGGTCACCTGGAGGATGCCGTCGGAGCCTGCCTCGGTGAGGCCCTGGAGAACAGAGTTGATGGTCTGCGAGCTCGACACGTTGATGGCCGGGTACGCGAAGCCGCCGGCCTTGGCGCGGTCCAGCATGTCGGCGTACTGCTCGGGTGTGGCGACGGGCATAGTCGTGCTCCTTGGGTTAGACAGGGGTCTTCGCTCAGCCTACCGAAGCGGGCCGGAGCGCACCGGGAGGTCTTCGAGACGAACAGATCGACGCCGGATGCTGTGCGGTTAAGAATCGCGATTCCTTCGGGTTCTGTTCGCCTGAAATCCGCGGATCGGCGTGATCGCGCCGCGTAGGCTGACCGCATGGTGAGCCTTACCGCGGACATGAGCCCGCTGCATCCCGACCGCAACCTCGCACTCGAGCTCGTTCGGGCGACGGAGGCGGCCGCGATCCGCGCCGTTCCGTTCGTCGGTCGCGGCGACAAGGAAGCCGCTGACGGCGCCGCCGTCGACGCCATGCGGGCGTTCTTCACGACCGTCGATTTCGACGGCACGATCGTGATCGGCGAGGGCGAGAAGGACAACGCCCCCATGCTCTACAACGGCGAGAAGGTCGGCAGCGGCCGTGGACCGCAGTGCGACGTCGCCGTCGACCCGATCGACGGGACGACCCTCACCGCCGCCGGTCGCCAGAACGCGCTCTCGGTCATCGCCGTCTCCGATGCCGGCAGCATGCTCGACGCCTCGACGGTGTTCTACATGGACAAGCTCGTCACCGGTCCGGAGGGCGTCGGCGTCGTCGACATCCGACTGCCGATCGGCGAGAACATCCGACTCCTGTCGAAGGCGCTCGGCAAGCCCGTCGAAGAGATGGTGGTGTCGGTGCTGAACCGCCCGCGTCACGAGCAGCTGATCCAGGAGATCCGCGAGGCCGGAGCCGGAACACGGCTGATGAGCGACGGCGACGTCGCGGGCGGCATCAACGCGGCTCGTCACAACGCACGCACCGACATGTGCGTCGGGATCGGGGGGAGCCCGGAGGGCATCGTGACGGCGTGCGCGATCAAAGCCCTCGGCGGGCACATCCAAGGTCGACTGCGTCCGCGCGACGACGTCGAGCGTCAGAAGGGTGCCGACGCCGGCTTGAAGTTCGACGACTACGTGTACGAGGCCGATGACCTCGTGCGGGGGAAGAACACGATCTTCGTGGCCACCGGTGTCACCGACGGGCAGCTCGTCGGAGGCGTGCGGCGCGAGGGCGACTTCCTCTATACGGAGAGCGTGGTGCTGCGCGGAGCGTCGGGAACCCTCCGGTGGATCTCCTCGGAACACCTCACGTCGAAGTGGCTGTGATCCTTCGCTGGTGACCGCCCGCGCGCGGAAGTGACGCGCGGACCCGCCGTCGTGACCGAGTCGTGACGACTCGTTCAGGTGATGCGTGGCAAAATTGACCTCGGTGTCAACGGCGATGCTTCCGTGATCACAGACGTGAGGGGAGTGGACATGTCCGCTCAGTCGAGCCAGTCCGCACCGCAGACCGGCGCCCAGGCGGTCGTCGCCGACGCCGTGGCGCACGCCGCCGCAGCCGCGGCCGTCGCCGCTCCGATCGACCCCGCGCGTCGCCCCGACGTGCTGTTCCGTGTGCGTCGAGAAGAGGGCCACGAGCCCAGCGTCTGGTGGATGATCGGCGCGTTCGTGATCGTCTCCGGCGCCGTCATCTCGCTGCTGAGCTTCGTGCCGGGCGGCGCGGGCTGATCGATCGCGCGATGAGCGCTCGCTAGAGCCGCTCGCGAACGTTGCCGAGGTCGGCGATGGCCGACGGTGGCGCGTCGTCGAGGCCGTCGAGCAGCTCCGGTGCGGTCCACCGACGCGTGCTGCGGTCGATCACAGGAGGGGTCGAGGCCGCTTCGAGCCGCGTGTCGTCGATACCGGGGAATTTGCGCGCACTGACGAGCACACGGCTCTCGAGCGACCCCGCGAACTTGTTGTACGAGTCGACCGTGCGCTCGATGGCGCGGCGGAGGTCGTCGGCATGCCCGGCGAGGGTGCCGATGCGCTCGTACAGCTCGGTGCCGAGCGCGAACAGCTGCCGTGCCTCCTGTGAGACGTCCTGCTGCGTCCACGTGTAGGCCACGGTCTTGAGTACGGCCCAGAGGTTCACCGGCGACGCCAGCGCGACCCGCTTGCCGAAGGCGTAGTCGAGCAGCGCCGGATCGTGCTCGAGCGCCGCCGACAGGAGAGACTCGCTCGGGATGAAGCACACCACGAACTCGGGACTCGACTCGAGGCCCGACCAGTAGCTCTTCTTCGCGAGGGCGTCGACGTGCGCCCGCACGGCCCGGGCGTGGCGGTCGAGCAACGACTCGCGTCGCGCGGCTTCCTCTCCCTGGGCGGTGAAGGGGATCGCGCTCGCTTCGAGGTAGGCGTCGAACGGCACCTTCGCATCGATCGCGAGCGTCTTGTCGCCGGGAAGCCGCACGATCATGTCGGGGCGCCCCGTGCCGGCGACCGTCGAGATCGTCGCCTGCGTGTCGAAGTCGACGTATCGCATGAGGCCCGCCGCCTCGACGACGCGGCGGAGCTGGGTCTCGCCCCACACGCCGCGGGTGCTGCTCGAGCGCATGGCCGACGCGAGCGCCTCGGTGGTCGAGCGCAATGCCTCGTCGGATTCGTGCGAGCGCCGCAGCTGCTCGCTCAGCGATCCGAACTGCACCCCGCGCTCGCGCTCGAGGTCTTCGACCTTGCGCTGCATCGTCTCGAGAGAGTCGCGCACGGGTGCGAGCGCCCGAAGCACCGTCTGCTCGCGGCGCTCGCGTTCCTCGCGCGCGGCCTGGTCGGCGCGTGCCTGGCCCGCGAGTTCGCGGTAGAGCAGCTGCTGGTGGTCGAGCTGCGCCTGCACGCCGACCCTGGCCGCTTCGGCCGCGGCGAGCCGGGCCGCAGCATCCGCCTGATCGCGCACCGAACGCGCGTTCGCCCGGCTGGTGCCGACGACGAACCCGGCGGCGAGGCCGAGGGCGACGCATGCGACCAGAGTCAGGAGGAGAACAGGTGCGTCCATGTCGTCAGGATGCCGCAGCCCTCCGACATCGCGTCACGCCACGGCGGCGAGCGCCGAAACGGGTGGCTCGGTGACGGCGATCCGGCCCAGGCGCACGCCCGCGGACTGCGCGAGATCGGCGATGTCGTTCACGCCGGCACGCCGCGCCGCATCGATGATGATGTGCGCGCAGGCGAGCGAGTCGGCGACGGCATCGTGATGGTCGAACTCGCTGAAGCCCGCCTCCGCGGCGACGAACGGCAGCCGGTACGACGGGAGCTCGTACGTCTTGCGCGCCAGCTGCAGGCTGCAGAGGTAGCGGTAGGGCGGGCACTCGTCGCCCGTCGCCTCGCACGCCCGGCGCAGGACGGCCATGTCGAAACCGGCGTTGTGCGCGACGAGCACGTCGGCCCCGGCGAACGCGGCCAGCCGGGTGAGCTGGTCGGACCAGCCGAGGGCATCGGCGCAGTGCTCCGGACGGATGCCGTGGATGCCGATGTGGAAGTCGAGGAACTCGTCGTGGCCCGGCGGGGGCTTGATCAGCCACCCTGCGGTCGCGACGACCTTTCCGTCGCGCACTCGGGTGAGTCCCACGGAGCATGCGGACGCACTGCTGGAGTTCGCCGTCTCGAAGTCGATCGCGGTGAAGTCCAGGGGCACGCATCCAGCGTCCGATGCCGGAGTGGGCACCCGGGGGAGGCGCGCCGCTGCCGACACAACTCCGGCGGAACGCCGCAGCCTTTCACGGGAGCGGTGGTTCGGCGGGCGACATGCGGCCCGGGCCGTCCGTTCTGCAGGGGTTGTGTCGGTCGTAGGGTCGATGCATGGCCGATCGCACGGAGATGTCGAGATCGTTCGGGGCCGAAGCCGCCGCCTACGAGGCCGGTCGCCCCGACTACCCGCTCGAGGCGGTCGAGTGGATGCTGGACCCCGTCCGCCGGCCCGGACACACGCCGCGGGTGGCCGACGTCGGTGCGGGCACGGGCAAGCTCACCCGTGTGGCGGTGGAGGCGGGCGCGGAGGTCGTCGCGGTCGACCCCGACGCCCGGATGCTCGACACGCTGCGCGCCCACGTGCCCGGCGTGCCCACCCACGTCGGCACGGCCGAGGAGCTTCCGCTGCCCGATGGCTCGCTCGACGCCGTCCTCGTCGCGCAGGCGTGGCACTGGGTCGACCCAGAGGCTGCCTCGACCGAGGTCGCACGCGTTCTGGGGCCGGGCGGAGTGCTCGGGCTGGTGTGGAACCTCCGCGACGAGAACGTCGACTGGGTGCGCCGCATGACCGAGGTGATGACGCCGAGCAACGCCGAGCTGATGCTCGCTCAGGGCACGCCGCCCGTCGGCCCGCCCTTCGGCGGGTACGAGCATCGCCGATGGACCTGGAGCCGACCCATGACGCGCGAGACGCTGTTCGCCATGGCGCGTTCGCGCAGCTACTCGGCGACGGTCGACGACGCCACGCGCGCCCGGATGACCGCGCAACTCGGCGAGCTGTTCGATGACATCGGCGCGACGGACGACGCGGTGGTCGACCTTCCGTATACGACGGAGGCGTTCCGCTTCCGGCGGCCCTGACGAGCCGCTCGCGACGCACGGGGCGAGGGGTGCAGCATCCGCGCGCCTAGACTTGGTGCCCGTGGCTCTTACCATCGCGATCGTCGGACTGCCCAATGTGGGCAAGTCCACCCTGTTCAACGCTCTGACGAAGAGCACGGTTCTCGCGGCGAACTATCCGTTCGCCACGATCGAGCCGAACGTCGGCGTGGTGAACCTCCCCGACCCGCGGCTCGACCAGCTCGCCGAGGTCTTCTCGAGCGAGCGCACCGTGCCCGCCGCCGTGTCG
The DNA here is from genome assembly GCF_008017415.1 of Microbacterium hatanonis. Lineage (NCBI taxonomy): Bacteria > Bacillati > Actinomycetota > Actinomycetes > Micrococcales > Microbacteriaceae > Microbacterium > Microbacterium hatanonis. Next base: position 1,815,659 of record NZ_VRSV01000001.1, on the reverse strand, counting down.
TTCGTCGACATCGCCGGGATCGTGCGCGGTGCGAGCGAGGGGGAGGGGCTGGGCAACCAGTTCCTCGCGAACATCCGTGAGGCCGACGCGATCGCCCAGGTCGTGCGCGGGTTCGCCGACGGCGACGTCGTGCACGTCGACGGAGCGGTCAACCCGCAGAACGACATGGAGACGATCAACGCCGAGCTGCAGCTCGCCGACCTCCAGACGCTCGAGAAGGCCATCACCCGGTACGAGAAGGAGGTTCGCGGCAAGAAGCTCGACCCCGTCGTGCTCGAATCCGCCACGGCCGCGCGCGATGCGCTTCAGCGCGGTGAGGTGCTCTCCGCCACGACGATCGATCTCGCGCCGATCCGCGAACTGGGTCTCTTGACCGCCAAGCCCTTCATCTTCGTCTTCAACGTCGACGAGGCGGTGCTGACGGATGCTGCGCGCAAGGCCGAGCTCGCAGCCCTCGTCGCTCCGGCCCAGGCCGTCTTCCTCGACGCGAAGATCGAGTCGGAACTGATCGACCTCGACCCCGAGGACGCAGCCGAACTGCTCGCCTCGACCGGCCAGGACGAATCGGGCCTCGACCAGCTCGCCCGCATCGGCTTCGCCACCCTCGGACTGCAGACCTACCTGACGGCGGGCCCGAAAGAAGCGCGCGCGTGGACGATCCCGCAGGGCTCGAAGGCCCCGCAGGCGGCCGGTGTCATCCACACCGACTTCGAGAAGGGCTTCATCAAGGCCGAGGTCATCTCGTTCGCCGACCTCCTCGAGCTCGGCTCCGTCGCCGAGGCCCGCGCGAAGGGCAAGGCCCGTCTCGAGGGCAAGGACTACGTCATGCAGGACGGCGACGTCGTGGAGTTCCGCTTCAACAACTGACCGGGCGGTCGGTGCGACGAAGGAGCAACGATGCGCCCACGCCTCCGCGACCGGTTCGATGCGACGTCTCTCGCGCTGGCCGACATCTTCTACACCTGGGACGTACTCGGGGTGTACGAGGATGAGAACAACCGGCCCGACGACGACGAAGAGTACGACGACCTGGTGAACCCGATGCGCGTCTGGCTATCGAGCGGCATGACCTCGGAAGAACTGAGCCGGTCGCTGACGGAGAAGCTCCGACGCGACTATGGGCTCTCTCCGGAATCACTCTTGTCTGCGCTCGACTTCACGTCGCGCGTGCATTCGTGGTGGCATTCGCCGAGACGACCCTGAGGCCCGCGCAGCGCGAGCCGGACGGTCTGATGCCAACCGGGTATGTAGCTTCGGGCGATCATCGCCGTCTGCCTGCTGACGCTGGGGCGAGCGGCGGTCACGGTGCTGCGCGTTCCCCAGCACAGGCCGTGCCGTAGGTCAGCGCGCGAGGGACGAACGGAACCGGGCAGGAGTGACGCCCAGGACTTTCAGAAAGTGCCTCGTGAGGTGTGCTTGGTCGTGGAATCCCGCCTCAGCCGCTGCGCTCGAGGGGCGGTGTCCGCTGATGAAGAGTTGGCGTGCGAGGTCGACACGTCTTCCGGTGACGTAGCGATGGGGCGGCAGGCCGAAGGCCGCCGCGAACGACCTCGAGAGGTGACTCGGATGGCTGCTCAGCAGCTGGCCGGCCTCTGCGAGCGACACGGAGCCGGGAAGTCGTGACTCGAGAAGGTCGCGGAGACTGCGGGCAAGGCGATGGTCGCGAAGCGACCGATCGGTGTCGTCGGCGCGTGAGGCCACAGCATCCGAGAGTTCGATCAGGGCCTGCTCCGCGGCGAGCCCTTCGCCCGGGGTGGCCAACGCCCGGTGGGCGCGCCGTGTGCCGGTGAGGAGATCGGCCCGAGTGGGTCGGTCGACGATGGCACCGATTCCGGACCGCGAGACCCACGAGTCATCGAGATACGCCACGCGCTTGACGAAGCCGGCCGCGCCGGGAGCAGCCTGTCCGTCGTGAGCCACCCCCGGGGGAAGCAGCGTCGCCGCGGTGTTGTCGGCGATATGCGATCGGCCGCCCAGGGTGTAGACCACCGCCCCCTCGTCGACCAGCATGAGCGCCCAGTCCGCGTGGGCGTGCAACGGATAGGCGTGGGTCGTCATGCGGGCGTGGAGGACTTCCCTCACCCCGGGCACGTCGGATCGCCACGCGTGCATCTGTGTGCGCTCCGCCATGCGAGAAACGTACAAGACGCGGTCCACCCCGTTGTCGGATCGTGGAGACATGACCGACGAACCCGTGCGTTTTCCCACCCGCATCGCCCTGATCCTCCGCGACGATCTCGAGCCATGGCAGAGCGTCAACGTGGCCGCGTTCCTCGCGAGCGGCGTGGCCGCTGATGCCGACCTGCTCGGAGAACCGTATCTCGATGCGGATGGCACCGAGTATCTGGCGATCTTCGGGCAGCCCGTGATCGTTATGGAAGGGGACGGGGACGTGTTGCAGGGCGTGAGGGCGAGAGCCGTCGCGCGTGGGCTGCGGGTGTCGGTCTACGACCGGCGGATGTTCGGGACGACCCACGACGCGGCGAACCGTGAGGTCGTCGCGGAATCCGCCGGTGTCGACCTCGACCTCGTGGGTGTGGCCGTCCACGGGCCGAAGAACGCCGTGGATCGCATCCTCAAGGGCGTTCCCCGCCACCGGTGAGGGCCGGGCGGCGGGGCGGAGGTCAGGACTCCGAGGGCTCCAGGGGCAGTTCGAGTCCGTAGTTCCACGACATGATGGCGGGCTGCTCGCGGTAGAAGCTCAGAACCGACACCGACCCGGCATCCAGAGTGATCTGCGCTCCGAAACGCGGTGCCATGCGCAGGAAAACGGCGGTCAGGATGCGGAGGAAGTGGCCGTGCGCGACGAGTGCGACATCTCCCTCGACCATCGCCGGCAGCACCCGCGTCAGCACGCGTGACGCGCGACCGGCGACCTCCTCCACGGTCTCGCCCGGTGTCTCGCCGCGGATCACGCCGTGGGTGAAGGCGCTCCAGTTGTAGCCGAGCTCTTCGCGGATCTCACGGGTCGTGCGGCCCTCGTACCCGCCGTAGTCCCACTCGACGAGCAGCGGATCGACCTCGGGCTGGAGGCCGGCGAGCTCGGCCGTGCGTCGCGCGCGTTCGAGCGGCGAAGTGAGGACGAGCGAGAAGTCGTACCCGGACACCAGCCTCCCCGCGCCGCGGGCGAGGTCCTCACCGCGAGGGGTGAGGGGGATGTCGGTGAGCCCGGTGTGCTTGCCGCTCTTGGACCACTCGGTCTCGCCGTGGCGGAGGAGGACGAGCTTGCCCGAGGGGTTGTCGGGTGCGGGCCTGTCGGGCAGCGGGTCGTTGGTGATCACACCGCAACCGTACTGTCCGCCGGGCCGGGAACGGCGCCGCCGGGCGGGTGCTCTCACCCGCCCGGCCACAACTCAGGACGAAAGGTGCGCCGCGGTGGCAAGATCCGCATGTTCTCGGGCGCCGGACGGGGCAGCGCAGCATCCATCCTGCGTTCTGGTCGCAAGGGGGGAGCAGACCCGGTGCCCGGCGTCCGTAACCGCCCCCGGCCGTCGGGGAGAATAGAAGCATGACGATCAGCGCCCCGCAGACCTTCGAACCCGACGGCCGTTCCATCCCCTTCGTCGACGAGGGCGAAGGGCACCTGCTCGTGCTCCTGCCCGGTCAGGGTCTCAGCATCGCCTCGCTCGGCACGCTCGCTCACGTGCTCGAAGAGGAGGGCTTCCGCATCCTTCGCATCGGGGTTCGTGCGCAGCCGGCCGACACCGCGTCGGTCACTCTCCACGACCTTGGCCAGGACGTCGTCGACGTGCTCGACCACCTGGGCATCGGTCAGGCCTGGATCGGCGGCCACGGCTTCGGCAGCACGCTCGCCCGCGTCATCGCCCGCGACCACGCCGACCGCGTCGAGGGTCTCGTGCTGCTCGGCGTGGAGGGATCCGGGCCCGTCTCGGCCGAAGCATCCGCCGCTCTCGATTCCGCCTTCGCCGCAGCGACGGCAAACGAGGCGGGCGACGCCATTCGCGTTCTCGCGGGCGACGCGGTCGACGCGGGCTTCGCGTGGAACGTCTTCTCGCGCCTGCGCGACGACGATGCGCGCGCACTGCAGGCGGCCGCACGGGCGGCGACCCCCGCCGAGGAGTGGGAGCCGCTCGCCGACCGCATCCCGGTGAACATCATCCAGGGCACGCACGACCGCATCGACCTTCCCGAGACCGCGGAGAAGCTGCGCGCGACGGCCCCGACGCGGGCGAGCCTCGCGAGCATCGATGGCGGCGGCTACCTCGCCGTGATCACGCACCCGGGCGAGATCGGCGCCGAGATCGAGGACTACCTCGGCTGGGATTGACCCGCCCCTCCGACTCAGACGACAGGACACAAGATGACCGCGACACTCGTGGCTCGCGGTGTGGCCGGCGGCCACGGCCACCGCACGCTCTTCGACTCGCTCGACCTCACGATCGCGCCCGGCGACGTGGTGGGAGTGGTCGGCGCGAACGGCGCGGGCAAGTCCACACTGCTGCGCCTGCTCGCCGGAGTGGACGAACCGCAGGCCGGCACCATCACGCTCGCGCCGACCGACGCCTTCGTCGGTTGGCTGCCGCAGGAGCACGAACGCATCCCCGGCGAGACCGTCGCACAGTACGTCGGACGCCGCACCGGGTGCACGCGGGCGACGGCGGAGATGGATGCTGCGGCCGCCGCGCTCGCCGATCCGTCGCCCGCCGACGGTGCCGACCCGGCCGACGTCTACTCGGCGGCGCTGGAGCGGTGGCTGGCGAGCGGCGCGGCCGACCTGGACGAGCGGATCCCGGCCGTGCTCGCCGACCTCGGCCTCGATCTCGCGAGCGAGACCGAGATGACGTCGCTGTCGGGCGGGCAGGCGGCCCGGGTCGGACTCGCGGCCCTGCTGCTGTCGCGCTTCGACATCGCGCTGCTCGACGAGCCCACGAATGATCTCGACCTCGATGGACTGGAGCGGCTCGAGGCGTTCGTGCGCGGGCTGCGGGGCGGCGTGGCGCTCGTGAGTCACGACCGCGAGTTCCTCGCGCGGTGCGTCACACGGGTGCTCGAACTCGACCTCGCGCAGGGGTCGAACCGCGTGTTCGGAGGCGGCTACGACGCCTACCTCGAGGAGCGCGCGACGGTGCGCCGTCACGCGCGCGAGAAGTACGACGAGTTCGCCGACAAGAAGGCCGACCTGGTCGCTCGCGCGCGCACCCAGCGCGAGTGGTCGAGTCAGGGCGTGCGCAACGCGATGAAGAAGGCGCCCGACAACGACAAGATCCGGCGGAAGGCCGCGACGGAATCCAGCGAGAAGCAGGCGCAGAAGGTGCGCCAGATGGAGAGTCGCATCGCCCGCCTCGATGAGGTCGAGGAGCCGCGGAAGGAATGGCAGCTCGAGTTCACGATCGGTGCGGCGCCGCGTTCGAGCTCGGTGGTGTCGACGCTGGGTTCCGCCGTGTTCACACAGGGCTCGTTCACGCTCGGTCCGGTGTCGCTGCAGGTCAACGCGGGGGAGCGGATCGGCATCACGGGGCCCAACGGCGCCGGTAAGTCGACGCTGCTCAGGGCGCTGCTCGGACGTCAGGAGCCCACCGACGGAACGGCGAGCCTCGGCGCGAACGTGCGCATCGGGGAGATCGACCAGGCACGGTCGCTCCTCGCCGGGGCCGAGCCTCTCGCCACGGCGTTCGAGGCGTTCGTGCCCGACATGGGCTCGGCCGACGTCCGCACGCTTCTGGCGAAGTTCGGGCTGAAGGCCGACCATGTGAACCGCCCGGTCGACGAGCTGTCGCCGGGCGAGCGCACGCGAGCGGGGCTGGCGCTGCTGCAGGCTCGCGGTGTGAACGTGCTGGTGCTCGACGAGCCGACGAACCATCTCGACCTGCCGGCGATCGAGCAGCTCGAGCAGGCACTGGAGTCGTACGAGGGAACCCTGCTGCTGGTCACGCACGACAGGCGCATGCTCGACGCGGTGCAGACGGACCGGCACTGGCGCGTCGACGCCGGTCGGGTCACCGAGGCGTGAGGCCGCGGGTCATCGGGGGCTGACCTCGTCAGCGCCCCTGGCGCTTCTTGAACGGCTTCGGCTGCCCCTTGACCACCGGGGCACGCCCCGTTCCCTTCGAGGCCTTCGCCTTCCCGCCCGCGGGGGCGGGCGTGTTGCCCGACGACACGGGGGTCTCCGCGATCTGGCGGCGTGCTTCATCGAGGAACAGCTCGCCGGCGGGCGTGAGCGTGGTCTTCCCGCCCGCCCGGGTGAACAGCGGGTGTCCGATCTCGTTCTCGAGCTTCTGGATCGCCGAGTAGAGCGCGGGGAGCGAGATGCCGAGCGATTCCGCGGCACGCGGGAAGTGCAGCTCTTCTGCGGCGGCGACGAACCGCACGAGGGACTTGAGACGGCTCACCTCTCGAATCTAGCCTGGCGACCGCCCCGCCCCGACCCGCCGGCCCCGTGACAGACTGCCGAGGTGGCGGACATCGAGATGGCGCGGATCGGGGGAGGCGCGGTCGTCCTGTACGGCGCCCGCCTCGAGCGACGGTGGACGGTGGAACTCGAACCGTTCGAGATGGGCGTCTATCCCGTCACCCAGGAGCAGCTCTCCGAGATCATCAGCGCCCCTTCGCCCGACCCGCGTCGGCCCGCGACGGGGGTGAGCTGGTTGCGCGCGATCAGGTTCTGCAATGCCGCGTCCGAGTGGGAGGGTCTCGATCCCGCCTATTCGTTCGACGGCGAAGATGTCACCTGGCATGTCGATTCCGACGGATTCCGGTTGCCGACGGAGGCCGAATGGGAGTTCGCCTGCCGCGCGGGTTCGACGGGCTCGCAGTACGGCCCGCTGCGCGAGGTCGCGTGGACGAGTGCGGATGGTGTGACGTCTCCGCAAGACGTAGGGGCGAAGCATCCGAACCTCAACGGGCTCTTCGACACGCTGGGCAACGCGTGGGAGTGGTGCTGGGACCTGCTCGATCCCGCTCGTTACGGCGAGTACCGGGTGTTCAGAGGCGGTGGGTTCGCCGACGATGCCTGGACGGTGCGGGCCTCGACGCGACGCGGAGGGCATCCTCGCAACGGCCAGGACGACGTCGGGTTCCGTCTCGCGAGGGGTGGATTCGACGGTACGGATGCAGCGCAGGGCTGGTCGGCGGCGCTGGACGCCGAGCGGGCGGCGGCCGGAGAGTCGCGCTAACGAATCTCACAGCCAGCCGTGTCCCCCATATGGGGGACAAGACACTAGAGTATTCCGAGTTGGACAACCCTCACTGCCCCTTCTCAAAGGACGCCCCCTCCTGGGCAGTGAGGGTTGCCCGACTTCCGGGCCTCGCTGCTCTCAGGCCTCGGCCGGCGCCGTCGCCGCTTGCGGCGCTTCGCCCGGACGACGGGCGGATGCATCGGCGAACGCCTCGCCCACCGCTCGGCCCTGGATGATGGCGGTGAGATCGATGCCGGTCGCGGCACGGACCGCGTCGAACGACGCGCGGAGCCCCGTCGCCGACTCGGTCGCGAGGTGCCCGCTGGCGCCTTCGCCGCCGAGCACGGTGATCGAGCCGACCTTGTCGTAGCCCTTGGCGAACTCGGTCATCATCGGCACGAGCGTCTCGAGCGCCCGCTGCGCGAGGAGCGCCTGCTGGTTCAGTGAGAGCGCCTCGGCCTCGGCGCTGATCGCCGCGGCTCGAGCCTCACCGGTCAGACGGAGGGCGTCGGCGTCGGCTTCCGCCTTCAGGCGCACGGCCGTCGCCTCCTGCGCCGCGATCTGCGCGCGGGCCTCGGCCGCCTTGACCTGGGCGTAGGCCTCGGCGTCGGCCTCCTGCTTGCGCTGGTAGAGGTCGGCGTCGGCGACGCGGCTGACCTCGGACTCGAGGCGTGCCTGGGTGTTCTGCGCCTCCTGGACGAGCACCGCCTGCTGCCGTTCGGCACGGGCGAGGGCCTCGGCCTGCTCGGCCTCGGCGTTCGCACGGCCGACCTCCGCCTTGGCGGCGGCGTTGTTCTTGTCGAGCGCGGTCTGCTCGATGAGGTTCGCCTCGTCGGTCGCGATCTGGCGGGCCCGGATCTCGCGCACGGCGTTGATGCGGGCGACCTCGGCCTCGCGCTTCACGCGCTCGACCTCGGTCGCACCGAGGGCCGCGATGTAGCCGTTGAGGTCGGTGATGCCCTGGATCTGGAACGAGTCGAGGATCAGACCCTGCGACGACAGGTCTTGCTTGATGCCCTCGGCGATCTGGTCCGACAGACGCTGCCGATCGCGCATGAGCTCTTCGACCGTCAGCGTGGCGACCACGCCGCGCAGCGCGCCCTCGAGCTGCTCGGTGGTGAACTGCTCGATGGCCTTGTCCTGGGAGGCGAAGCGCTCGGCCGCCCGGCGCACCGACTCCGGGTCGGAGCCGATCTTCACCAGGGCTACGCCGCTGACGTTGACCGTGACACCGGTCGACGACTGCGCGGTGGGCTCCATCTTGATCTGGCGCGCGCGCAGCGAGATCATCTCGGCGCGCTGGGTGAGCGGGTTGACGATCGCGCCGCCACCGGTGATGACCGTGATGCGCGACGACGTCACGCCGTCGGTGCTGCGCTGACGCTTACCGACGATGACGAGGGCCTCGTCGGCCTTCGCCACGCGGTACCACGCGCGGACCAGGAGGGCGATGAGGATCAGGGCGACGAAGGCCACCCCGACTGCGATCAGAACCAGAATGCCGATTCCTGCGATTTCCATGGGGTCTCTTCCGTCGTGCGTCGATAGTCGACGCGGCGGTATGCCGGCCACCTCCAATCTATCCGTCGCCTATGACACGACGTCAATCGAGGGCGACCGCCGACGTGGCGCCGCCGCCGTCACCTCACGGGCTGGCGCAGGATCGTCCGCCGTTTCCCGGGCGCGACCCGGCGGGCATCGGACAGGTAGATCTCGTGATGCCGGCCGGCGAGTCGGAGACCGTGGGCGGGAAGGAACTCCTCGTGCATCCGTTGCAGCAGCGGACCTTCGGAATCGAAGGATCCCACGTGGAGGGTCTGCACGCAGCGCCGCTCGCAGAGCGACTCGAGCCGCACCTCGTCCAGGCGCTCCGGCGGGGATCTCCGGCCGACCGCGTCGCGTGCGCGCGCCACCGCGTCGTCGTCGATCCACGGCGGCACCACCATGAGAAGCGTCCAGTCCCATCGGGATTTGTCGCGGGAGGTGGTGAAAGCATCCATGTCGTCGGCCCACCACAGTCCCTCGAGCGGCATGACGACGTAGTCGCGGTCGAGTTCGCGTTTGCTGGCGAACTTCAGCGCGTAAGCGAGCGGGTAGAGCGCGGCGACCGCGGATGCGAACACGGGGGAGGTGTTCGGGTCGCCGCTCCCGTCGATCATGAGGTAGGTCAGATCGGGCACATCGACGATGCGGAAACGGTCGCGCGGGGCACGGTAGGCGTCGATCTCGGTCTTGAGGTCGATCTTCGGCGTCATGGCGGGCTCCCGGGTCGCGGATTCGAGGCTAACGCCGCACCCGGTCGCACCCCTAGAGTGGCCGCATGATCCGTCGTCGCGTCATCGCCCTCAGCGTCGCCGTCGCGGCGACCGCCCTGATCCTCGCCGGGTGCGCCAGCGGCGCCGACCCGAGCGGAAGCCCCACGACCTCGCCGTCGGCGACGTCAGCCTCACCGACACCGACGCCCACTCCCACTCCCACACCCACGCCGACCCCCACGACTGCGCCCGAGACGCTGCCCACCGACTGCACCCAGCTCGGGACCGCGTCCACGCGCGCCGAGACGGTCGGCGATATGACGTTGCAGAGCAACGGCGAGGGATTCACCCGGCCCGCGCCCGAGGGGGCGACGCTCGCTCTCGGCTGCGACTGGATCGTCGGTGAAGGGGCGGGGGTGCTGCTGCTCATCAGCACCGCGCCCGCCGCGAACGTTACCGCCGCGCTTCCCGGCCTCGCGTCGGAGGGATACACGTGCCAAGCGGCGGAGGACTTCGGCGCGCAGTACTGCCTGCTGCCGGGAGACGGCAGCGACACGGAGGAGGCGATCGTCGCGCGCGACGACGTCTGGATCTATTACGCCACCGTCAACCGCAACGGCCGCGCCCTGCTGTCGGAGATCGTCTCGGGCATCTTCGGCTGAGGGCGCGGGCCGTGTTCTAGCGGCTCGTCGCGTCGCCGAGGTCGGTGTCGGTGTACTCGCCGGGGGTCACGTCGTCTTTGTGCGTGTCGCGGCCTTCGGTCGTCTCGACGTCGGTGTATTCGCCCTCGTCGGTCGTCTCGCGCTTGGCTGCGTCTTCGGGGTGCTTGTGGTCGGTCATGGCCGCCTCCTCGGGGTATGAGGTCTCGAACGTTACGCCCGGGGCCCCCGGCGCGCACGCCCTTGACACATCCGCGTCAGCCGTCGGCGGATGCGGCGAGAGGGACGAGGTCTTCACGGAGGTATCTCGCGTATCCGCCGGGCGTCCGTCCCTCCGATCTCCCGCTGGTGATGACGTTCGCCTGTGCCGAGGCGACGATCTTCGCGCCGAGGAGGCGTGCTCGATCCACGATCATGACGTCCTCGTGCTCGGGCACGGGCGCGAAGCCGCCTGCGGCGGCAAGCGTCGACGAGCGGATGCCGAGGTTGGCGCCGTGCACGGCGCCGTTGGCGACGCCGATCTCGTAGGTCGAGAGCCACGCGCGACGCTGGCGGTCGTCGAGATCCCGCAGGTCGGGGTGGACGGTTCCGACGACGACGTCGGCACCGGCCGCAGCGAGGTCGAGCTGGTGCGACAGCCAATGCGGCGGTACGACGGAATCGGCGTCGGTGTGCGCCGTCCACACGCGTTCGGGCGCGACATCGGAGAAGAAGGCGCTCGCCGCCGCGGCACCCGCGGCGCGGGCCGCGCCGACCTTCCCCTCCTCGATCACGACGGTGGTGACGTCGTGCCCTCCGGCGATCACTGCCGACAGGTCGGTGCACGCGTCGAGCACGAGGAAGACGGCGACGGGCAGGCGGCGCACCGACCGGACGGCGGCGGCGACCGCGCGCAAGCACGCGTCGAGCAGCTCCTCCTCGTCGTGCGCCGGGATGATCACGGCGATCGCGGCGATGTCGTGGCCGGGCGTCACGCCAGTCCTTCCCGCTCGGCGACCGACCCCGGTGCGGTCGCGTAGACCTCGAGCACGAAGTCCGCCTCCTCGTGGCGCGCGATACGGTGCAGGCCGAGCGAACGCGACAGCTCGAGGTGCACGCGGTCTCCGATCGTCGCCGCGTCGTCGATACGACGGCGCCAGTGACACGCGACGACCACGGCGTCGTCGGTGAGCGACCCGCGGATGCTTCGTGCCAGAAGGTCTCGGTCATCGGCGCCCAGGTAGTACGCGAGCTCCGACAGCACGACGAGGTCGAATCGGCCGGCGGGCCACGCGCCGGGCAGTACGCGCTGCTCGACGCGCACATTCGCGAGGTCTCGGGTGCGGTCCGACGCGGCGCGCACCGCGGGCTCCGAGGCATCGACGGCGAGGAGGTCGTCGCACCGGCCCGCGAGCTCGGCGGTCAGAACGCCGTTCGCGCACCCGAGTTCGAGCGCGGTCGCGAACGATGCGCGGGGGAGCGCCGCCAGCAGCACCGCGCGCTTACGCGCTTCGTACCAGCGCGTCTCGAACCCCCAGGGATCGTCGTGCCGGCGGAAGAAGTCGTCGAACGCGGCGATGTCGGCGCTGGCTCCGGCCGTGATCGGGGCGGCGATGTACACCTCCTCGGCGCGGAGGAAGTGCGCGCGCATACCGTCGTGCACGATCGCCTCGCCGCCGGGAAGCGGCGACAGCGGTTCGACCTGCGTGCGGTGACGGGCGATGGCCCCCGATTTCGCGGCCCGTTCCGCATCCGTCAGCTGCAGCACCTGCCAGCCGGACGTCTCGACGGCGTCGGGCGTCGCCCAGTGCCAGAGCCAGATCGGATAGCCCACGACCTCGACGGAGGGCGCACCCAGCTCGAGGGCGATCTCGCCGAGCACTCGGTGATCGCGATGGCCGTCGCCCCACCAGGGGGCGGCTACGAGCACGGGGCGGTCGGCCACGCCCGCCAGCACGGCGTTCACGCGCGCCGCGATCTCCGCCCGCTGCTCGTCGACGCGCCCGTCGTCGAACCCGAGGAACACGAGCCCCGCCGACGGGGCGAGATCGGCGACGGCGTCGACCGCCTCGCGCCGGCGCTCGCGACGGAGGTCGCGATCATCTCCGAGAAGCGGATGCGACGCGCCGCCGTCGGTGACGATGACCACCGTGACCGGGACACCCACGGCGTGGCACCGTGCGACCAGGCCGCCAGCGCCGAGCGTTTCGTCATCGGGGTGCGCGGCGAGGACGACGACAGCGTCCACGTCGAGGTGCAGCGGGGGAGCGGCGCGCCAGGGCGCAGCATCCGCCCATGTCTGCTCGAGCGTCCCGGGGTCGCGATGGTCGAAGCCGGCGCTCACGATGAGCTGACCTTCCGGCCGAGTCCGGCCAGGTCGCGCCGACCGTGATGCTGTCGCAGGTAGATGCGCAGGTCGGCGATCCGGCGCGCGAACGGTTCGTCGGTCGTGAGCGGGCCGGGTCCGAGCGCCTGCTCCGCGAGGGAGGCGATGCGTTCCGCGGTCTCGGCGACGGTGGCGCGGACGCGGTGGGCGAGCACCGCCGGCGCGTCGATCCCGCGGGCGGCGCGTCCGGCCGCGTCGGCGAGCACCGCGCGGGCCGCCCACGACGCGGCATCCGCCTCCCCGGCGTAGGCCGCGGCGAGTTGGTCGGCTCCCTCGCGCGCTGCCGCGCGCGCCAGGGCGCCGACCACGGGGAGGGAGGCGCCCCACCAGACGGCGGCCACTCCGATGCCGCCCCAGGCGAACCCGGGTCGTCGGAGGTACCAGCCGTCGTCGCCGATCGGCGTCGCGACCGCGTCGTCGAAGTCGACGGGCGCGCTCACGACCTGCGCGAGGCCCCGTGAGACCCAGGGGCCCGCGTGCGGGTGCACGCCGGGCGAGCGGAGGTCGACGGCGAAGAGCCGACGCTCGTCCGGTGCCGTCCAGGCCGTCACGAGGGCGTGGCTCAGGTGCGTCGCCAGGGAGCACCACGGTTTCGTCCCCGAGAGGATCCACCGCCCCTCGCGCTCCCGGGCTCGCACCGAGACGTCCTTCCCCTCGGCGGCGAAGACCCCCCACGTCGCGTCCGGGCCCGCAGCCGCCTCAGCGCTCACGGCGTCGACACGGGCGGCCTGCTCGAGGATCTGCAGCGCATCGACGTGGGGCTCCAGCATCCGCGCTCCCGCGACGTCGACCGCCGCCGTGGCGGCCAGCGACTCCCAGCCCGCGGCGTGCGGCGCCGACGCGACGTCGGCTCCCACCGACCTCACCCACGCGAGGGTCGCGCCGACGTCGAGGCCGAAGCGGTCGACCGCGCGCGCCGACCGCGAGATCGTCGCCGCGAGATCCGATGAGCCCTCGAGGCCGAGGGTCACATCGACATCGTCCATGTCGTGAGCCTAAGCACGGGTGAACTCTCGGTGTCCGGCATTGCCGGTTGCCCCGCCGGCTGATAGCCGCCCGTCATACTGGTGGGGTGACTACCCCCACCGTGCTCTTCGTGTGCGTGCACAACGCCGGCCGTTCCCAGATGGCCGCGGGCTACCTGCAGGCCCTCGCCGGTGACCGGGTCGACGTGCGCTCGGCCGGTTCCGCCCCGAAAGACGAGATCAATCCGATCGCGATCGAGGCCATGGCCGAGGAGGGGATCGACATCGCGGGCAACGCCCCGAAGGTGCTCACCGTCGACGCCGTGCGCGAATCCGACGTCGTGATCACCATGGGCTGCGGCGACGCGTGCCCGATCTTCCCCGGCAAGCGTTACGAGGACTGGGAGCTCGACGACCCCGCCGGTCAGGGCATCGAGGCCGTTCGCCCCATCCGCGACGAGATCCGCACGCGCGTGGAGACGCTCATCGCCTCGCTCGTGCCGGCTGCACCGCACGCCTGAGCCGTGTCGCGGTCGGGCTCGGTCGCCGAGGTGTTCGGCGTCTTCGCCAAGCTCGGGCTGACCTCGTTCGGCGGGCCTATCGCCCACCTGGGCTACTTCCGCGACGAGATCGTGACGCGCCGGCGCTGGCTCGACGACGAGCGCTACGCCGATCTCGTGGCGCTCTGCCAGTTCCTCCCCGGTCCGGCATCGAGCCAGGTCGGGTTCGCGCTCGGGATGCTGCGTGCCGGGGTCGCGGGTGCGCTCGCCGCCTTCGTCGCCTTCACGCTTCCCTCGGCCGTGCTGATGATCGCCGCCGCCTACGGGGCGGGCCTGCTCGGCGGCACCCTCGGAGGCGGGCTCGTCGACGGGTTGAAGATCGTCGCGGTCGCCATCGTCGCGCAGGCGGTGTGGGGCATGGCGAAGACCCTGACTCCCGACCGGCAGCGCGCCGCGATCGCCGTCGTCGCCGCGGTCATCGCGGTGCTGCTGTACGGTGCGGGCGGGCAGGTGCTCGCGATCGTGGTCGGAGCGCTCGCCGGCCTGTGGCTCTGCCGCGCGGGGTCGGAGCCGGGGGCCGGGATGCTGCGGTTCCCGGTGTCGCGGACGGCCGGGTGGGTCTGCCTCGCAGCGCTCGTCGCGCTGCTGATCGGGTCGCCGATCGTGGCGGCGCTGACGGGAAGCGGGGCCGTGTCGCTCTTCGACGCGTTCTTCCGTGCCGGAGCGCTCGTCTTCGGCGGCGGCCACGTCGTGCTGCCGCTCCTCGACGCGGGCGTGGTCTCGACCGGGTGGGTCGCGCCCGATCAGTTCGTCGCCGGCTACGGCCTCGCCCAGGCGATGCCCGGCCCGCTCTTCACCTTCGCGGGATACCTCGGGGCCCTCTCGGACGTCGGTCCCGGGGGTGTCGCCGGCGGCGTGGTCGCGCTGGTGGCGATCTTCCTCCCCGGATTCCTGCTGCTGGTCGGCGTCATGCCGTTCTGGAACGCACTGCGCGCCCGCGCGTGGGCCGGTGCCCTCCTGCGCGGCGCGAGCGCCGCCGTCGTCGGCATCCTCGCGGCTGCACTGTACGACCCGGTCTTCGTGTCGGGAGTCGTCGACGGCGGGTCGTTCGCGCTCGCCCTCGTCTGCTTCGCGCTGCTCGTGTCGTGGCGGGTCGTACCGTGGATCGTCGTGCTCGTCGGAGCTGCGGGAGGCGTGCTCCTCGCGTACGTCTGACCCCGGATGCCTGCGCTGTAGGTAGGAGAAGGGCCCGGCGTAGGACGATCGCGGTCGGATCGTCCTTCACCGGGCCCTTCTCCTACCGTGAGGACGGGCGGCGGGGCCTACTGGCCGTTGTTCAGGTCGTGGATCAGCTCGCGCTCCACGTCCTCCGACAGCGACGTCTGGACGACCTTGCCGTTGAACGGGGCGAGGGCCGCGGCGAACTTGTCCTCGGTGAGCTTCGTGGCGTAGATCACGATCGCCGACTTGCCCTCCGACACGGTGGACTTCACGCGATCGCGGAACTGCGCGTCGAGACCGGTCTTGTCGAGCCCGGCGAACAGTCCGCCGAAGAGCCCTCCGAAGACGAGACCCGCGAGCGGCACGAAGAACAGGATGCCGATGAGGGTGCCGAAGAGCGCTCCGCCGGCGGCGCCCGCACCGATGCGCGCTCCCGAACCCGGGTATTCGACCTTCGTCTTGCCTTCTTCGTCGACCTTCACGAGGGCGAGGCCCACGAGCTGGACGATCAGGTCGTCCTGCAGCTCCTGCACCTTCGCGTAGGCCGCCTCGGCCTCGCTCTCCTTGTCGAACGCGATAACGATGAGATCTGCCATGTCGCATCTCCTGATCAGGGGTCTGGTCCGCCGAAACGGCGGCTTCGAGTGCGACCTTAGTGGACCCGTGAGAACGGCGACAGACGTCAGTCGACGGGCGACATCTCGCCGAAAACGCCCACGGCGCGTCCGGCCGTGTCGACGTCGACCGTGAAGATCGATCCGCTGAGCGGGGCCGCACCGAGATCGTCCTCCGTGAGGTTCTCGCGCGCCGAACCGATG
The DNA here is from genome assembly GCF_008017415.1 of Microbacterium hatanonis. Lineage (NCBI taxonomy): Bacteria > Bacillati > Actinomycetota > Actinomycetes > Micrococcales > Microbacteriaceae > Microbacterium > Microbacterium hatanonis. The sequence continues at coordinate 1,799,740 of NZ_VRSV01000001.1, read as the reverse complement.
AAGAGAGTCCGCCGCTCCCGACCTCCGAGCGCCACCGACGTGACGTTCGGCGCGGGCACGGCCAGACGGGCGGTCACCTCGCCTTCCGGGCTCCAGCGCAGAACCTCGCCCCCGCCGTAGACGGCGTTCCAGAAGCATCCGTCGACGTCGCGCACGAGGCCGTCGGAGTCGAAGCCGCGCAGGTACGGCTCGAGCTCGCCGAGCTCTCCGCGCCCCGGTCCGTACGGCGCGCGGTAGACGGTCTTCGTCGACGTGTCGGTGACGTACATCTCCCGACCGTCGGGGGTCCACTCGAAGCCGTTGGCGACGCCGAAGCCGCCCCTCAGCACCTCGGGGAGCTCACCGGCGGCGAACGCGTAGAGCGCCGCATCGGGGTCTCCGGAGGTGACGTCCATGCCGCCGACGATGAACCGCCCGAAGGGGTCGACCTTGCCCTCGTTGAAGCGGATGCCGGCGTGTGCGTGCTCGACCTCGGCGATCGTGCCGGTGATCGCGCCCTCCGAGTCGAGCGACACGATGCGATTCTTCAACGCCGCGACGAACCCGCCCCCCTGCGCGGGCTGCACCGCGCTCATCGGCGCGGGGAGCTCGACCACGCGGTCGCCCGACCCGTCGACCGCACCATCGAGTCGCGCCCGATGGAAGGTGCCGGTCGTGATGTCGACCCACGAGACCTCGTCGTAGCGCTCATCCCAGAAGATGCTCTCCACGAGCACCGAATCCAGTCGGCGGAAGAGCTTCGGTTCAGCGTTCATCGAGGGTGCCTTCGATCGTGGTCGTGGGGGAGCGGATGCTGCAGACGTGCTGGTTCGAGGATGCCCGACTACTGGTGTCTGCCCGTCCGCATTGTCGTGGAGTGGCCCGGACTGTATCTTCGGAGCCCCCGGGGTTGCGCGCCCGAACACATCCCTCCCGTTTCACCGATGAGGAGTTGGAATGTCTTCGATCCGCATGCGCTGGGGCGCGGCCATAGCCGCCGCCGCGATCGTCCTGTCCGCGCTGGTCGCGGCCCCCACCGCGGTCGCCGCCACCGGGGTGCCCGTCACGGGCGTCCAGTCGGGGCTCTGCCTCGACGTCAAGGGCGCCTCCCGCACCGCCGGCACCCCGATCGTCATCTGGACGTGCGGCAACGCGTCGAACCAACGTTGGAACCTCACGGGCGCCGGCGAGTTGCGTGCGTACGACGACGCACGCTGCCTCGACGCGAGGGGGACGGCCGCCCGCGTCGGCGGGCAGCCGAGCATCGCCTCGTGCGGCGGCTCGGCCTCGCAGCAGTGGAACGCCGGTGCCGGCGGAACGCTGGTGCACGAAGCATCCGGTCTCTGCCTCGACGCCTCGGGGACGACCGCGGGATCGACTGTGCTGCTGCGGACGTGCCAGGGCACGCCGCGACAGCAGTGGCGCGTGGGCGCCGCGACCGACACTTCGCCGCCGTCCGCACCGGGGACCCCCGCGAGCTCGAATCTCACGTGCAAGAACGTCACGCTCACCTGGGGTGCGTCGACCGACAACGTCGGGGTGACGGCCTACGACCTCTATCACGACGGTCAGCTCGTGAAGACGGTCGCCGGAACGGTGCGCCAGACCACGCTCGACGTCGTCGAGGGCGTCGCCTGGGGATGGTACGTGAACGCCAGGGATGCCGCGGGCAACGTCTCGCAGGCGAGCGCATCGCTCGTCGTCACCCCGCCGCGCTGCACCACCGATACGGCCGCCCCGAGCGTTCCGACCGGGGTGACCGCCACGGCGTCCGGCACCTCCGTGCAGGTGGCGTGGACCGCGTCGAGCGACAACATCGCCGTCTCGGGGTACGACGTGCGGCGCGACGGCGCCGTGGTCGGCTCGGTCGCGGGTTCGGTGCGGGCGTTCACCGACAGCGGGCTGCAGGCCGGACGCACCTACAGCTACACGGTGGTCGCGAAGGATGCGGCGGGCAACTCCTCCGCCGCGAGCGCCGCAGCCTCGGTGACCACGGCGGCGGCGTGCAGCACTCCGATCTGCGGCACGACCGTCGTCGCGACCGACCCCGACATCCCGTGGGGACTCGTCAACCTCCCCGACGGATCAGTGCTCTATTCTCGGCGCGACGCGCACGAGATCGTCCGGTTCGATCCGGCGACCGGCACCAAGACCGTGGTCGGCCGCGTTCCGAACGCCACGAGCACCGACGGCGAGGGCGGGTCGATGGGGCTCGCGATCGCGTCGGATTTCTCCACCGACCCGTGGCTCTACATCATGCACACCACGGCGAGCGACAACAGGGTCGTGCGCATCCGGTACACCGCCGGTGCGCTCGACACCACGACGACGGATGTGCTGCTGTCGGGGATCCTGCGCAACAAGTACCACAACGGCGGACGGCTGCGGTTCGGACCCGACGGCATGCTCTACGTCGCGACCGGCGATGCGCAGAACGGCAATTACGCTCAGGCCCTCACGGGTACGGGGGCACTGAACGGCAAGATCCTGCGGATGACCCGCGAGGGCGACGTCCCGAGCGACAACCCGTTCGGCTCCTATGTCTGGAGCTACGGCCACCGCAACCCGCAGGGTCTCGCGTTCGACAGTCAGGGCAGGCTCTGGCAGCAGGAGTTCGGCAACTCCGTCATGGATGAGACCAACCTGGTCGTGAAGGGCGGCAACTACGGGTGGCCGCAGTGCGAGGGCACGTCGGGATCCGGATGCGGCGCAGCCGGGCTGATCGCACCCAAGCGCACCTATTCCACCGCAGACGGCTCGTGCAGCGGGCTGACCATCGTCGGCTCAGCGCTCTTCGTCGCGTGCGGCCGCGGTCAGCGGCTCTACCGCGCCGAGATCTCCGGTTCGAGCCTGGTCAACGTGCAGCAGTACTTCGTCGGCACCTTCGGACGGCTGCGCACGGTCGAGCCGGCGCCCGGCGGCGACCTGTGGCTGACCACGACGAACACCGGTGACAAGGACAGCGTTCCGAACAACAGCAACGAACGCATCATCCGGGTGGACCTGCGCTGACACGTGCCGGGGAGGCTCGAGGTCAGTGCCCCTCGAGCCTCTTCGTCGGCGCCAGGTCGCGGATCGTCAGGGCCGCGGTGACGAGCGCCAGGTGACTGAGCGCCTGGGGCAGGTTGCCCCATGACTCGCCGTCGGACGCGTCGATCATCTCGGCGTAGACGCCGACATCGTTGCCGCGCGTCACCAGGTCGTCCATGGCCGCGATGGCCTCGTCGTGGCGTCCGACGCACGCCAGGGTCGCGGCCCGCCAGAACGCGCAGGCGACGAAGGTGTGCTCCTCCTGGTCGACGCCGGTGTACCGGTACAGCAGGTTGCCGGCACCGAGGTCGCGGGTGATCGCGTCGATCGTCGACGACATGCGCTCGCCGCGGTCGTAGCCGCTGGGGCCGTGCAGCAGGACGGAGGCGTCGAGATCGGTCGATCCGGGGTACATGACGTAGGCCTGGGCTTCCTCCGACCAGCCGTTCTCCTCGATCCACTGCCGCACACGTTCGCGCTCCGACGCCCACCGTGACGCGCTCCCCGGGATCTGCCCCGCTTCGGCGAGGGCCACCGCGTCGTTCAGGGCCTGCCAGCATCCCATCTTCGACGAGGTGTAGTGACGGATCTCGGGCAGCTCCCACATCCCCGAGTCGGGATTGCGCCACAGATCGCAGACGCGGTCCGCGGTGTCTGCGAGCATGCGACCGGTCGCCACGTCGAGCACGTTGCCCGCATCGACGTACGTCCGGCAGATCGCGAAGAGGTCGCCGTAGACGCCGAGCTGCAACTGGCCCTGGGCCGGATTGCCCGTGACGACCGGTCCGATGCCGCGCCACCCCTCGACATCGAAGGTCTGCACCTCGGTGCCGGTGCCGCCGCGGAGGGTGTACATCACGTGCAGATCGGGGCCGTTCTCGCGGATCGTCCGCAGCAGCCAAGAGATGGCGGCATGGGTCTCTTCGCGCAGACCGAACAGGATGAGGGCGTGAGAGGCGTAGGCGAGGTCGCGCACCCACGCGAACCGGTAGTCCCAGTTCTTGCCGCCGCGCGGGTTCTCAGGCAGCGACGTGGTCGCCGCCGCCGCCATCGACCCGGTCGGCGAATACACGAGCAGTTTGAGCGCGAGCGCGCTGCGCTGCACGTCGCGGGCCCAGGGTCCCTCGTAGGAGAACTCCTTCGACCACGCCCGCCAGCCCTCGATCGTGCGGTCTATGCCGCGGTCGACGTTGTCGGGGTCGGGAAGGTGCAACGGCTCGTCGTCGGTCGCGGCCAGCACGATGAGATGCCGGGAGTCGGGGGTCGTCGTGAAGCGCCCCTGGATGCGGGGAGCCGACGCCGAGCCGGGGTCGGGATCGTCCCGGCCGTGGTTCTTCCCCACGATCGCGAACGAGATCTCGCCGACCCGCATCACGCACGCCCCGTCGATGTCTTCGATCCACGGTGATGCGGTCTGCAGCTGCGTGCCGGGGCGGATGACCCACTCGAAGTGGACCTCGCCCTCGATGCCGTCGACGCGGCGGGCGAGCTCCGCCCACGGCAGCCGCCCGGCGACCCCGGTCACCATCGCGTCGGTGAGCCGCGCCTTCCCGGTCGCGGTGGTGAACGTCGTCTCGAGCACGTTCGTCCGCGGGATGTAGCGGCGTTTCACCTCGTAGTCGCCCGAGGGGTGCAGATCGATCGCGCCACCGGTCTCGGCGTCGAGCAAACGGGCGAATACCGGATGCGAATCCAGGTTCGGCAGCGGCATCCAGTCGATCTGTCCGCGCATCCCGACCAGGGCCACCGTGCGCCCGTCGCCGATCGGTGCGTAGGAGCTGAGAGGGTCGGCGGAGGCAGGGGTATCGGGCACGACTCCCACCGTAGGAACAGCCCGATGCCGGGAGCACGGGCTTGCGCGAACCCTCGGCCCCGACTAACCGCTCCGTACTAACAACGAACGGATGCATCGACAACCCCCGTGGCGTCGCCGGAGAGCGGGTCTAGCGTCGATCACATACCCGTTGCGACCGTCAGGAGACATCATGGCAACCGACTCGAAGACAGCCCCCCGTAACCGTCGTCGCCCCGCGAAGGGCGGAAGCGGCGCGGGCCTCACCGCGACCGAGAACGCCGAGAGCGGCTTCACCGCGTCGGCGAAGCTCAGCGAGAACCTGCAGCGGGTTCTCGTCGACCTGATCGAGCTCTCGATCCAGGGCAAGCAGGCACACTGGAACGTCGTCGGCAAGAACTTCCGCGACACCCACCTCCAGCTCGACGAGGTCATCGAGGCAGCTCGCGAATTCAGCGACACCGTCGCTGAGCGCATGCGTGCTCTGCACGCCCTTCCCGACGGACGCAGCGACACGATCGCCGAGACCACCACCCTGCCGGAGTTCCCGCAGGGCGAGGTCGACACGAGCGAGGTCGTCGACCTGGTGACCGAGCGACTCGAGTCGGCCACGTCGACCGTGCGCGAGGTGCACGACGACGTCGACGACGAAGACCCCACGAGCGCCGATATCCTCCACTCGATCCTCGAGCGCCTCGAGCAGCTCGCGTGGATGGTCAGCGCCGAGAACCGCACGCCGCGCAAGCGCTGAACCGCGCCCGCATAGACGGCTTCGACCGCCGCCGCAACCCCCGGGAGCGGCGGCGGTCGCTCGTTTTAGCGTGACGGCATGGCCGACAACATGTACACGCCCCAAGACCCCAATACCCAGTTCCCCCGGCCGCCGTTCCCCCCGCAGCAGCAGACCGGCCCCGGCGACATCCGCAAGATGGATCCGGCTCCCGACCACGGTGAGACCAGCTACATCGGGAACAACCGCCTCCCGGGCCGGAAGGCCCTGATCACCGGCGCCGACTCCGGCATCGGCCGAGCGGTGGCCATCGCCTACGCCCGTGAGGGCGCAGACGTCGCTCTCAGCTACCTCCCCGAGGAGCAGGAGCAGGCCGAAGAGGTCGCCGCCCTCATCGAGAAGGAAGGCCGCAAGGCCGTGCTGCTCCCCGGCGATCTGCAGGACGAGAGCGTCGACAAGGAGATCGTCGAGAAGACGGTCGCCGAGCTCGGCGGTCTCGACATCCTCGTGATCAACGCCGGCACGATGCCGACCGTCGACAGCATCGACGACTTCGAGACGAAGACCCTCGACCACGTACTGAAGGCCAACATCTACCCGCTCTTCTGGCTGACGAAGGCGGCGTCGCCGCACCTCAAGCCCGGAGCGTCGATTATCACGACGTCCAGCATCCAGGGCTTCGTCCCGTCTCCGTCGCTCGCCGAGTACGCCGTGTCGAAGGCCGGCATCGCGAACTGGACGCGCGCGATGGCCCAGCAGCTGATCGAGCGCGGCATCCGTGTGAACGGCGTCGCACCGGGCCCGATCTGGACGCCGCTGCAGCCCGCCTTCGTGCCGAACGAGAAGATCGAGGCGTTCGGCGAGGAGACGCCGATCGGCCGTGCCGGTCAGCCCGTCGAGCTCGCACCGCCGTTCGTCTTCCTCGCCTCGCAGGAGTCGAGCTACGTCATCGGAGAGACCATCGCGGTCACGGGCGGTTCGCCCACGCACTGACCGTGCCGGCACAGCCCTGGTCGCTTCGACGAGCTCGGCGACCGGGGCTCTGTCGTGCGCGCCGGCGGAATCGGTCCCCGGGCTTGTCGAAGGGCCCCACCGGTGCGGTGGAGGAGGAGGATGCTGTCATGCCCGAGTCACCGGAAGTGCAGGCGCTCGCCGAGTTCCTCGACCAGCACCTCGTCGCGCAGCGGATCGTCGGCGTCGACCTCGAGGAGTTCCGCGCGCTGAAGACCCGTGCCCGGCCGCTCGACGAGCTGATCGGGGCGACCGTGTCAGGAGTGCGGCGCTTCGGCAAGCATTTGGAGATCGCCACCGACGGCGCCGGGCTGGTGATCAGCTTCGGCCGCGCGGGGTGGGCACTCCTCGACGAGCAGATGGATGCGCCGGTCCTCGCGCGTGTGGAGTTCGACAGCGGATCGTCCCTCACGGTCACCGACGCGGGGTCGTTCCTGTCGCTCGGGCTCTCGGTCGTCGACGACGTGCGCGACGTCGCCTCGATCGCCAAGCTCGGTCCGGATCCCCTCGATCCCGCCTACTCCCGCGCCCAGTTCGATGTGGCCCTCGGCTCGCGGCGCAACAGATCCGCGCCCTGCTGCAGGAGCAGGAGTCGATCGCCGGCATCGGGGGCGCCTACTCCGACGAGATCCTGCACGTCGCGAAGCTGTCGCCCGTCGCGCACGCGGTGGATCTGAGCGACGACGATCGAGACCGGCTCTTCGGTGCGGTCGTCGACGTGCTGCGCGAGGCGGCCGAGGCCCGTCGCGGCATCGTTCCCTCCCGGCAGAAAGCGGCGAAGGTCGACGCGATGCGCGTGCACGGGCGAACCGGCGAGCCCTGCCCCGTGTGCGGAGGCAGCGTGCATGATGTGCCCGGCTCCACAGGCGCGGCGCAGTACTGCCCGACCTGTCAGACCGGGGGAGTGCCCCTTCCGGAGTGAGGGTCAGGAGGCCAGCGCCCGGTGCACCGACGCGACGGCGCTCGACCCCTCGCCCACGGCCGCGGCCACGCGCTTCATCGACCCGCGGCGCACGTCGCCCGCGGCGAACACGCGCGGGATCGACGTCTCGAACGGCAGCGGCTCCCGCCCGAGCCGTCGCCACGGCGAGTCCACGTCCATCACGGCGATGTCGGTGCCGGTGCGCAGGAACCCGTCGCCGTCGCGGTCGAGACAGGAGAGCCACGTCGTGGCGGGCTCGGCGCCGATGAAGCAGAACAGCCCTCGCGCGTCGACCTCGCCCAGGGCGTCGATGCGCACGCGCTCGAGCTGCCTCTCGCCGTCGAGTGCGGTGACGTTCGCACTCGTCACGACGTCGATCCGTGCATCCTCGAGCAGCCGGTCGACGAGGTAGGTCGACATGCGGGACCTGAGGTCTCGGCCTCGCACCACCAGACGCACCGGGCACCCTCCCGAGGCCAGGAAGAGCGCGGCCTGGCCGGCCGAGTTCGCCCCGCCGACCACGATGACGGGCGCGTCGGTGACGTGGCGCAGCTCGAGCTGGGTGGCGGCGTAGTAGATGCCGGCACCCTCGAAGTCGTCCCAGCGATCCAGCGGGAGGCGGCGGTAGGCGGCCCCCGACGTCACGATCGCCGAGCGGGCGTGCACGATCCGCCCGTCGCTGAGGGTGATGTCGAGGCCCTCGTCGACGGGGCGCAGGTCGACGGCCTCGCACGGCGCGTACACGCGGACGCCGAACTTCAGCGCCTGGAGCGAGGCCTGACCGATGAGGTCGCGGCCGCTCACGCCGAACGGGAAGCCGAGGAAGTTCTCGATGCGGGAGGTCGCCGCCGCCTGCCCTCCGGGCGCGACGGAGTCGAGCAGCACGGTGCTGAGTCCCTCGGAGGCCCCGTAGATGGCGGCCGCGAGACCGGCGGGTCCGCCGCCGATGACGACGAGGTCGACGATCTCGTCCGCCTCGCCCTGGTAGCTCAGGCCGAGCCTGTCGGCGACGAGGCCCGGCGTCGCCCGCAGCAGAGGCTCGCCCTGGATGTAGGCGAGGGGCAGGTCGCCCTCGGAGTACTTGTGCTTCGCCATCGACGTCTCGTCGGCGAGGTCGACCTCGACCGCGGAGTGCACGAGATCGAGGCGCTCGGCGAAGCGGCGGAGCGCGAGGAACTCCGACGACGATTCGACGCCGACGAGCTTGAGCGTGAGGGCGGCGGGGCCCTTGCGCAGCGACTCGCGCCGGTACCAGAGGGTGCGCAGCAACATGTCGCAGAGCTCGTCGTCCTCGCTCATGAGCTTCCGCAGCGACGGGCCCGAGACCCGCAGGATGCGGCCCGCCTGCGTCACCCGGGCGGAGAGGAACGCTCCCTGGTGGTTGAGGAGTCCCAGCTCGCCGACGAACGTGCGCGCCCCCATCGAGGCAATGATCGTCTCACCGATCCACCACAGCGAATCACGTACGACATCGATCTGCGCGGTGTCGACCAGGATGAGATCGTACGCGCGATCACCGGAGCGAAAGGCGTATTCGCCGACCTCGACGTCTTCGGGCGCGCCGTAGGACGTCAGCCGCTCCCATTGGGCGTCGGTGAGCACGGGCTGCTGCACGAGATCGGGCTCGGTAGTCTGCACGAGGCCAGGCTACCGAGCCCGAGGGCGCTGAGGGCCGTCAGTGTGCGAGCGGCAGTTCCGCGGGGGCGTCGGCCGGCTTCTTGACGAGGAACGCACCGACGAGGAGCGGCAGCGAGATGATCGCGGCGACGAGGAATGCGCCTCGCGCGCCCGCCGCCTCGGCGGCCGCGGCGGTCTCGGTCGACGCACCCATGACGGAGGCCATGGTCGTGATGAGGATCGAGATGCCCGCCGCGCCCGCGACCTGCTGGAGCGTGTTGACGATGGCGGATCCGTACGAGTACTGACGAGGCTGCAGCGACCCGAGCGAGGCGGTGATCAGCGGGGTGAAGGAGAGAGCCAGGCCCAGCGAGAGCAGCGTCTGCATGACGACGATCAGCCAGATCGGCGTCGTGGTCGTGGCGAGCAGGGCGTAGGCCCAGAGCATCGCGCTCACCAGGACGGCGCCGGGAACGAGCAGCACCTTCGTGCCGCGGCGGTCGTAGATGCGGCCGATGACGGGACCTGCGAGACCCATCGCGAGCGCACCCGGGAGAAGCACCAACCCGCTCTCGGCGGCATTGAGTCCGAGCCCCTGCTGCAGGTAGAGCGGGAGGAGCGTGATCGTGCCGAAGAAGGCGAGCGACATGACGCCGAGCTGGGCGACGGCGAGCGAGAAGTTGCGCACCCGGAACACTCGCAGGTCGAGCAGCGCGTCGTCGGTGCGCTGGAGGCGCAGCTGCCGCCAGCCGAAGAGCACGAGCGCGACGGCGCCACCGACGAGGGCGACGATGAGCAGCAGCGGAGAAGAGGGTTCGCTCGCCGCATCCGCCTCACCGTGGCCGCCGAGCTGGCTCAGGCCGAAGACGACCCCGCCGAAGCCGATCGCGGAGAGGATCACCGAGAGCACGTCGATGCGGTTGTGCTCGGTCTCGGAGATGTTGCGGATCCACTTCGCGCCGATGGCGAGCGAGACGAGGGCGATGGGGAGCACGAGTCCGAAGTTCCAGTGCCAGCCGATGGTGTCGACGATGAAGCCCGACACGGTCGGGCCGATCGCGGGCGCGAGAGAGATGACGATGCTGACCCGGCCCATCATGCGGCCGCGCAGGTGCGGAGGCACGACCGTCATGAGGGTGGTCATCAGCAACGGCATCATGATGGCCGTACCCGAGGCCTGGATGACACGGGCGGCGAGCAGCATGGGGAAGCCGACCGAGAGGAAGGCGACGAGCGTTCCCGCGGAGAAGAGGGACATCGCGGCGATGAACATCTGCCGCGTGCTGAACCGACGCAGGAGGAAGCCGCTGATGGGGATGATCACGGCCATGGTCAGCATGAACGCGGTCGTCAGCCACTGCGCGGCGACGGCCGTGATGCCGAGGTCTTCGATGAGCGCGGGGATCGCGACGCCCATCGTCGTCTCGTTGAGGATCGCCACGAACGCGGCGACCAGGAGAAGCCAGATCACCCGGCTCTGCTCGGGGGAGACGCCCGATGCGGACGTGACGGACTGGGGCTGTCGGATGCTGTCGGTGGCGGGGGCGGCCATAGGTGGCTCCTCATCGTGCAATCGGGGCGCTGGTCGCCACCGGACCGGGTGGCACGAACACGGTAACGCGGACCCCCGACACGAAATTCCCTCGATGGCGAACAATCTCCAGCGTCCGCAGCATCCCGCCCCCCGTGTCGACGGGCGGACGTAGGCTGACCGGCATGAGCATGGCAGGCGGCGTCGGATTCCGCGGCGTCGACATCGAGGCGCAGCGCAAGCGCAACGCCGACGCCCCGCGGGTGGCGAATCTCGGCAGGCGGGTGGTCGCGCTCTTCCGTCCCTACCGGTGGCGCATCGCGATCACCGCGCTCCTGGTCGTCCTCGGTGCCGCCGTGGCGGTCGTGCCGCCGCTTCTCGTGCAGCGCATCTTCGACGACGGGCTGTTCCCGGTCGCCGGAGGGCCGCCGGACATCCCGGTGCTCGTGCGGCTCGTGGTGCTGATGATCGCGTTCTTCCTCCTGTCGGCGGCGCTCGGCGTCGGTCAGACCTGGCTCACCGCCACCGTGGGCAACGCGGTGACAGGAGACCTGCGCCTGCGGCTCTTCGACCACCTGCAGGCGATGGAGCTCGGCTTCTTCACCCGCACCAAGACCGGGGTCATCCAGTCACGGCTCCAGAACGACGTCGGCGGCGTCTCCGGCGTACTCACGAACACGGTCACCAGCATCCTGGGCAACACCGTCACCGTCGTCGCCTCGCTCGTGGCGATGGTGCTCATCGACTGGCGGCTGACCCTCATCGCCGTGGTGATGATGCCGATCCTTGTGCTGGTGCAGCGCCGGGTCGGCCAGGTGCGGGCGCGCATCGCGGGCGAGACCCAGGAGTCGCTGTCGGAGCTCACCTCCATCACGCAGGAGACGCTCAGCGTCTCGGGCATCCTGCTGTCGAAGTCGTTCAACCGGCAGCGCGCCGAGTCGGGGCGGTTCGCCAACGAGAACACCAACCAGGTGCGTCTGCAGGTGCGCCGTGCGATGAGCGGCCAGGGATTCTTCGCCGTGGTGCAGGTGCTGATGGCGAGCGTGCCCGCCGTGATCTACCTAGTGGCGGGGTTCCTCGTCACGGGTGGCGACGGCGGGACGGTCACGGCGGGAACGATCGTCGCCTTCACCACCGTGCAGGCGCGACTTCTCATGCCGCTGATGGGACTCATGCGCGTGGCCCTCGACCTCCAGACGTCGGCGGCGTTGTTCGCGCGCATCTTCGAGTACCTCGACCTGGTTCCCGCGATCACCGACAAGCCCGACGCGATCGATGTGACGCAGGCCGCGGGGCCGCTGGGGCGGCTCGAGTTCCGCGACGTGCAGTTCCGCTACCCCGACGCCGCGGAGTCCGCGCGTCCCACGCTCGACGGGGTATCGTTCGTGGCCGAGCCCGGGCGCCACGTCGCGTTCGTAGGCCCGTCGGGGGCGGGGAAGACGACGATCCTCTACCTCGCACCGCGCATGTACGAGGCGACCGGGGGCGCGGTGGTGTTCGCCGGCGCCGACGTGCGCGACCTGCGCGCCGAGTCGGTGATCGACCAGATCGGGATCGTGTCGCAGGAGACCTACCTCTTCCATTCGACGATCCGCGAGAACCTCCGCTACGCCCGGCCCGACGCGACCGATGCCGAGCTCGAGGCCGCCTGTCGGTCGGCGAACATCCACCACGTGATCGCCGGGTTCGAGAAGGGGTACGACACGGTGGTCGGGGAGCGCGGCTACCGGCTGTCGGGCGGAGAGAAGCAGCGCATCGCGATCGCGCGCGTGCTGCTGAAGGATCCGCCGGTGCTCCTCCTCGACGAGGCCACGAGCGCGCTCGACACCGTCTCGGAGCGCATCGTTCAAGAGGCGCTGGATGCGGCGGCCCGTGGTCGCACGACGCTCACCGTCGCCCACCGCCTGTCGACGGTGATCGGCGCCGACGTGATCCACGTGGTCGACGACGGACGGATCGTGGAATCGGGCACCCACTCGCAGCTCCTCGCCGCGGGCGGCCTGTACGCCAGCCTCGCAGCCGAGCAGCTGGCAGCCACCCGCGTGCTGACCGAGGAGCAGACGGCCGGCTGAGCCGAGCGCGTGAGGTGCCGCGAATCGGGGTCTCACGCCGCGCGGTGATCCCGAGTCGCGGCACCTCAGCGCGAGAGGGCACGCGGAGTGTTCGTCCGCGCGCGATGTCTCGTTCACCGTCGTGCACATCCCGCGTTCTTCGGGCCGCGGGACGGTGACGGTACCCGAACCCATCGTCCCCGCGGACGCGCCGCGCGCGCACGCCCGCCAGCCAGGGAGAACCATGCCTCTTCTGTTCGCCGCCCCGAAGCGCCGGCTTCCTCTCCTCCTCGGCGGAGGTGTCACCGCTGCGGTGGTCGCCGCCGGCGTACTCGTCGCGACGTTCGCCGGGGGCGCCGCATCCGCTCTCGAGGGCTCCGGAACCGCCGAGGCCCCCTATGTCATCGACGACGCGGCAGAGTTCTCGACCTTCATCCAGAACGTCAACGCCGACACGGCCGGAACAGCCGCCGCCGCCGCGCACTACGAGCTCGGCGCCGACATCGCGCTCTCCGCTCCGGTTCCGATGATCAACAGCTTCGCCGGCGTGCTCGACGGTGCCGGGCACACGGTCTTCGGACTCTCGATCGACTACTCGACGTCGGCGGCTTACCAGGCGTCCAACGGCGTCAACAAGACCGCGGCTCTCATCAACGCGCAGCGCGGCACGGTCGAACGGATCGGCTTCAGCCAGGTCTCGATCACGGGAACCAGCGCGGCCGAGTCGCAGACGACCGCCACGAAGAAGGCGACGGTCGCCGCTCACAACTACGGGCTCATCGACCAGGTCTACGCGCTCGGTTCGGTGGACGGCGGGTGGCGCACCGGCGGCCTCGTCGCCGACAACATGGGTGGCGGCATCATCCAGAACAGCTACTTCCGCGGGTCGGTCGTCTCGGGCTGGGAGGCGGGCGGCATCACCGCACGCAACGACAATGCCGGCGCCGAGAAGATCATGAACGTCTACGTCAGCGGCACGGTCTCCACCGCCACGCGCAACATCGGCATGATCGCCGGGTACAGCTACAGCACGGCCACGATCCGCGGTGCGGTCGCCCTCGACGGTTCGGTCACCCAGGGGTCGGGTCAGTCCGCGAACAACATCGGTCGCATCAACGGTCAGAACAACACCAGTGTCGGAAGCCGCGGCGCGACCTATGCCGACAACCTCGCGCTCGACTCGATCCGTCTGACCACGGGCACGGCGGGCGGCACCGTCACGGGCACCGCGGCCGATCGCCAGGGCCTGTCGAAGACCTCTGCCGAGCTGACCCAGCAGTCGACGTTCGAGGCGGTCGGCTGGGACTTCGGGTCGATCTGGCGGATGGATGCGGCGACGCTGCGCCCGCATCTCGGAGCAGTCGCCGAGAAGGCGGCCCCCGTCGTCTCGACACCCACTTCCACGCCCATTTCGACCCCGACCCCGACGGTCACCGACCTGACGTCGTCGTCCGCCGTGACCAGCCCGGACGGCGCGACCGTGGCGACCCTGCGCACCGACGCCGCGGGAGACCTCACCTACTCCGTCACGCAAGACGGTCGCACGATCGTCCGCGACTCCGCCCTCGGCCTCGTCGTCGACGGTGTCGACTGGGGTCAGGGGGTCTCTCTGGGCACCGCCACCACCTCGACGACCGATGAGTCGTACCCGTTGATGGGCCTGAACGACACCGGCCGCGACCACCGGAACACCAGCGTGATCCCGCTGCGGAAGGGCGACGGGTCGCTCGTCTCCGTCGAGGTGCGCGCGTTCGACACCGGCGTGGCCGTCCGCTACGTGCTCGACCCGTCGCTGGTCGGTACGGTCGTCTCGCGCGAAGACACCGCGTTCTCGTTCGACCCGGCGTCGACCCTGACCTACCAGGCGGTGACGGCGAGCACGATCGACGACCTGCAGAACAGCTTCTCCCGGTCGAGCTTCGACGCCGCGGGCGACCGCGACATCACGGTGCTGCCCACGGTGGAGACCCCCGACGGGCACTTCGCGAACATCACCGAGGCGAACATCCTCGACTGGCCCGCGATCGCGTTGAAGACCACCCGGGGCGGCGTCATCTCGACCTACTACTGGGCGACCGACAACGGGCAGGGCACGTTCACCGTCAAGGCCGAGAGCCCGCACTCGCCGTTCCGTGTCATCACGATCGCCGACAACCTGACCGACTTCACCAACTCCGACATCGTGACCGCCGTGAACCCCCCGATCGACACGACCGTGTTCCCGGGCGGCGACACGAGCTGGATCGAGCCGGGCACGAACGCCTGGTCGACACTGACGACCAACGACCAGAGCGTCGCCGGAATGCGGGCGCTCCTGGACGCGGCATCCGAGGCCCGGATCCCCGGCATCCTCATCGAGGGCAACCTCACGCACTCCTCGTGGGGCTCGACCACGGCACAGCGCTTCGCGAACATCGCGGCCCTCGTCGAGCGCGGGAGGGCGAAGGAGTTCCCTGTGTCGGTGTGGCTCTGGACCGATTACGACAAGGCAGCGGGCGTCGACAGCACGTTCACCGGCGGCGTCGTGTACGACTCGGCGAGCCCCTACCCGCAGGTCAGCCTGCAGAACCCCGACCTGCGCGAGGCCTATCTCGACCTCGTGCGCGCGACGGGGATCGCCGGCACCAAGGTCGACCACACGAACGAGGAGACCGAGACCAAGGTCAACTTCTTCCGCGACTTCGCCCGCGACTCCGCGGCCCGCCAGCTCATGGTGATCTACCACAACCCGCTCGAGCCGACCGGTCTGAACCGCACCTACCCGAACGAGCTCGGACGCGAAGCGATCAAGGGCCTCCAGTCGGGCTACAGCGCGAACCAGCAGACCTTGGCGCCGTTCACGCGCCTGGTCGCCGGTACCGCCGACTACACGCCCTTCCTGCTGTCGGGATCGGGCGGCAACGTCACCTGGGCGCACCAGCTCGCGTCGACGGTCGTCTACTCGATGCCGTACCTGCAGCTCTCCGAGCGCCCCGACCACCTCGCCCCCGGCGGGCAGTACCACGACCTGGTCGGCGATGTCATCGCGAACCTGCCCACGACATGGAAGCAGAGCCGGATGCTGCCGCAGAGCGCGATCGGTGCCACCACCGCGGTCGTGCGTGAGACCTCGGACGGGGAGTTCTGGATCGCCGTGACGGCGGGGGCGGACGCTGCCGGCCAGATCTCGATCCCGCTCGACTTCCTTCCCGCGGGCACGAGGTACAACGCCGACGTCTACGCCGACAAGAGTGCGTCCGCCGCGATGAGCCGCACGGTGTCGCAGGTCGACAGCGCCTCGACGCTCACCGCAGCGGTACGCAACGGCGGAGGCTTCCTCGCCCGCATCACGACCCAGGCGATCGACAACCCGCTCGGCGAGGGCGGGACCAACGGTTACACGATCGACGACGAGGCCGACCTCGCGCTCATCGCGCAGCATCCGATGGCCACCTTCACCCTCACCGCCGACATCACCCTGACGAAGCCCTGGACCCCGGTGCCGTCCTTCCTCGGCACGATCGAGGGCAACGGGCACAAGATCGTCGGGCTCGAGGTCGAGGGCAGCGCGTCGAAGGCGTTCATCCTCAACAACTCGGGCGTGATCCGCCGGCTGGGCTTCGTCGATCCGGTCTCGACGGTGCCGGCGCCCTACGTGCAGACGACACGCGTCGCCGTTGTCGCGGTCGCCAACGCCGGCTTGATCGACGAGGTCTTCGTCCGCGGTGCCGAGGTCACGGGCGGGTGGCGTACCGCGCCGATCGCCGCCGAGAACACCGGCGAGGTGCGCTCGAGCTACACCGTCGACGCGAAGGTCGTGTCGAACTGGGAGACCGGCGGCCTGGTCGCCTGGAACTCCGCCACGGGCGTGCTGACGAAGAACTACGTCGTCGGCGCCGACGTGCGCGCCGAGGTGCAGAACGGCGGCATCCTCAGCGGCTACGGCTACTCGGGCACGCAGGTGCGCGGCAACGTCGTCGTCAGCGGAGAGGTCACTACGGCCAACGCTCCGCGGGCCCGCATCGTCGCTCGCGAGAACGGCGTACCCACCTACAGCGACAACCTGTCGCTCGCGACGGCCCGTGTCAACGGTGCTGCCGTGACCGGCGGCACCGCGGGGAACCGCAACGGCGCCGACCGCACCGCGGAGGAGCTGGCCTCCGCCTCGACGTACGAGGCCATCGGATGGGACTTCTCACAGGTGTGGGCGTTCGACGCCGACAAGGGGCGCCCTGTGCTCCGAGCGGTGGACGAAGCGGTTGCTTCCGGCCCTCTGCAGGCCTCCCAGCAGGTGCAGGTCGCGGTGCCGCAGATCGCGGAGGGCGAGTTCGTCTGGAGCATCGACGGATCGAACGACCCCGTCGATCTGGGCGAGGCCGTGCAGGGCCCGGGGTACTTCCAGGCGACAGGTGAGATCCATCCGATCCGCGTGACCGATACCCGTCGCTCGGCTGGAGCATGGTCGCTGTCGGGTCAGGTGACCGACTTCGCCGGCACCGCCGGCACGTTCGGAGCCGAGCACCTCGGCTGGACCCCGAAGATCGTGGAGTCCGGCGCCGGTGCGCGTGCGGGGACGGCCGTGGCGCCCGCGCTCGACGGCGGTACCGGACTGGGCGTCTCGGCCACGCTCGGCTCGGCCGACGCCGGGCACGCAGCGGGTTCGGCGCGGCTGGGCGCCGACCTGCTGTTCAAGCTGCCGGTCGAGATCGCCGACGGCACCTACCGCGGCACGCTGACCCTCACGGCGCTCGGCTGAGCGCGTGAGGTGCCGCAACTCGGGGCCTTACCCGGCAGGGTGACCCCGAGTTGCGGCACCTCAGCGCGAGAGGGCGGCGGACAGGTCGGACAGGAACCCGGTGGGGTCCTGAAGATCCCGCTGGGTAACCTGCAGCACGGTCCATCCCAGCGCCTCCAGGTGACGGCGCAGCGCGATGTCTCTGCGCCACTGGTCCCTGTCGCGGTGGCCGATCCTGCCGGAGCCGCGTGGCGCGCGTGCTCCGCGGGGAACGCTGACGTGGAGGTCGGACTGCCGTGCCATCTCCGGCGGCAGGGGGATCGCCGAGGTGCCGCGACCAGGGCTTACATCGCGCAGGAAGGCCCCGATCGAGTCCTGTCAGAGCGCGGCGAGGTCGCGCTCGAACTCCTCCACCGCACGGCGGTAGGCGTCGTCGGGGTGGCTGCGGGCGATCTCGAGCAGCGGGGGGAGGTCCATCGCACGCACGAGGCGCACGCGCTCCGCGACGGCGGAGGTGTGCCCCGCGGCATCCAGGATGCCGATGCCGGCCCGCAGCGCCTCGAGGTAGTCGGTCAGCACGTCGAGGCGGGCCGTGCGCTGCGTGATCGACGACCCGTCGGCGCGCTGACGCCAGTGCACGACCACGTCGGGCACGACGTCGAAGGCGCGGGCCCGGGTGTACATCAGCTGCGCGACGACCTGGTCTTCGTACAGGCGGCCCTCCGGGAAGCGGAGTGCGGTGCGATGCCAGAAGTCGGTGCGGCTGACCTTCGACCACGCCACGATGTTGCCGGATGCTGCGGGGTGCGCCTCGAGCGTCGTACCGACGCGCGCGGGGTCGGTCGCCGCCGCCACCCAGGGCTGGACGACCCCGGGCCGGTAGTGCCCGTCGGCGTCGGGGCGGAGCCGCACGTACGCGCCCACGGCGAAGTCGCTTCCGGAGGCGTCGAGCGTGCCGAGGAGCGTCTCGAGCGCGTCGGGTGTCAGCAGGTCGTCGGCGTCGAGGAAGCCGAGATAGGGGGTGTCGGCGAGGTCGAGCCCGGCGTTGCGCGCGGCGCCGAGACCGCGCTGGTGCACGTGGGTCACCACGCGGAAGCGCGGGTCGGATGCGGCGGCATCGGCGAAGATCTCGCCGGTGCCGTCGGTGGACGCGTCGTCGACGAGCACGGCCGTCCAGTCGCGGCGGGTCTGTGCGCGGAGCGAGTCGAGCGCGTCGGCGGCGTACTCGGCCACGTCGTAGCCCGGGACGACGATCGTGACCGCGGGAGTGCTCACCCGGCCGATCCTACGGCGGCGACGGATGCGGCGAGGGCGTCGGCGACGTCGTCGGGGGGCGTGCTCAGATCGTGCGGGAACGTGAACCGCACGGCCGTGCGGGCGACGTCGGCGTCGAGGCCGAGCGCGGTCAGCACGTGCGACGGATCATCGCTGCCGGCCGCGCACGCCGACCCGCTGGAGGAGACGACCCCGCGCCTCTCGAGTTCGAGCAGGATCGCCTCGCCGCTGGTGCCGGGGAAGACGAAGCTCGCCGTCCCCGGGAGGCGCAGCGCAGGATGGCCGGTGAGGGCGGCGCGGGGCACCGTCGCGAGCACGCGGGCGACGAAGGCGTCGCGGAGCGCGCCCACCCGGGCCGCGGACTCCGCGTGCTCGGCCTCGGCGAGCTCGAGGGCGGTGGCGATCCCGACCGCACCGGCCACGTCCTCGGTGCCCGACCGGCGGCCGCGCTCCTGACCGCCGCCGTGCAGGAGCGGCTCGAGCGGGATGCGTCCGCGCACGGCCAGCACGCCCGTACCCTTCGGCGCGCCGAGCTTGTGGCCGGCGAGAGTGAGGGCATCGGCCCCGAGGTCGCGCAACGGCAACCACCCGGCCGCCTGCACGGCGTCGAGGTGCAGCGGCACCCCGCGCGCACGCGTCGCAGCGCCGAGGGCCGCCGCATCCTGGATCGTGCCGATCTCGTTGTTCGCGTAGCCGATCGACACAATCGCGGTGTCGTCGCCGATCGCGGCGGCGAGATCTGCCGCGTCGACACGGCCGGTGGCGTCGACGGGGAGCACGTCGATGTCGAACCCGTGGATGCGCCGGAGGTAGTCGGCCGACTGCAGGATCGACTCGTGCTCGATCGGCGTCGTGACGACGCGCCGCGCGCCCCGGTTCGCCTGCGCCGCGACGGCGATCCCTTTGACGGCGAGGTTGTTCGCCTCCGTGCCGCCGGAGGTGAAGACGACGTCGCCTCGGCGCATGCCGAGCACCGCAGCGACCCGCGAACGCGCGTCGTCGAGGGCGGATGCCGCGGCCTCGCCCACCGTGTGGTGGCTCGACGGGTTGCCGAACCAGCGGGTGAGGAACGGCATCATCGCCTCGAGCACCTCGGCGCGCACCGGGGTGGTCGCGGCGTTGTCGAGATACCGCACGGGTCAGTCCGCGTCGATGGCGATGTCGAGTCCGAGGTCGAGAGCGCGCGCGGAGTGGGTGAGGGCGCCAACCGAGATGACGTCGACGCCGGTCTCGGCGATCGCCCGCACCGTCTCGAGGTTCACTCCGCCGGATGCTTCGACCGTGGCACGGCCGGCGACCCGCTCGACGCCGGCGCGCAGGTCGTCGAGCGAGAAGTTGTCGAGCATGATCGTCCCGATCCCCGCGGCGAGCACCGCGTCGATCTGGTCGAGTCGGTCGACCTCGACCTCGACGTGCGTGGTGTGGGGGAGGCGGGCGATGGCACCCTGCAGTGCGGCGGTGACCGAGAGCCCCGTCGCGGTGAGGACGGCGAGGTGATTGTCCTTCGCCATGACCGCGTCGGAGAGCGAGAAGCGGTGGTTGTGACCGCCGCCGCTGCGCACCGCGTGCCGTTCGAACGCACGGAGCCCGGGGGTCGTCTTGCGGGTGTCGACGATCCGCGCGCCGGTGTGGGCGACCTCGGCGACATAGGCGGCGGTCAGGGTCGCGATCCCCGACATGCGCTGGGTGAAGTTGAGCCCGATCCGTTCGGCGGTCAGCACGCCGCGGGCGGGTCCTGTCACCCGGGCGAGCACGTCACCGGGCGCGAAAGCGGCACCGTCGTCGACGAGCAGCTCGACGGAGATACGGTCGTCGGTCAGTCGGAACGCGGCGGCGAAGACCTCGCCGCCGCTGAAGACTCCGCTCTCCCGCGCGACGAGCTCGGCCCGCGCCGTCGCCGTCTCGGGAATGAGGCTCTCGCTGGTGACGTCGCCCCAGGGGGCGTCCTCATCGAGGGCTGCGGCGACCACGCGGTCGATGTGGGCGCGGTTCATCATGCGTTGGTCCCTTCGAGAACCCGTTGCAGGGGAGCGTGCGACGCGGCGGCGGGGCGCAGCGTGTCCGGCGTCGTGCCGTCGGCGCGGTGGTGGGCCCCGACCGACAAGGGGCGGCGGCGAGCGGCGTCGACGACGTGCGCGGCGACGAGCAGCAGGTGGGCGTCCTCGTGATCGGCGACCGTGCGAGCCGCACGCGGCTCGGCGCACCAGGCGGCGAGCACGGATGCGGCGTGGCCGAGGCCGTCGGCGGTGCGGGTGAGCGCAGCATGCGCCCACAGCAGCCGCTGCAGCGCGACGCGGGAGAACGGCTCGGCGGGAGCGGTGATGGGGGGCTCGAGGAGCGAGGCGGGAAGCGCAGCGGGGACCGGCCAGCCACCGGATGCGGCGTCGGCGGCGACCACGTCGCCCACCCGCGCACCGAACACCGCGCCCTCGAGGAGCGAGTTCGACGCGAGTCGGTTGGCGCCGTGCACTCCGGTGCGCGCGACCTCGCCCGCCGCGTACAGGCCGGGAACGGTCGTGCGGCCGTCGAGGTCGGTCACGACGCCGCCCATCAGGTAGTGCGCGGCGGGGGTGACGGGGATGGGTTCGCGAGACCAGTCGTAGCCGCGCTCGCGGACGGTGCGGTCGATGGTCGGGAAGCGACGTGCGAGGAACTCGGCCCCGAGCGCGGTGGCGTCGAGCACGACCGGCGCGCCGCCCTGGGTCGCCATCGCGCGGTCGATCGCCCGCGCGACCACGTCGCGCGGGGCCAGCTCGCCGTCGGGGTGCGCGTCGAAGGCGAACCGGCGGCCCGTCATGTCGCGGAGCACCGCGCCCTCGCCGCGCACGGCCTCGGAGATGAGGAACGGCGCGGCGGCGTCTGCGGAGAATCCCGCGCGCCCCGGCAGGACGGTCGGGTGGAACTGGACGAACTCGAGGTCGGCGACGGCCGCTCCGGCGCGGAGGGCGAGGGCGACCCCGTCGCCGGTGGCGACCGTCGGGTTGGTCGTGTGGGCGTACAGCTGTCCGGCGCCGCCGGTGGCGAGCACGACCGCGTCGGCGGCGATCGTGCGGCGCTCGCCGCCGTGGAGGACCACGACGCCGACGACACGGCCGCGATCGAGGGCGAGGTCGACGACGAGCGCGTGCGCGACGATCGCGGCCCCGCTCTCGCGGATCCGTGCGACGAGGGCCGCCTCGATGGCCGCGCCGGTGGCGTCGCCGCCGGCGTGCAGCACGCGAGCGGCGGAATGGGCGGCCTCGAGCCCGGCGCTCACCGTGCCGTCGGCGTCGCGGTCGAAGGCCACTCCGCGGGCGATGAGTTCCTCGACACGAGCGGGGCCCTCGGTGACGAGCGTGCGCACCGCGGTCTCGTCGTTCAGGCCGGCGCCGGCGACGAGAGTGTCGTGCGCGTGGTCGTCGACGCTGTCGGTCGGCGTCCAGACCGCGGCGATGCCGCCCTGGGCGTACCGCGTGTTCGATTCGCTCAACGAGCCCTTGGTGACGACGGTGACACGGCAGCCCGCCTCGAGCGCATGCAGGGCCGCGGTCAGCCCGGCGATGCCCGATCCGACGACCACCACCGACGGGTGGGACACGCCCTGGCCCGAGAGCTCGCTCACGGCTTGGCCGCCAGCATCCGTTCCAGGGCGACGGTCGCGGGCTCCGACACCGACGCGGGGACGGTGATGCGGTTCAGCACCTCTCCGGCGACGAGCGCCTCGAGCACCCAGGCGAGGTAGCCGGGGTGGATGCGGTACATCGTCGAGCACGGGCAGACGACGGGGTCGAGGCAGAAGATCTCGTGCTGCGGGTACTGCGCGGCGAGACGCTGCACGAGGTTCACCTCGGTGCCGATCGCGAACGTCGTGGGCTCGGTCGCGGCGGCGATGGCCTTCTGGATGTAGTCGGTGGATCCGGCCTCGTCCGCCGCATCCACCACGTCCATCGGGCACTCGGGGTGCACGATCACACGGACACCCGGGTGCTCGGCGCGCGCCTTGTCGATCTGTTCGACCGAGAAGCGCCGGTGCACCGAGCAGAAGCCGTGCCACAGGATCACGCGGCTGTCGAGGAGGGTCGCGTCGTCGTTGCCGCCGAGGGGGCGGCGGGGGTTCCACATGGGCATCTGCTCGAGCGGTACGCCCATCGCCTTGGCCGTGTTGCGGCCGAGGTGCTGGTCGGGGAAGAAGAGCACCCGGCGCCCGCGGGCGAACGCCCACTCGAGCACCGTCCGGGCGTTCGACGACGTGCAGACGATGCCGCCGTGGCGTCCGACGAAGCCCTTGATGGCGGCGGAGGAGTTCATGTAGGTGACGGGGATCACCGGCACGCGCCCGTCGGCGTCCACCGCCTCGAGGTCGCCGAAGACGTCTTCGAGCTGCTCCCAGCACTCTTCGACCTGGTCGATGTCGGCCATGTCGGCCATCGAGCATCCGGCGGCGAGGTTGGGCAGGATCACCGCCTGCTCGGGGCGGGAGAGGAGATCGGCGGTCTCGGCCATGAAGTGCACGCCGCAGAAGACGATGGCCTCCGCCTCGGGGTGGGCCTTGGCCGCGTTGGCGAGCTGGAACGAATCGCCCACGTAGTCGGCGTGACGCACGACCTCTTCACGCTGATAGAAGTGCCCCAGCACCACGGCACGGTCGCCGAGGGTCGCTTTCGCGGCGCGCACGCGGGCGTCGAGCTCCTCGTCGGAGGCGTCGCGATACTCCTGCGGCAGCTCGCCCTGTCGTGGCGACCCCGTCGGGATCACGTCGCCCATCGACGAACCGGGACCGTATCCGGGGCGGGTGTCGAAGTTCCACGGGCCCGCGGCGAGGTCGGTGGTGCACGTGGAGTTGAGCGACTCGCCGGCCACGATCGCCTGGATCTCGTGGTCGACCGACGGGTCGAGCGGGGGGCCGTCGCCGCGGCGAAGGTCGAGGGTGAGGGGTGTCGCGGTCATGGGGGCTCCCATCAGTGGCGTGCGGTCAACGGACCGCGCTCGGCGAGCTCGACGTCGGGGTCGTAGCGGTACAGGCGGGCGGGGCGGTGGCTTCCGGTGCGGAAGCGGTCGGTGGGGAAGAGGGTGCCGGACCCTTCGACCTGGCGGCGGAAGTTGGCGGGGTCGAGTCGGCGGCCGAGGATCGACTCGTAGACCTCGCGCAGCTCCGCCAGCGTGAACTCCGGGGGCAGCAGCCCGTGTGCGATCCGGCTGTAGCCGACCTTGGAGCGCAGGCGCCAGAGCGCGTACTCGACGATCTCGTTGTGATCGAAGGCGAGGCGGGGGAGCGACGCGGCATCGAACCACTCGACGTTCTCCGGGGCGTCGCCCTGGGCTGCGTGCGCGGCGACCTGGGCGTCGACCTCGTCGGCGCGCAGCAGTGCCCAGTAGACGATAGAGACGACGCGAGCGGGGGAGCGGTCGACCCCGCCGAACGCGTAGAGCTGCTCGAGATAGCTGGCCGAGAGCCCGGTGGTCTCGGCGAGGGTGCGGGATGCTGCGTCTTCCAGCTCTTCGGCGGGATCGAGCCATCCACCGGGCAGCGCCCACAGGCCGTCGAACGGGTCGCGGGTACGGCGGACGAGAGGCAGCATGAGCTCGGCCGGCGCGGAGTCGTCGGTGCGCCGCAGGCTGAAGATCACCGTCGAGACGGCGACGCGAGCGGGTTCGGGAGACGTGCTTTGTGTCATGGTGACCATTACCTCGCGACGATCTTATAGTCACAGCGACTCGAAGCACAAACCAGGACCCGCTCAGCCACCACCCCTACGCTGTGCGGAGGAGGTACCCGTGCTCGTCGTCGATGTCGTTCTCATCGTGCTGCTCGTCGTATCGGCGATCGTCGGACTGCGCCGCGGCCTGCTCGCCAGCGTCGGGCTGTTCGCGGGCATCGCGCTCGGCGCGGCGGTCGCCTACTGGCTGATGCCGCTCGCCGGGTCGTGGGTCTCCGACCCGTCGTGGCGTCTCGTGACGGTCATCTCGGTCGGCATCGGTCTGCTGCTCCTCGGTGCGGCCGCTGGCTCGGCCATCGGGCGGTCGCTGCGACGAGGCGTCGACCGCATCAAGCTGCGCGTGCCGGAACGGATCCTCGGCGGACTCGCCAGCTTCGTCGGGGCCGCGCTCGCGATCTCGTTCCTCGGTGGAGCGCTGGTCTCCACGGGAACCCCCGTCATCTCCAGCGCGCTCGCGTCGTCGACCGTTCTGCGGACCATCGACAACGTCACACCGGCCCCCGTGCGGGCCACCCTCGCCCAGCTGCGCGGTTCGGTGTTCGGCGACGGCCTTCCCCGGTTGGGCGAGCTGCTCGAACCGGCGCTCGTTCCGGCCGCCCCCGCGGTATCGCTCGACGACCCCGCACTCACCGCCGCAGCCCAGTCGGTCGCGAAGATCACCGGCGTCGCCTACGCGTGCGGCATCACGGCCACCGGCACCGGATTCGCCGTGGCCCCCGACCGCATCGTGACGAACGCCCACGTGGTCGCCGGGGTCGAGCAGCCCGTGGTCGAACTCCCGGGGCGACCGGCGCAGGACGGACGCATCGTCTACTTCGACCCCGTGGACGACCTGGCCGTCATCGCGGTGGACGGACTGGATGCGACGCCCCTCGCGATCGCCGACACCCTTCCGGTCGGTTCGGCCGCGGTGGTTCAGGGCTACCCGCACGGGGGTCCGTTCACCTCGGGCAATGCGCAGGTCGTCTCGGTCGGTACGCCGAGCGTTCCCGACATCTACGATTCGAGCTCGGCGCCCCGTGACATCTACGCCCTGTCGGCCATCGTGCGTCCCGGCAACTCGGGCGGGCCGCTCCTCACTCCGTCGGGCGAGGTGGCCGGCGTCGTCTTCGCGCGCTCCGACAGCGACGACGACGTGGGATACGCCATGACCCCGGTCGAACTCGACCCCGTGATCGCGCGTCTGGGCGAGTTCGACACCCCGGTCGCCTCCGGGGCCTGCACCGCCTGACCTGGTGTCGCGAGCCCCGAGCGCTATGCTGATCGCGACAAGTCCATACGGCCCCATGATCGTTGCGGGAGAGCCTCGGCAGAATCCAGCCGGGCACCGAAGGAGCAAGCCTCCCCGCCAATCTCTCAGGTACGCGTACCGCGCCGATCGGGCCACTCTGGAAAGCGATGCCGAGCGGTGCTCGGCGTCCGCCGACGGTGAAAGGCGCAGCATCCGCTCTTCGATGCCGAGCTGAAACTCTCAGGCCCATGACAGAGGGGGAGTTCCCGCCACCGGGAGGTGGCACCCGACCACCGGGAGAACTCGATGTCAGAACCCCGCTACACCTCGCTTCGCGAGCGACATGAGTCGCTCGGCGCCGCCTTCACCGACTTCGGCGGGTGGCTCATGCCGGTGCGCTACGCCTCCGACCTCGCGGAGCACCACGCCGTTCGCGAGGCCGCCGGACTCTTCGACATCTCGCACATGGCCGAGTTCTGGGTGCACGACGGCCGCGCCGCCGACTTCCTCGACTACGCGCTCGCCGGTCGCGTCTCGGCCATGCCCGTCGGCAAGGCGAAGTACTCGTTCGTGCTCGCCGACGACGGCGGCATCGTCGACGACGTCATCGTGTATCGCACGGCGGAGGAGTACTTCCTCGTGATCGCCAACGCGGGCAATCGTGCAGCCGTCGCGGGGGCGCTGGACGCGGCGCTCGCCGCCTGGGCGCGCGTGCACGCCTTCCTCGACGGCCCCGTCGAGGGGGACTTCGCGAGCGTGCTCGGAGGCGAGCTGCCCCGCGTCGAAGACGTCAGCGACCAGACCGCGCTCCTGGCCGTCCAGGGGCCGCGGGCCCGCGACATCGTCGAAGCGACGGCGGGGATCGACATCACCGGAACCGCGCTCGCCGACCTGGGGTACTACGCCTGGACCGGCGGCACCTTCGCGGGCGCCTCCCTCTTCGTCGCGCGCACCGGGTACACCGGAGAGGACGGCTTCGAGCTGCTGGTGCCGAACCGGGTGGCCGTCGCCCTCTGGGACGCCCTGCTGACAGCCGGCGAAACGTTCGGGCTCGTGCCCGCCGGCCTCGCGGCGCGCGACACGCTGCGTCTCGAGGCGGGTATGCCGCTCTACGGCCACGAGCTCTCGCGCACCGTCGTTCCCGCCCAGGCGGGACTCGCTCGCGCCGTCGCGCTCGACAAGGACGACTTCGTCGGCAAAGGCGGACTCGCCGCCGATACCGCGGATCGGCCCGTGCTCGTCGGTCTCGTCTCGGGCGGCAAGCGCGCGGGGCGCGCGGGCTACGCCGTGTACGACGGAGACGCCCGGGTCGGCGAGGTCACCAGCGGTGCGCTGAGCCCGACCCTGCAGCATCCGATCGCCCTCGCCTTCGTCTCGCCCGAGTCGAGCTCCCTCGGAACCGAACTCGCCATCGATGTGCGCGGCACGCGCATCCCCGCAACCGTGACCGCTCTGCCGTTCTACCGGAGGAAGAAATGACCGATCTCGACGCCCTGTCCTACACCGCCGAGCACGAGTGGATCGCGTCGGACGACGCCGTCGCCACCGTCGGCATCACCGACTTCGCCGCCGACAAGCTCGGCGACGTGGTCTTCGTCGACCTCCCCGCCGTCGGCTCAGTCGTCGCAGCCGCGGAGGTCTGCGGCGAGATCGAGTCGACGAAGTCGGTCGGGGAGCTCTACGCGCCGCTCTCCGGTGAGGTCGTCGAGATCAACGACGCCGTCGTCGACGACCCGTCGCTCGTCAACAGCGATCCGTTCGGCGACGGATGGCTGCTGAAGATCCGCGTCGACTCCTCGGCGTCGGCCGACCTGCTCGACCGCGCGGCGTACGTCGCACTCACGGGAGGCGCGGCGTGACCACGCCCTTCGTCGACCGGCACATCGGAACCGACGCCGCCGCCCAGCGCCGCATGCTCGACACGCTCGGCTACGAGTCGGTCGACGCCCTCGTGCAGGCGGCCGTCCCGGCGTCGATCCACGTGCGTCGCCGCGAGACCACCTCGATCCCCGAGGCCGCGAGCGAGGCCGAGACCCTCGACGAGCTGCGGGAACTCGCGGGCGACAACCGGCCCGCGCGCCCGATGATCGGCCTCGGTTACTACGACACCGTCACCCCGTCGGTGATCGCGCGGAACGTGCTGGAGAACCCCTCCTGGTACACCGCGTACACGCCGTACCAGCCCGAGATCTCGCAGGGCCGGCTGGAGGCGCTGATCAACTTCCAGACGATGGTGAGCGACCTCACCGGCCTCGCCACGGCGAACGCCTCGATGCTCGACGAAGCCACCGCCGCCGTCGAGGGGATGCTGCTGGCTCGTCGTGCGTCGAAGTCGAAGAGCGACGTGTTCCTCGTCGACATCGACGCGCTTCCCCAGACGAAGGCCGTGCTCGAGCACCGCGCCGCGGCCGTCGGTGTGGAGATCGTCGTGGTCGACTTCCGGGTCTGGGAGGCGGCGGGCGGTCAGGCCGACCGCGCCGTTCCCGACGCCTTCGGGGTGTTCGTCCAGTACCCGGGGGCGTCCGGCCGGGTCTGGGATCCGACCCCGGCCATCGGTGCGGTGCAGGAACGCGGCGGGCTCGCCGTCGTGGCGGCCGACCTCCTGGCGCTGACGCTGCTGCGCTCGCCGGGATCGCTCGGAGCCGACGTCGCCGTGGGCACCACTCAGCGCTTCGGCGTGCCGCTCGGGTTCGGTGGTCCCCACGCGGGTTACATGGCCGTTCGCGCCGGTCTCGAACGTCAACTGCCCGGGCGCCTGGTGGGCGTCTCGCAGGATGCCGCGGGCAACCCCGCCTACCGCCTGTCGCTGCAGACCCGCGAGCAGCACATCCGCCGAGAGAAGGCGACGTCGAATATCTGCACCGCCCAGGTGCTGCTGGCGGTCATGGCCGCGATGTACGCCGTGTACCACGGTGCCGACGGGCTCCGGGCGATCGCGACGGACGTGGCACGCAAGGCCGATGCGCTGTCGGCCGAGCTGCGCGCGTTCGGGCTGTCGACAGCATCCGATTCGTTCTTCGACACGATCCGCGTGACCACCCCCGGTCCGGCCGGGCGCGTGATCGAGCGCGCCCGCGCGCTCGGCTACCAGCTGCTGTGGGTCGACGACGCCACGGTCGGCATCTCGGTCGACGAGACCACCACGGCGCGCGATCTCGCGGCGGTGGCGGAGGCCTTCGGACTGCCGCGTTCCGAACAGCTCTCGCTCGACGACGCCCTGCCGCTGCGCGGACTGAACGAAGGGCTGTGGCGGGTCGACGAGTTCCTGACGCACGCGGTGTTCTCGAGCCACCGCAGCGAGACCGCCATGATGCGATACCTCAAGCAGCTCGCCGACCGCGATTACGCGCTGGACCGCGGCATGATCCCCCTCGGGTCGTGCACGATGAAGCTCAATGCGGCGAGCGAGATGGCCGCGGTGTCGTGGCCGGAGTTCTCGCGCGTGCACCCCTTCGCGCCCGAGGCCGACGTGCACGGCTACCTCACGATGATCGAGCAGCTCGAGACGTGGCTGGCCGAGATGACCGGGTACGACGCGGTGTCGCTGCAGCCCAACGCCGGGTCGCAGGGCGAGCTCGCGGGCCTCCTCGCGATCCGCGGCTTCCACCGGGCGAACGGCGACGAGGGGCGCACGGTGTGCCTCATCCCGTCGTCGGCGCACGGCACGAACGCCGCGTCGGCGGTGCTGGCGGGCATGCGGGTGGTCGTCGTCGCGTGCGACGAGGCCGGCAACGTCGATCTCGACGACCTGCGGGCGAAGATCGCGCTCCATGCTGCCGAGCTCGCGGCGCTGATGATCACGTACCCGTCGACCCACGGCGTGTACGAGCACGACGTGCTCGAGATCGCGCAGGCGGTGCACGACGCCGGGGGTCAGGTGTACGTCGACGGGGCGAATCTCAACGCCCTCCTCGGATACGCGCGGTTCGGCGACCTGGGCGGCGACGTGTCGCACCTGAATCTGCACAAGACGTTCGCCATCCCGCACGGCGGCGGGGGGCCGGGGGTCGGACCCGTGGCGGCCAAGGCGCACCTGGCGCCCTACCTCCCGTCGCACCCGTTCTCCCAGCGCCGCGCTACGTACGGCGTCGAGGGCGGACCGGTATCGGCGGCCGCCCACGGCTCCGCGGGGGTCCTCCCGATCTCGTGGGCGTACGTGCGCATGATGGGTGCCGCCGGGCTGAGGGAGGCGACGGGTGCCGCCGTGCTGTCGGCGAACTACCTCGCCGCGCGGCTCCGCGGGCACTACCCGGTGCTGTACACCGGCGCCGACGGTCTGGTCGCGCACGAGTGCATCCTCGATCTGCGGCCGCTCCGCGAGGAGACCGGCATCACGGTCGACGACGTCGCCAAGCGTCTGATCGACTACGGCTTCCACGCGCCGACGATGTCGTTCCCCGTCGCGGGCACGCTGATGATCGAGCCGACCGAGTCGGAGGACCTCGCCGAGCTCGAGCGCTTCGTCGAGGCCATGATCGCGATCAAGGCCGAGGCCGTCGCCGTCGCCGAGGGGGAGTGGCCCGCCGCCGACAACCCGCTCGTGAACGCCCCGCACACCGCCGAGTCGACGATCTCGGGCCCGTGGCAGCATCCGTACTCCCGCGAACGCGCGGTGTACCCGGTGCGGTCGCTCGTCCGCACGAAGTACTGGCCGCCCGTGCGCCGGATCGACCAGGCCTACGGCGATCGCAACCTGGTCTGCGCCTGCCCGCCGCCGGAGGCCTTCGCCTGAGGCCGCGAGAGAGGGTGTGACCGCGAGACTTCAACCTGGCGACGAGACAGCGGCGTAGCGCTGCAGTTTCGTCGCCGGGGTGAAGTCTCGCCGCCGGGGCGAGGGCTGGAGAGCGCGTCGGAGCGAGAACAGCTGGGCGGTGTCTTCGGGGCCGACCAGCGGCAGACCGGCGGAGAGGAGCATGGCGCGCAGGGGTGTGGCGGCGATCGCCTCCGCCCATCCCCAGTGCACGACCGCTCGAGCACCGCGTTCGAAGAGCCGGGCGTCGCGGGCATGGCGCTCGCGCATGACGGTATTGTGCTCGCCGAATCGACCGTCGTACTTGAGGTCGCCGTCGCCCTCGCCGGCGATCCGCATCTCGGGCCACCACTTATCGACACGATCGCCCGCGGATGCTTCGTCCCCGAGCCGGACCTGGAGGTCGGGTCGAGGGAAACCCAGCCATTCGAGCACGGCTCTGTCGACGGATTCGAGCGGAGACTCCGCCGATGGTGACACGCGGTCCAAGACCCACCGCGCGCGGAGTCGTCCGCGCGACGAGGCGCGCGATTCGTTCTCTCCGACGAGGGAGGCCGTTGCGATCCTGGTGTCCTGCCGCAGCGCCGCGTCGCCGACGGCGAGAGCCACGGCGTTGTGCCGCGAGCGGGCGAGATCGATCACCGTGTCGCGGACGGTGGTACGCAGCATCCCACCTGCGGTGTCCATCGATCGGTGCTCCGACGTGGTGTGGACCAGCACGCCTCCCGACACCCGCGACGTCGACGAGTCGTCCCGAAGGACATGGACGGTGCCGGGATCACCGAACACCGGCAGGCCGTGGAGCACGCTGGCCGATTCGAGACAGAACACGCTGTCGGGATGCCGTAGAGCGGCCGCGTGCACGCGCGCCGCGTAACGATCCCACGGAGCGAGGGCGTTCCATTCGTCGGTGAGTGCGTACACGCCACGGAACACGCGCGTCAGTTCCCCCGATCGCACGCCCCGTGACGCGTCGCGGACTTCTGCGGTGGGGATGAGGGCGATGGGACTCCGGGCGACGTCGGGCTCGTTCATGAGGGAAGGCTCTCGCCCTCTGCCCGGTCGTCGGCGGCGATCTCCGAATGCTGTGGATCGCCGCCGCCTCTTCGCGCCCTGTGCAGGCGCGGGCGCCCGCCACCCGCCCGCCCGCCCGCCGACCCCGAGACTTCAACCCGTATACGAGACTGCGCGCGAGGGTTGCTGTCTCGTATAGGGGATGAAGTCTCGCGGTCAGGATGCGGGGGCGAAGACGCCGGGCCAGAGGGACGCCGCCAGGGGGTAGCCCACGAAGGCGACGACGTCGAGCAGGGTGTGGGCGATGACGAGGGGCATCACGCGGCCCCAGCGCTTGTAGCACCAGCCGAAGACGACGCCCATGACGAAGTTGCCGAGCACCGCTCCGAGGCCCTGATACGCGTGGTACGCGCCGCGGAGCGCGGCCGTGGAGAGGATGATCGTCCACCACGACCAGCCGATGCGACGCAGCCGGTCGAAGAGGTAGGCGATGAAGATGACCTCCTCGGTGAGGCCGGCGCGCATCGCCGAGAGCACGAGGAGGGGCACGGCCCACCAGGCGGAGTCGATCGGCGACGCCACCACGGCGACGTTGAAGCCCGTCACTCGCGCCAGGGCGTAGAGCCCGAGACCGGGGATGCCGATGATCGCCGCGAGGGCGACACCGCGGCCGAGGTCGCCGCCGAAGCGCGTGAAGTCGAGTCCGATCCGCCGCAGCGCGTTCGTGCCCGGCTCCCAGAGGAGGTAGACGACCAGCGCGACCGTCGCGAGGGCGAACCCGACGGAGAGCAGGCGGTAGAACGCGTCCCACAGCGCCTCGGTGTCCTGCGCAGGATTCAGCTGCGTCTGCTGCTGCCCGATGGGGGTCGTCCGCAGCGACGCACGGATGAGCGAGAGCACCGAGTACAGCGCCGACTGCCCGACGCTGATCGCCAGGACCAGTGAGACCTCCCAGATCCAGCGCGTCCGCGCTGCCGGGGTGATCGGGGTGGGTCCCGTGAGCGGGGCATCCGTGGGCATCCTCCCAGGGTGCCACAGCGCGATGTGCGACGATTCTCAAGGTTTTTCACGCAGGAGGTCGACAAGCTTTATGGGTTCGGGACGAAAGCCGAAGAACATCGTGCGGGCAGCGGTCGCCGCCGTCGCCGTGGTGGCGCTGCTGAGCGGTTGCACCGCCGCCGCGCCGCCGACCGAACCGGAGCCGACGCCGCCGCCCACGACGGCGACGGTCGGGGTCGTGGGCCAGTTCACCAGCTTCAACCCCGAGACGTCGCAGGGAGCTACCCACGCGAACCTCGCCGTCTCGCAGTACCTCCACGAGTCGTTCGCCTATATCGGCGACGACCTCCAGGTCACCGGCAACACCGGGTTCGGCGAGGTCGAGAAGATCTCCGACGATCCGCTGACCGTGGTCTACTCGCTCCACGAGGGGCGCAAGTGGTCGGACGGCACCCTCGTCACCATGGAGGACCTCCTGTTCGGCTGGGCCGTCAACACCGGATGGTTCGACGACGCCGCCTACGACGAGCAGGGCGACGTCGTCAGCGGCACCCGCTACTTCGACACGGCGAACACGGAGTCGCTCAACAGCGACACGGAGCGCGCCGAGATCGATACGCGCAAGCGCACCATGACGGTCACCTACGACGACCCGTTCGCCGACTGGAACCGTCAGTGGCTGCTCGATCGACCGCTCCACGTCGTCGCCGAGAAGGCGGGCGTCTCCGCCGGCGACATCCTGCGCGTGATCCGCGAGGCGCCGAAGGGCGACCCCGAGGCGCCCGCCGAGCCGAACGCCGTTCTTCTCGCCGCAGGGCGCGCCTGGTCGACGGGCTTCGACGTCGACCCAGCCGCCCCCGACCTGTCGGGTGCGGTCTCCAACGGTCCTTACATGGTGGAGTCGCTGCAGAGCGACCGCCTCGAGCTCGTCCGCAACCCCGTCTACGAGGGCGCCAACTATCCGGCCATCGATCGCCTCACGGTGCGTTTCTTCCCGGACGAGCAGTCGCAGCTCGACGCGGTTCAAGCGGGCGAGGTCGACGTGGCAAACCTCGGGAACGTCTCGGAGGCGACGATCGGACGCCTTCAGTCCGCCGGAGCCGAGGTGCTGACCGGGGCGCGCCCGCGCACCCTCAGCCTGATCTTCGTCGACGAGGCCGACCGCATGGACGACACGACGCGCGAGGCGCTGATGCTCTCCCTCGACAGGAAGCAGCTCGTGGAGGATTCGGTCGGCGGGGTGAATCCGGATGCGGCGCCCCTGCGCTCGTTCATCTCCTCGGCCGCGTCGGGTTCGGCGTACCGCGACCTGATCGCCGACAACGGTTCGCCCGGCGACGGGCCGGACGTCAACCGGGCGACCTCCCTGCTCGACGGGGACGAGCCGCAGGTGCGCATCCGCTATGAACCGACCGACACGGTCGCCGCACACCTCTTCGCGGAGATCGCCCGGATGGCCGAGGCCGTGGGCATCGATGTCCGCCCCGCGGGCGACGACGACCAGGCGGATGCGGAGCTGGTCTCCGCCGACGTCAGCGACTCGCTCTACGAGACGGCCCGCCAGCGCGTGACCGGCGGGGCCGGGGGAGTGGACGCGGTCCGCGCCCTCCTCGAGATGCGCCAGAGCACTGATCCCGAGCACGTGATCGAGGTCGGGCAGGACGTCGACCGGGCGCTCTTCGACGATCTCTACGGCATGCCGCTGGTCGAAGCATCCGGTGTCGTGGCGCACTCGGCGAAGGTGAGCGGTGTCGCGTACACGAGCTCGCTCTGGGCCGCTCCCAGCGAATTCTGGAGCTGGCAGCCGGTCGAGTGACCCCAGAGCGGCGCGTCTTTGTCAGATTGCTACATCAGACGAACCGCGAGTTAAGGGTATGTAACGTTTGCGCCGATAGTTTTGACCAAGGCTGATCGTTTACTTATCGTTTCCCTATCTGTGTCCCGCCGAGGCACCCCGATTCGGCGTGGACGCG
Source organism: Microbacterium hatanonis (assembly GCF_008017415.1). Lineage (NCBI taxonomy): Bacteria > Bacillati > Actinomycetota > Actinomycetes > Micrococcales > Microbacteriaceae > Microbacterium > Microbacterium hatanonis. The sequence continues at coordinate 1,765,425 of NZ_VRSV01000001.1, read as the reverse complement.
CTCACCCCTTGCACAGGAGGAAATGTGTCAGAAAACACGTGGCGCAAGCGCGCCCTCGTGGCCGGAGCGGGAGTCGCGGTTTCCGCGCTCGCCCTCGCCGGTTGCACCACCGCGCCCGCGGAAGAGACCCCGGCGGAGAGCGGCGGCACCATCACGGTCGCCACCACGAACGCCTTCACCTCGTTCAACGGCGACACCCCCGACGCCAACCTCGACACCAACGGCATGGTGGGCTACCTCACCGGCGTGTCTGGCGGACTCGGCCTCGGCGGTTTCCTCCGTCTCGACAAGGACTTCAGCATCCTGTCGAACGACGACTTCGGCACCGTCGAGACGGTCTCCGAAGACCCGCTGACGGTCAAGTACACCCTCAACGAGGGTCTGACCTGGTCGGACGGCGAGCCCATCACCGCCGACGACATGCTCGTGAACTGGGCCATCAACTCGGGCTACTACAACGACGCCGAGATCGACCCGGCCACCGGCGACGTCACCAACGGCGGAACGCAGTACTTCACGCTCGCCGGCAGCACCGCGGGCCTGGACACCACGGACTTCCCTGAGATCGGCGACGACAACATGTCGATGACGATCACGTATGGAACGCCGTTCGTGGACTACCAGCTCGTCAACCCCATCGGCAAGCCGGCTCACGTGCTCGCCGATAAGGCGGGCGTGTCGCTCGAGGAGCTCATCACGACGCTCAACGACACCCCCAAGGGCGACCCGGCCGCTCCCGTTGCCCCGAATGCAACCCTGAAGGCCGCCGCCGACTTCTGGAACACCGGCTACGACGTGACGACCATGCCGAGCGACGAGAGCCTCCTCGTCGGTAGCGGACCGTTCATCGTGACCGACTTCCAGCCGGAGTCGAGCATCACGCTGGAGAAGAACCCCGAGTACAAGGGCACCATGTCGCCCGCGTACGACCAGCTGATCATCCGCTTCATCGGTGACCCGAACGCGCAGGTCACGGCCCTTCAGAACGGCGAGGTCAACGCGATCCAGCCGCAGGCGTCCGCCGACACGCTGACCGCGCTCGAGGCGAACAACGCCACCGTGCACGCGGGCAACCAGGTCGCCTACGACCACCTCGACCTGACCTTCGGCGGCGTCTTCGCCGATGCGAACGTGCGCGAGGCCTTCCTCAAGACGGTTCCGCGCCAGCAGATCCTCGACTCGATCATCACGCCGGTCAACCCCGACGCCGAGGTGCTCAACTCGCAGATCTTCCTGCCGACCGACGCCGACTACACCGACGCCGTCGCGGCGAGCGGCTACGACGCGTTCACCGAGCCCGACATCGAGGGCGCCAAGGCGCTGCTCAACGGCGCGACGCCGACGGTGCGGATCCTCTACAACACCAACAACCCGAACCGTGTCGACAGCTTCCGCGCCATCCAGCAGTCGGCGCAGCAGGCGGGCTTCGTGATCGAGGACGCCGGATCGCCCGACTGGAGCTCGCTCCTGGGCTCCGGCAGCTACGACGCGTCGATCTTCGGTTGGATCTCGCCGGGTGCCGGCAACGCCGCGCTCCCGCAGATCTTCAAGACCAACGGTGGCGGTAACTACAACCTCTACACCAACGCCGACGTCGACACCCTCGTCGACGAGAGCCAGGTCACGGTCGACAACGACGCCCTGCAGCAGCTCAAGATCCAGATCGACGCGAAGACCGCCGAGGACTTCTACGGTCTGCCGCTCTTCCAGCTGCCGGGTCTGTTCGCCGACAACGGCACCGTCACGGGCATCGACTACTTCGGTGGCCAGACGGGCATCGTGTGGAACGCCCAGGAATGGACGCTGGCCGGCTGATAGCCGCCCGGTGACCACCGGCTGAACCGCATTACAGCGAGGCGCCGGAGTCGTAAAGGCTCCGGCGCCTCGCCTTGCCCGTTCCAGGCAACCGTTATCCTGTCGTGATCGCACTTGCGATGCGCACTCTCTCGACCGAAGGAAGTTCCCCGCGATGGTCGGATTCGTCCTCAGGCGCATCGCCGTCTCCATCCTCGTCCTGCTGGCGGCGTCGTTCATCATGTACGTGCTGTCCGCGAACTCCGGCAACCCGCTGGAGGATCTGCAGGGCAGCAACGATCCCAACCGGGATCAGCTCATTGCCGCGCGTATCGCTCAGCTCGACCTGGACGTCCCGCCCGTCCTGCGATACTTCCTGTGGCTCGGCGGCGCGGCCCAGTGCCTCATCCCGTTCGTCGGCACGTGCGACCTCGGGACCACGATCTCCAACGCCCCCGTCACGGCGATCCTCCCCGCTGCGATGGTCTCGACCCTCCAGCTCGTCACGGTCGCCTTCGTCGTGGCCATCGTCCTCGGCGTCGCGGTCGGCATCGTCACCGCCCTCCGTCAGTACAGCGGCTTCGACTTCGGCGTGACGCTGGTCAGCTTCTTCCTGTACTCGCTGCCGTCGTTCCTCATCGCGGTGCTCCTGAAGGAGTTCATGGCGATCGGGTTCAACGACTTCCTCGTCTCGGCTACGTCGATCCCGCCCCTCGCGATCATCCTGATCACGGTGATCAGCGCGGTCGTCTGGCAGGCCATGATCGGCGGCAACGTCCGGCGCCGACTCATCGTGGCCGCCATCTCGGGTGCGGCGACCGCGGCGCTCCTGATCTACTTCGACCTGGCCGACTGGTTCCGCAACCCCGGTTTCGGACCCGTCGGGCTCTTCATCCTCATCGCCGGCACCGTGGTGCTCACCACGGCCCTGATCGCCGGTCTCGAGAACCGTCGGGCGCTCATCGTGGCCGGTATCAACGGCGCGATCGCCTACATCAGCTACTTCGCGCTGCAGGGACTCTTCGACATCTCGTCGCTCGGCACGCTGATCATCCTGGGCATCGCCGCCCTCGTGGTCGGCATCGTGACGGGTCTCCTCCTGGGCGGCAACGACCGGGGTCAGGCCGCTCGGATCGGCGCGATCGTGGCGTTCGTGACGTCATCGCTCGTCGTGCTCGACCGCTTCATGCAGTCGTGGCCGGCGTACGTCAACTCGCCGCGCATCGGTGGTCGTCCGATCGCGACCGTCGGTGCGAGCACCCCGGGCTTCACCGGAGACGTATGGCTGTCGGGCATCGACTCGTTCACGCACCTGCTGCTGCCGACGATCGCCCTGCTGCTCATCTCGTTCGCCGGTTACACGCGGTACGCACGCTCGGGCCTCCTCGAGGTCATGAACCAGGACTACATCCGCACCGCGCGGGCCAAGGGACTCGGCGAGCGGACGGTCGTGATGCGTCACGCCCTCCGCAACATGCTGATCCCGATCGTGACGCTCATCGCGACCGACATCGGAGCACTCCTCGGCGGTGCCGTCATCACCGAGCGCGTCTTCGCGATCAGCGGGATGGGGCAGCTGTTCGTCTCGTCGATCCTGCGCACCGACGTCAACCCCGTGATGGGGTACTTCCTGATCATCGCGGTCACCGCGATCCTGTTCAACTTCCTTGCCGACCTCGCCTACGCCGCGCTCGACCCGCGCGTGCGGGTGGCGGCATGATCTCCGACGTCCGCTTCTGCGGGGAGGCCACGCGATGACCCAGATGATGCCCGAACCGGCGCAGCCCGAAGCCGGCGCAGTCGTGACGACCGACGACGACACCGTCGGCGTCAGCCAGGGGAGGCTGATCCTCCGCCGATTCCTCGCCAACCGCGTGGCGGTTGTCTCCGGCATCCTTTTCGTGCTGATCGCCGCCTTCTCGGTCTCGGCGGTGGGTCTCGGCCCGATCCCCGGGTGGTGGAAGTACGACTTCTCGACTCTGAATCCCCAGATCGACGGCGGCGCGCCCTCCCTCTCGCTCGTCCCCGAGTGGCTGGGCGGAGCGGGGCTCGCGCTGGGGGAGCACCCCTTCGGTCAGGACCGCATCGGCATCGACTACTTCGCCATGACGATGCGCGGCATCCAGAACTCGATCCTGGTGATGTTCGTGATCGGCATCGTGGGAACGGTCGTCGGCACGGTGATCGGCGCCCTCGCCGGGTACTACCGGGGCCTTCTCGACTCGATCCTGATGCGCATCACGGACGTGTTCATCGTCATCCCGGTGCTCGTGATCGGCGCCGTCGTCGGACGCACCACCGGCGGCCTCGGCGTGCTGCCGCTGGCCTTCTTCCTCGCCATGGTGTCCTGGATGGTCATCGCACGTCTCGTGCGCGCCGAGTTCCTGTCATTGCGTGAGCGCGAGTTCGTCGAGGCGGCCCGGGTCGCGGGGGCAAGCGACTTCCGCATCATCTTCAAGCACATCCTGCCGAATGCGATCGGCGTCGTGATCGTTGCGGCGACCCTGCTCGCCGCATCCGCGATCCTGCTCGAGACGGCGCTGAGCTACCTCGGTCTGGGTGTGCGCCCGCCCGAGGTCTCGCTGGGTCTGATCATCTCCGACAACCAGTCGGCGTTCCAGACGCGCCCCTGGCTGTTCTGGTGGCCGGCCACGTTCATCGTGCTGCTCGCCCTGCTGATCAACTTCGTCGGCGACGGTCTGCGCGACGCGTTCGACCCGCGCCAGAAGCGGTTCTCGCTGCGACGGACGAAGGAAAAGGCATCGTCGTGATGCGTGCCGTGCTCTCAGACGAGCAGCGCCGCGCCGGCGAGGGCGAGAATGCCCAGCGCGACGGCCGCGACGGCGCTCACGCGCGGGTGCGGGCGGACGGCGATGCCTTCGGCCAGCCCGGTCTCGATGAGACCGCGATCCCGGCGGTCATGCCAACGGGTGAGCACCAGGTCGGCCGCGTCTCCCGAGTCGGTGCCGGGAAGGTCGCCGGGGCGCACGCCCGCCGTGTCGCCGCCCCTTCGGCGCTGACTGCGCGCGGCGCGGAGCGACGAGAGCGAACCGGGCGCGGGCGCCGCGGTCGCGCGCACGCGACGATTCGGGGTGTGCAGCGTCAGTGCGTACTGCGTGTCGAGGTGGATCAGCGCCTCCCAGGGAACGCGGTACCGCGTGAAGACGTTCACCACGGTCACGCCACCGTCGTCGACACCGAGGTACGGAGCCCACAGCAGGGCCCAGATCAGCGCGGCGCCACCGGCGCACCCGAGCGCGACCGCCGGTGCGATCGCGAGACCGCCGGGGGTCACCAGGGTGATCACGATCGCCACCGCCAGCAGCGCCCACGCCACGTAGCTCAGCACCCTGTTGAACGTCGAGCGGAACACGGTTTCGGCCATGCGGCCATTCTCCCATCCACGATCGTCGCGTCCTCTCGGACGACGGCGGGAAGGATCTCATCATGAGCACCCCCGTCCAGCCGAAAACCCCCGCCCTGGAGATGACCGACGTGAGCGTCGACTTCGCGGTCGACGACGTGTGGGTTCCCGCTGCGAAGAACCTGAACTACCGGATCGATCGCGGTCAGGTCGTGGCCGTCGTCGGCGAGTCGGGGTCGGGCAAGAGCGCGAGCTCGATGGCGATCCTCGATCTGCTGCCGCGCAACAGCCGCGTCCGCGGCAGCATCACTCTCAACGGGCGGGAGATCACCGGTCTGTCCTCCCGTCAGCTGCGACAGCTGCGCGGCCCGCAGGTCGCCGCGATCTTCCAGGAGCCCATGACGGCGCTCAACCCCGTGCTGACGGTGGGCTTCCAGATCATCGAGGCCATCCGCGCCCACACGTCGAAGAGCCCGTCGGAGGCGCGTGAGCGCGCGATGGAGCTGCTCGGCCTCGTCGGACTCCCCGATCCGGCGAAGGCATTCGCCTCGTACCCGCATCAGCTCTCGGGCGGTCAGCGCCAGCGCGCCATGATCGCCCAGGCGATCAGCCTCGACCCGGCCCTGCTCATCGCCGACGAGCCGACCACCGCCCTCGACGTCACCGTGCAGGCCGAGATCCTCGACCTGCTGCGCGACCTCCGCGACCGCCTCGACTCGGCGATCCTCCTCATCACGCACGACATGGGAGTGGTCGCCGACCTCGCCGACTGGATCGTCGTGATGAAGGACGGCGAGGTCGTCGAGCAGGGCCCCGTCGCCCAGGTGCTGCGCGAGCCGCGAGACCCGTACACCAAGGAGCTCCTCGCGGCGGTTCCCCGCCTCGGAGAGGGCTCGGGCACCGACGACACCGTCGACGTCGTCGAAGCGCTCGCCCAGGTCGTCGAGGAATCGGCACACGGCGTCGACGCGCAGGTCGTGGCGGATGCTGCGGCGGCTCCGATCATCGTCGAACCCGTGCTGTCGCTGGACCGTGTCTCCATCGAGTACGGCAAGAGGGGGAGGGTCGCGGCCTTCCGCGCCGTCGACGAGGTCTCGCTCGCGATCGCGGAGGGCGAGATCCTCGGCCTCGTCGGCGAGTCGGGCTCGGGCAAATCGACCATCGGACGGGCCGCCATCGGACTGCAGCCCATCGCCGACGGGAAGCTCGTGGTCGACGGCGTCGACATCAGCGCCGGTGGGCGCAAGCTCATCGGTTCGCTGCGCCGCCGGGTCGGCATCGTGTTCCAGGACCCGTCGTCGTCGTTGAACCCGCGCCTGCCGATCGGCGAGAGCATCGGCGAGCCGCTCCTGCTCTCCGGCGAGGCGAAGGGCGCGGAACTCAGCCGTCGCGTGGAGACGCTGCTCGACGAGGTGCGCCTGCCCCGCAGCTACCGCAACCGCTACCCGCACGAGCTGTCGGGCGGTCAGAAGCAGCGCGTCGGCATCGCCCGCGCGCTCGCGCTCAAGCCCCGACTGCTCGTGGCCGACGAGCCCACCAGCGCACTGGACGTCTCCGTCCAGGCGCGCGTGCTCGAACTCCTCGTCGAGCTGCAGCGCGAGTACCGGTTCGCATGCCTCTTCATCAGTCACGACCTCGCGGTCGTCGACGCGATGGCGGACCGCATCGTCGTGCTCCACAACGGCAAGATCGCCGAGCAGGGCACCCGAGACGAGATCCTCCGTGCTCCGAAGGAGGCGTACACGCAGCGCCTCATCGCCGCCATCCCCGTGCCCGACCCCGAGGTGCAGGCGGCCCGCCGCGCTCTGCGCCACAAGCTCCTCCAGGCCGGGAACGACGCATCCTGACCCTCTGACGAGGCGCGACCTCCGGGCCTCCGCCCGGGGGTCGGAAACGGTCGTGCCCGCTTGCCCTGTCGGGCCGGATAGACTAGAGGGGCCCGATTCCGGGCGCCCTCCCCGAACCGCAAGGATTATTCATGGCGCACGCCCTCCGTTCCGATTTGCGCAACGTCGCGATCGTCGCGCACGTCGACCACGGCAAGACGACGCTCGTGGATGCGATGCTGCGCCAGACGGGCTCGTTCGGCTCGCACGAGCACATGGAAGAACGCGCCATGGACTCGAACGATCTCGAGCGCGAGAAGGGCATCACGATCCTCGCGAAGAACACGACGATCACGTACAACGGTGCCCACACCGAAGAGCCCATCACCATCAACGTGATCGACACCCCCGGCCACGCCGACTTCGGCGGCGAGGTCGAGCGCGGCCTGTCGATGGTCGACGGTGTCGTGCTGCTCGTCGACGCGTCGGAGGGGCCCCTCCCGCAGACCCGCTTCGTGCTGCGCAAGGCGCTCGAGGCGAAGCTCCCCGTCATCCTCCTGGTCAACAAGACCGACCGGCCCGACGCCCGCATCGCCGAGGTGGAGGAAGAGGCCCACGACCTGCTGCTGGGTCTCGCCTCCGACCTGCAGGACGACGTGCCCGACCTCGACGTCGACGCCCTGCTCGACGTTCCCGTCGTCTATGCGTCCGGCCGCGCCGGCGCCGCCTCGCGCAACCGCCCCGACAACGGCGCGCTGCCCGACAACGACGACCTCGAGCCGCTCTTCGGCGCCATCCTCGAGCACGTCCCCGCCCCGGCTTACGACGACGAGGCGCCGCTCCAGGCGTGGGTCACCAACCTCGACTCCTCGCCGTTCCTCGGCCGCCTCGCGCTTCTGCGCGTCTTCAACGGAACGCTCAAGAAGGGCCAGACGGTGGCCTGGGTGCGCGCCGACGGCTCGACGAGCAACGCGCGCATCACCGAGCTGTTGAAGACCCGCGCTCTCGAGCGCTACCCCGCCGAGTCGGCCGGCCCCGGCGACATCGTCGCCATCGCCGGCTTCGAAGACATCACGATCGGTGAGACGATCGCCGACCCCGACGACGTGCGTCCGCTGGCGCAGATCCACGTCGACGATCCGGCCATCTCGATGACGATCGGCACGAACACCTCGCCGCTGATGGGCAAGGTGAAGGGCCACAAGCTCACCGCCCGCATGGTGAAGGACCGCCTCGACCGCGAGCTCATCGGCAACGTATCGATCAAGGTCGTCGACATCGGACGCCCGGATGCCTGGGAGGTGCAGGGTCGCGGCGAACTCGCCCTCGCGATCCTCGTCGAGAACATGCGTCGTGAGGGCTTCGAGCTCACCGTCGGCAAGCCCCAGGTGGTCACGAAGAAGGTCGACGGCAAGACGTACGAGCCGTTCGAGCACCTGACGATCGACGCACCCGAGGAGTACCTCGGCGCCATCACGCAGCTGCTCGCCGGCCGCAAGGGCCGCATGGAGGGCATGACGAACCACGGCACCGGCTGGGTGCGCATGGAGTTCGTCGTCCCCTCGCGCGGTCTCATCGGCTTCCGCACCGAGTTCCTCACCACCACGCGCGGCACCGGCATCGCCAACGCGATCTCGCACGGCTACGAGCCGTGGGCCGGTGCGATCTCGACCCGTCAGAACGGTTCGATCGTCGCCGACCGCTCCGGCGTGGTGACCCCCTTCGCGATGATCGCCCTGCAGGAGCGCATGTCGTTCTTCGTGCAGCCGACCCAGGAGGTCTACGAGGGCATGGTCGTCGGCGAGAACTCGCGCGCCGACGACATGGACGTCAACATCACGAAGGAGAAGAAGCTCACGAACATGCGTGCCGCGAGCTCCGACACCTTCGAGTCGATGACCCCGCCCCGACTGCTGACGCTGGAGGAGAGCCTCGAGTTCGCCCGCGACGACGAATGCGTCGAGGTGACCCCGGAGGCGGTCCGCATCCGCAAGGTCGAGCTCGATGCGAACGTGCGCGGCCGCACCGCCTCGCAGCGCAAGCGCCAGGACGCCGGGGTCTGATACCCCCGCACCGCTGACGAAGGCCCCCGGATCCGTCCGGGGGCCTTCGTCGTGTCAGCGCAGTTCCGACACCATGACCGCACTGGTGCCCGGCAGCAGCGCCTCGAACACGTGAGCGGCGTCTCCCGTGTACGACACGTAGTCCCCGGGTTCGAGCACGACGGCGGCATCGGACGGACCCACGCGTGCCTGCCCACCGATCAGCACCACGTGCTCGGTGGTTCCGCGCTGGTGCGGCTTCGACAGTCGTGGTTCGCCCGGCTCGGCCCGGATCAGGTAGATGTCCCGACGCGCGTTCGGAGGACTCGCGGACAGCAGCGAGGCGAGGTACGGCGCGGCGGACGAGGGCACGCCGGGCGCCTCGGCGGCACGCACCAGCGTCGGCGTACCCGTCTCCTGATCGACGAACACGGCGAACGGCACCCCGAGCGCGTCGGCGAGGGCCCAGAGCGTCTCCACGCTCGGGTTGCCCGAGCCACCCTCCAGCTGAGACACGGTGGCCTTGGATACGCCGGCGCGCCGCGCCAGCTCCGACACCGAGACTCCGGCGGCCTCGCGTTCACGGCGCAGGGTGTGAGCGATGCGGGGGCCCAGAGTCGTCATGCGTTCAGTATGTCAAACGATCGTTCAGCTTGACTAGCAGTTCCCGGGCGTTCACACTGTCAGTCATGCGTTCATTCCGACGAACAGGCGGGCCGCGAGACCCTCTGTCGCGGCGGGCGGCACGTCAGGGTCTCGCGGTGGCCTTCGCGACGAGCGCCTACGGCATCTCATTCGGCGCGCTCTCCGTCGCCTCCGGCCTGGACGTCTGGCAGACCTGCGTCCTGAGCCTGTTCATGTTCACCGGCGGGTCGCAGTTCGCCTTCGTCGGCGTCATCGGCGCGGGAGGACCCGCCGCGGCTCCCGCGGCGATCGCGTCGTCCGCGCTGCTGGGCGTGCGAAACGCCGCCTACGCGATGCGCATGTCGCCCGTGGTCGGACGCGGCTTCTGGCGCCGAGCGGCGGCGACCCCCTTCACCATCGACGAGTCGACCGCGGTCTCGCTCGCGCAGACGACGACCCGGGCGCGCGCCGTCGGGTTCTGGGTCACCGGTATCGCGATCTACGTCGGCTGGAACATCTCCACCCTCGTGGGAGCGCTGCTGGGCGACGTCTTGGGGGATCCGAGACAGTACGGCCTGGATGCTGCGGCCGCCGCTGCCTTCCTCGCCCTGCTCTGGCCGCGCCTGAGAGGGCGCCAGGCGATCGCCGTCGGAGCAGCAGCCGCCGTTGTCGCCGTGCTTCTCACGCCGGGCCTCATGCCGGGAGTGCCCGTGATCGTCGCGGCGATCGTCGCACTGGCGGTCGGGTGGTTCAACCTGCTCGGTGAATCCGACCGGCGCGGGGGAGAAGCATCCGAGCCGCTCGACACCGCCGAACGGAAGGGCCTGCCGTGAGTCTCTGGAACGCCGTGCTGCTCGCTTCGGTCATCTGCGTCGCCGTGAAGGCCGTCGGCTACGCGGTGCCGGGTCACTGGCTCGAAGCGCCGCGCCCCGCGCGGGTCGCCGATCTGCTCACGGTGGCGCTGCTCGCCGCCCTGGTCGCCGTGCAGACCCTCGGGGTCGGGCAGGCGATCGTCGTCGACGCCCGCCTCCCGGCCGTGCTGGTGGCCGGCGGGCTCCTCGCCGTCCGCGCGCCGTTCCTCGTCGTCGTGGCCGCTGCGGCAGCGGTGGCCGCGCTGCTGCGTCTGTGGGGTTGGGCGAGCTGAGAGGGGCGCCGAGATCGCGCGGATACACTGACGCGGTGACGACCACGGTATCCCGCCTGCTGACCTGGCTCATCGCGGCGGTGATCGGTGTCGTGTACGGCACGGCGGCGACCGTCGCGCAGGCCTTCACGATCGGCGTGCTCCCGGTGGGGCTGGTGCTGGCCACCGTCGGCACGACCGCGCTCTTCGTCGCCCTGCGCCTGCTGGTCGGCGACCGGTGGACGACCCTGGCCGGGGGCCTCGGCGCGATCCTCGCGATGGTCGTGTTCTCGGGCACCGGCCCGGGCGGATCGGTGATCGTGGCGGCTCCGACCCCCGACACGGAGTGGATTCCGCTCACGTGGACGTTCGTCGTGCCGATCATCGTCGCGCTGGTGTTCGCGTGGCCCGACACCTCACGCCTCCCCGCGCCCCGTAAACTGGACGAGTGACGTATGTGATCGCTCTTCCGTGCGTGGATGTCAAAGACCGCGCCTGCATCGACGAATGTCCGGTCGACTGCATCTACGAGGGTGAACGGTCGCTCTACATCCACCCCGACGAGTGCGTCGACTGCGGTGCGTGTGAGCCGGTCTGCCCCGTCGAGGCCATCTACTACGAAGACGACCTGCCCGAAGAGTGGTCGGACTACTACAAGGCCAACGTCGAGTTCTTCGACGACATCGGGTCGCCCGGCGGAGCCGCCAAGGTCGGCGTGATCGCGAAGGATCACCCGGTCATCTCGGTTCTCCCTCCCCAGGGCGAGTAGGCGGATGGGCGTCGCCGATCTCGCCGACTACCCCTGGGATGCCGTCGCTCCGTACGCCGAGACGGCCCGTCGTCACCCGGGGGGCATCGTCGATCTCTCGATCGGTTCCCCGGTCGACCCCACGCCCGACGTGGTCGCCGACGCGCTGAAAGCCGCGACCGACGCGCACGCGTATCCGCAGACCGCGGGAACACCGCTCCTGCGGGAGGCGATCGCTCAGTGGTATGCACGCCGTCGCGGGGTCGCGGGTCTCACGCCCGAACACGTGCTCCCGACGGTCGGGTCCAAGGAGCTGGTGGCACTGCTGCCCCTCCTGCTCGGCCTGGGTGAAGGGGACACCGTCGTGCATCCGCGGGCGGCCTACCCCACCTATGAGGTCGGCGCCCGTCTCGTGGGGGCGACCCCGGTCGCAGCCGACGATCCCGCCGAGTGGCCGACCGGGACGAAGCTCGTCTGGATCAATTCGCCGGGCAATCCCGACGGACGCGTGCTGGGGGTCGACCACCTCCGCCGGGCTGTGTCGCGTGCGCGCGAGCTGGGCGCGGTGCTCGCCTCCGACGAGTGCTATGCCGAACTGGGATGGGAGGGGGAGTGGGCGGATGCCGCCGTGCCCAGCATCCTCGATCCCCGGGTCGTCGGCGACGACCTCGCCGGCGTGATCTCGGTCTACTCGCTCAGCAAGCAGTCGAATCTCGCGGGATACCGCGCGGCTTTCCTCGCCGGCGATCCGACGATCGTGGCGAGGCTCCTCACGGGTCGCAAGCATCTCGGCCTCATGCCACCGGCGCCGGTCCAAGCAGCGATGGTCACGGCCCTCGGCGACGATGCGCACGTTCGCGCCCAGAAGGCCCGATACGCCGCGCGCCGGGCCGTGCTGAAGCCGGCGGTCGAGGCCGCGGGCTTCCGCATCGACCGCAGCGAGGCGGGTCTCTACCTCTGGGCGACGGAGGGTCGCGATGCCTGGGAGAGCCTGGGCAGACTCGCCGACCTCGGCATCCTGGCCGGCCCCGGCCACTTCTACGGGTCGCATTTCCCGCAGCACGTCCGTCTGTCGCTCACCGCGACCGACGAACGCATCCGCACAGCGGCCGAGCGGTTGCGGTCCGCGTAGAGCCGCCGTTTTGGACGCGACCTCCATCAGACTGGTCCATCCTTTGGCGGTGTCCGCCGTACCCGCCGACGACTTATAGGCTGTAAGAACCGATCTGATTTCGCGAGGAGGCGCCATGAGCGACGCGGCAGCGCAGGACGACAAGGCCACCGTCACCGTCGGCGGCACCACTGCTGAATTCCCGGTCATCCGAGGAACCGACGGCGCCCCGAGCGTCGACATCTCGACCTTCACCCGGCAGACGGGTCACACGACCCTCGACTACGGGTTCGTCAACACGGCGTCGACGAAGTCGGAGATCACCTTCATCGACGGCGACCAGGGCATCCTGCGATACCGCGGCTACCCGATCGGCCAGCTGGCTCAGAACAGCACCTATCTCGAGGTCGCGTGGCTGCTGATCTACGGCGAACTGCCGACCGCCGACGAGCTGGCCGCCTTCGACGAGCGCATTCGTCGCCACACCCTTCTCCACGAAGACCTCAAGCGCTTCTTCTCGGCGCTTCCCCACACCGCGCACCCCATGTCGGTGCTCTCGGCAGCCACCGCGGCGCTCTCGACGTACTACGAGGGGGAGTCCGACCCGCACAACCCCGAGCACGTCGAACTCAACACCGTGCGGATGCTGGCGAAGCTGCCCGTCATCGCGGCGTACGCGCACAAGAAGAGCGTCGGTCAGGCATTCCTGTACCCCGACAACTCGCTCGGCTTCGTCGACAACTTCCTCAAGCTGAACTTCGGAGTCCACTCCGAGCACTACGAGGTCAACCCGGTGATGTCCCGCGCACTCGAGCGACTGCTGATCCTCCACGAAGACCACGAGCAGAACGCGTCGACGTCGACCGTGCGCCTGGTCGGATCGACGGGTGCGAACCAGTTCTCGTCGATCTCGGCCGGCATCAACGCCCTGTACGGGCCGCTGCACGGCGGCGCCAACGAGGCGGTGCTGGCGATGCTCGGCCGCATCCGCGACTCCGGCGAGAGCGTCGAGCGCTTCGTCGAGCGTGTGAAGAACAAGGAAGACGGCGTGAAGCTCATGGGCTTCGGGCACCGGGTCTACAAGAACTACGACCCGCGCGCCAAGCTGGTGAAGGAGTCCGCCGACGAGGTGCTGCAGGCACTCGGCGTGAGCGATCCGCTCCTCGATCTCGCGAAGGAGCTCGAGGAGATCGCCCTTCACGACGATTACTTCAAGGAGCGCCGTCTGTACCCGAACGTCGACTTCTACACCGGCGTGATCTACAAGGCGATGGGCTTCCCGACGCGCATGTTCACCGTGCTGTTCGCGATCGGCCGACTGCCCGGATGGCTGGCGCACTGGCGCGAGATGCAGCACGACCCGCAGACCAAGATCGGTCGCCCGCAGCAGCTCTACACGGGAGCGCCCGAGCGCGACTATCCCGGCGCCTGAGCTCGCTCGGCCGTCCGACGACGAAACCCGTTCCTCGCAGCGAAACCCCCGCAGAATGTCGGGGTCTCGCCGAGAGGAACGGGTTTCGTCGTTCTTGCGGGCCTCCGCTACGCGTGCAGGGCCTCGTTGAGGGTGACGCCGACGCCCGAGCGGACGGATGCTTCGATCGACCCGGTGAGCGAGTTGCGCCGGAACAGCAGCCCATCGCGGCCGGACAGGTCGGAGCCCTTCGCGGTCGGGCGCGCGCCATCGGCATTCGTCGGCTGATCGGCCAGCACGATCTTCGATCCGGCGGTGACGTAGAGGCCCGCCTCGACGATGCAGTCGTCGCCGAGCGAGATGCCGATGCCCGCGTTCGCGCCGAGGAGCGTGCGCGCGCCGATCGACACGCGGTGCGATCCGCCGCCCGAGAGGGTGCCCATGATCGACGCCCCGCCCCCGATGTCGCTGCCGTCGCCGACGACGACGCCCTGCGAGATGCGGCCCTCGACCATCGAGGCGCCCAGGGTGCCCGCGTTGAAGTTGACGAAGCCCTCGTGCATGACGGTCGTGCCAGGGGAGAGGTAGGCGCCCAGGCGCACGCGCGAGGCATCGGCGATGCGGACGCCCGCCGGCGTGACGTAGTCGAGCAGGCGGGGGAATTTGTCGAGGCTCTGCACCTGGATGCCCTCGCGCAGGAGGAACGGGCGCAGACGCGTGGCGTCGTCGGGATGCATCGGACCCGCATTGGTCCACGCGACGTTGGGCAGGTGTCCGAAGATGCCCGTCAGATCGACCTCGTTGGGCATGGCGAGCCGGTGGGAGAGAGCGTGCAGGCGCAGGTAGGCGTCCGCCGTCGAGGTGGGCGCCGCATCCAGGTCGACCTCGATCGCGATGACCTCGGTGGAGACGGCGCGCCGGGGGTCGGCGACGGCGAGCTGGTCGAGCGTCGCTGGCGGGATCGCCGGGTCGAGCCCCAGCGGCAGTCGCCCGAGCGCGGGTTCGGGGAACCACGCGTCGAGGACCGTGCCGCTCTCGCTCACAGTCGAAAGGCCGAATCCCCATACCCAACGGTCGTCGCTCATGCTTCCACGGTACTGGTCCCGCCGAGGCGGGCCGTCCTCCGGGCGGGAGGCAGTGCGCGCGGTCGGTAGAATCGGGCCATGCCGGTTCTCGACCTGTCATCGTCCGCGGTCGATCTCACCCGCACCATCTGCGACATCCCCAGCGTCTCCGACGACGAGGGAGCGCTCGCCGACGCGATCGCGGCCGCCGTCGCAGACCTCGCGCACCTCGAGGTGTACCGCGACGGAGACACCATCGTGGCCCGCACGAACCTCGGGCGTGCGAAGCGCGTCGTGATCGCGGGGCACATCGACACGGTGCCGATCAACGCGAACCTACCCACCCGCGATGTCGACATCGACGGCGAGCCGCACCTCTGGGGGCGCGGCACCGTCGACATGAAAGCCGGCGTGGCCGTGCAGCTGAAGCTCGCGGTCGAGCTGACCGATCCTCGCGTCGACATCACCTGGATGTGGTACGACCACGAGGAGGTCGCAGCCGACCTCAACGGACTCACGCGCCTCGCCCGTACGCGCCCCGACCTGTTCGCGGGTGACTTCGCCATTCTCGGCGAGCCGTCGAACGGCCAGGTAGAGGGCGGATGCAACGGAAACTTGCGAGCGATCGTGCGCACCAGCGGCACGCGGGCGCACAGCGCGCGGGCGTGGGTGGGCGACAACGCCATCCACCGCGCGGCACCCATCCTCGCGCGCCTCGCCGAGTACCGCCCCCGCGACGTCGAGGTCGAGGGCCTCGTCTACCGCGAGGGACTCAACGCCGTCCGCATCGCCGGCGGTGTCGCCGGCAACGTCATCCCCGATGCCTGCGAGGTCGAGGTCAACTACCGTTTCGCTCCCAGTCTCGACGGTGAGCAGGCCTCGCAGCACGTCCGAGAGGTGTTCGCCGGTTTCGACGTCGAGGTCATCGACCTCGCCGAGGGAGCCCGCCCGGGCCTCGACGCGGCGCTCGCCCAGGAGTTCGTCCGCGCGGTCGGTGCGGAACCGCGCCCGAAGTACGGCTGGACCGACGTCGCCCGGTTCTCGGCGATGGGAATGCCCGCGGTGAACTTCGGGCCCGGCGACCCGAGCCTTGCCCACCACGACGAGGAGCGCGTGCCGCTGCGCCAGATCGACGATGTCGAGCGCGGACTCCGGGCGTGGCTGACGCAGTCCTGACACGCGCCGGGCGCGGTTGGACGCGCATCCCGGTCGCCGCGCGGATCGGCATCATCTACGTGCTCGCGCGCGTCGTGACGACTGTCTTCCTGCTGCTCGCCGCCCACCTCTCGGTGCAGGGCTCCCGTTTCGGCGACGGCGCCGGGCTGGGCGACTTCGTCGTCGGCTGGGATGCCACGTGGTACTGGTTCACGGCGGTCAACGGGTATCCGGCACAGCTGCCGCTGACCGATGGCGGAGCGGTAGCCGAGAACTCGTGGGCGTTCATGCCCCTGTACGCGTACGCATCGGCGGGGCTCGGCGGGCTGCTGGGCTCGTGGGGTGCCGGAGCCCTCGTCATCTCCGTGACGGCCGGATACGGCGCATCCGTCGCTCTGTACGCCCTGATGAGGCCGCGGCTCGACCGCGCGGCGGCGATGTGGGCCGTGGTGTTCTTCGCCTCGGGTCCGCTGGCCGCGCTGTTCCAGGTGGGCTACGCGGAGTCGCTGTTCCTCTTCTTCCTCTTCGCGGCGCTGTGGTGCCTGCGGGAGCGCCGCTACGGATGGCTGTACCTGTTGATCCCGCTGATGGGATACACCCGCCCGGGCATCCTCGCGTTCGCCCTGCTGCTCGGGTTGTACGGCGTGTGGCGCTGGTTCCGCCGCCGTCGCGAGACGCTGCCGGCTCGCGAGATCGTCCACATCGTCGCGCTCGGGGCCCTGGCGACCGCTGTGGGCTTCTCCTGGCAGCTGATCGCCGCCGTGGTCACGGGGGACTCCGGTGCGTACCTGGCGACCGAGCTCGCGTGGCGCCGCAACTGGCTCGGCGAGACGACGCCCCATTTCGTGCCGTTCGACGGTTTCGTGCAGGCGTCGGCCTTCTGGTTCCGCACCTGGGGTCTCGGCGAGATCGCCGGGTACGTCGCGCTCGTCCTCCTGGTCGTCGGACTCGCCGCGGCGCTGCTCCTTCTGCCCCAGGTGCGCAGGCTCGGTGTCGAGGTGCGCCTCTGGTCGGCCAGCTACCTGCTGTACCTTCTCGCGGTGTTCTTCCCGCAGTCGAGCATCTTCCGGCTGCTGGTGCCGCTGTCGCCACTGTGGGGCGCTCTCGCCGTTCCGAAATCGCCCGTCTGGCGTCTGAGCGTGCTCGCGGTCGCCTTGCTGGGCCAGTGGTGGTGGATATACAACATGTACGCCCTGGGCAACACCTATTGGCAGATCCCCTGAGGCCGCCGTTATGTTGCGTTCGCTCACGATAAACTACTTATGCAGACCTAACGACGAAAAGGAGCCACGATGGCAGCCATGAAGCCGAGAACCGGGGACGGGCCGATGGAGGCCGTGAAGGAGGGGCGCCTCATCATCGTGCGTGTTCCGCTCGAGGGCGGCGGGCGCCTGGTCGTCTCCGTCAACGATGCAGAAGCCAAGGAGCTCTACGACGTGCTCAGCGGGGTCGTCAGCGCCTGACGTCTCGTCCTTCACGATGGCGATCGCTCTTCGGAGCGGTCGCCATCGCCGTTCTCACGGGGTCTCGGGGAGCGTCGTGAGCTGCAGCAGGCCCTCGCCCGTGATCGACAGGGCGCCGATGACGGCGGGGGACGCCTGCGTCTCCTGGATCAGGGAGCGGTACGCCGCGGTCTGAGGATCGCGGCGCACCGGATCGGAGACGGCGCCGCCGGCGAGCACCCGGGGGACCAGCACGGTGCCTCCCGCGCGCACGAGTCGGAGACCGTGCTCGACGTACTCGATGACGCCCTCGGGATCGGCGTCGATCAGCACGATGTCGTACGACGCCTCGTTCATGCGGGGAAGGACGTCGGAGGCCCGACCGGTGATGAAGCGGGCGCGGGCGGCGGGGATCTTCGCGTCGGCGAACGCCTGGCGGGCGGCACCGAGGTGCTCGGGCTCGCTGTCGATCGTGGTGAGGGTCGCACCGGGTGCGCCGCGCAGGAGCCAGAGCCCGGACACGCCTCCACCGGTGCCGACCTCGATGATGCTCCGGGCGCGGGATGCTGCGGCGATGACCGCCATCTGAGCGCCCACCGGCGCGCTCACGGGCTGTGCTCCGAGTTCGAGGGCATGCGCGCGCGCCCTCGCGATGTGCTCGGGCTCCACCGTCGCCTCCGACACGAATCGCTGGTTCGCTTCGCTACCGCTCATCTCGACCTCCTCGCACAGATTACGTGGGCGAGGCACAGCGCACGCGTAGGCGCGACGAGTACGCTGAGACCCATGTTCTTCGGGCTCACCATCGAGAAGCTGCTGCTGATCGGGGTGATCGCCGCGCTCCTCATCGGACCCGAAAGACTGCCTCGCTACGCCGAGGGGCTCGCGCGTCTGACGACCCGCGCGAAAGAGATGCTCCAGGGCGCCCGATCGCGGGTTCGCGACGAGATGGGCTCCGAGTTCGACGACGTCGACTGGCGCAAGCTCGACCCCCGTCAGTACGACCCGCGACGCATCATCCGCGAGGCTCTGCTCGACGACGCGCCGGTCGCGAGCGTCCAGGCCGCGAGCGTCGCGGCCACGATGGCCGCGGCGGGAACGGAACCCACCCGCGGAGCCTTCTCTCCCGACGTCAGACCGCCGTTCGACTCCGAGGCCACCTGACCGACATGCTCACCGCAGCGGTCTGAGGAACTCCCGGAGGTCGTCGGCCAGGAGCGCGGGCTCCTCGTGCGGTGCGAAGTGCCCGCCCCGCGGCATGCGGGTGTACCGCACCACGTCGTAGGTGCGTTGGGCCCACTCGCGCGGAGGCTGCGTCAGGTCGAACGGGAAGACCGCGACGGCGGTGGGGACGACCACGGGCCCCACGCGCGCCGTGCGCCCGGTGGCGAACTCCCAGTACGGCCGGAACGAGGTCGAGATCGCGTTCGAGAACCAGTAGAGCGACGCCTGGGTCAGGAGGAAGTCGTCGCTGAACCTCGATGACAGGTCGCCACCGCAATCGCTCCACGCCCGGTACTTCTCCACGATCCACCCCAGCAGCCCCGCCGGGGAGTCCGAGAGGGCCGGTGCGAGGCTGAGCGGTCGTGTCTGCTGCTCGTGCTCGTAGCCGCCCTCCTCGTCGTGCCAGCGCTCCGCGGACGAGACATACGCCCGCTCGGCGGCGGAGAGGGTGTCCGACGCGATGGAGAGCGGCGACGCGACCGCGAGGAGGTGTATCCCCACGACCGATTCGGGGTGGGCGTGCGCGAGTCGCGACGTGATGCCTGCCCCGAGGTCGCCGCCGTGCGCGGCGTACCGATCGAAGCCCAGAGCGTCGTGCATCAGCCGATGCCAGAGCTCATGGGTCTGATCCTCGTGGGAAGGGCGCTGCGGTGAGAACGGGAACCCCGGGAGGGCCGGCACGATGACGGTGAGCGCGTCCGCCGCGTCACCGCCGTGCTCGGACGGGGTGGAGAGGTGCCGCGCCAGCTCGACGAGTTCGACCGCCGTGCTCGGCCATCCGTTCGTGAGGATCACGGGGAGTGCGCCGGCCGTCTCGGCGTCGAAGCGCAGGTAGCGCAGCGGCACCCCGTCGAGCAGGACCTCCGCCCACGGCAGATCGTTGATCTCCCGCTCGCGCGCCTCCCAGTCGTAGCCGTCCGCCCAGTAGGCGACCAGACGGCGGAGCTCGGCCTCGTCGGTTCCGGCAGCCCACCCGTCGACAGGCCACCGGGGTGCCCATCGCGTGTTCCGGAGTCGGTCGCGGAGCCCGCTCACGTCAGCGGCCGACACGGTGGACACACGCTCGAGGGCACTCATGATCGGCCCCTCCGCGTCTCCGGCGCGACGCCGTCTCTCACGGGAACGCCAACGGGGTCGTGCCCCAGACGCTCAGACCCTCGGCATCGAGGTCTGCGACCGCGGCATCCGTCCTGTCGATGACGAGCGAACGGCGCTCGGGCACGGTGTACGGCGGCCACGGCGCGCTGTCGTCGTCGGCCGAGGGTTCGCCGTCGACGGCGAACCCGATCCATCTCGACTGCATGCGGGTCGACACGGCCCGGCCGGTGCGGAGTCCGCCGAGTCGGAAGGTGATGTCCTTGCGCGACGTGGCGAGGTTTCCCCAGACGTAGGGGAGCTCGGTGCCGTGGGAGGCACCGATGCCGAGGAGGCGCAGGAGCGGTGTCGTCCAGTCGAACCGGTAGAGGTAGGTCGGCGCGACCCGGCTGTGCCCCTCGGCGACCCAGACGGTCGGCATCCGGAATCCGAGGTCGCGCGAGATCGCCGGTCCGCGGGCGGGAGCCCGCAGGCCGCTGTAGGCGCCGGCGATCTCGGCATCGGCGGGCACGTCCAGATCCGGACGCTCGGCGCGGAGATCGGCCGTCATGACGGCGAGCGCTTCGGTGCTGACCGGCATCAGCGGCGACTTCATGCGCGTGAACAACGTGGCCTCGTCGCGATTGGTGCCGATGATGAGCGGGACCGGCAGTGAGCCGCCGCGGGCGAAGACGGCCGGCGGGTGCTCGGGGACCAGGTGGCCGTCGACGACGGGGGCGAACGCGAGGGTGCCCGGGTCGTCGTGCGGGATGCGGGAGAAGATGTCCATGCCCGCCGAGGTGATCCGATCCGCGGCGAGGCCCCGGAGCATGCCGGTGTCGGATGCGTCGATCCCCAGGTCGTGCAACAGGGTGCGGGCGACGTGCTCGGAACGGTCCTGCCCGTACACGGACGTCGCGGGGGAGCTCTCGGCGATGGCGCGGGCGAAGAGGCCACTCGCCTCCGGCACCGCGAGCAGTGTCGTGACGATTCCGCCGCCGGCCGATTCGCCGAACAGCGTGACCCTGTCGGGGTCGCCGCCGAAGGCGCGGATGTTCTCCTGCACCCATCGCAGCCCCGCGAGCACGTCGCGCAGCGCCGGGTTCGGGTCGGCGTCGGGCAGCAGGCGCGAGAGGTCGAGGAAGCCGAGCGCGCCGACCCGGTACGCGAGGGTCACGACGACGACTTCGCCGGTGTGGGCGAACGATCGTCCGTCGAACATCGGCTGCGCGGTGCCGCCGAACATGTACGCGCCGCCGTGCACCCAGGCCATCACCGGGAGATCGTCTCCGGGGCGCGCCGACTCCGGGGTCCAGACGTTGAGGAAGAGGCAGTCCTCGCTCTGCGAGACCCCGTCGGGGAACACGATGATCTGGTTCGCGGGCTGGACGGGCATCGGGCCGAACGCGGTCGCATCCGCGGGTTCCGTCCACGCCTCGGGGAGCTCGGGCGCACGCCACCGCAGGTCTCCGACGGGAGGAGCGGCGAACCGGATACCCCGGAAGCTCCGGACCGACCCGTCGGAGGTACCCCGAACCGGTCCGTGAACGGTGTCGACGACGTCGTTATCTGCCACGCGGCATCCTTCCCTCGGATGGCGTCAGGCTACCGGGCTCCGACCGGTCGCCCGGTCAGCGGGGAGTGAACGGCAGGCTGCGACCGGCGAGGCCTCGACCCTGGCCGGCGAGCGTCGCGGCCACGGCGACGATGGCGCGAGCAGCGGGGTCGGCGGGGTCGGCGACGACCACGGGGACTCCGGCGTCGCCGCCCGTTCGCAGCGCCGGGCTCAACGGCACCGTGCCGAGCAGGGGGACGGCGTCGCCCGCCGCCGAGAGCGCTTTCGCGACTTCCGAGCCGCCCCCGGCGCCGAACAGGTCGAGCGTGCTGCCGTCGGGGAGGGTCATCGCCGACATGGTCTCGACGACGCCGATGATCCGCTGCCCGGTCTGGCGGGCGACGAGCCCGCTGCGGACGGCGACGTCGGATGCTGCCGACTGGGGCGTGGTGACCACGAGCACCTCGGCGTGGGGGAGGAGCTGTCCGACGGAGATCGCGACGTCGCCGGTTCCGGGCGGCATGTCGAGGAGGAGGACGTCGAGGTCGCCGAAGAAGACGTCGGTCAGGAACTGCTGCACCGTGCGGTGAAGCATGGGCCCTCGCCATGCCACGGCGCCGGCGGCGTCCTCGCCGGGACGGCGGAGGAACATGCCGATAGAGATGACCTTCACGTCGTACGCCACCGGCGGCAGCATGAGGTCGTCGATGCGGGTCGGTGCCGGGGGCAGGCCGTCGTCGTCGACGAGTCCGAGCAGGGCGGGGATCGAGAATCCGTGCACGTCGGCGTCGATGAGCCCCACGCGCAGCCCGCGGCGGGCCAGCGCCACGGCCAGGTTCGCCGTCATCGTCGACTTGCCGACACCGCCCTTGCCGCTCGTGACGGCGATCACACGCGTCAGCGAGTCGGGGCCGAACGGCATCTGGCGTGCGGGTCTGCCGTTCCGGAGCTTCTCGGTCAGCGCCCTACGCTCGTCCGGGCTCATCACACCGAGCTCGACGTCGACCGACCCGATGCCGTCGACTCCCGCCGCGGCGGCTCGAACCTCGCGCTCGATCCTGTCGGCGGCCGGGCAGCCCACGATCGTCAGCGCGATGCCCACGCGAGCGAGGCCGCCCTCCACGCGGATCTCGCGCAGCATGTCGAGCTCGCCCAGGGGGCGGCGCAGTTCGGGGTCGACGACGCCGGCGACGGCCGAACGCACCGCGTCGGTTAGTGCGGCGTCGGTCACGTGGCGGTCGACTCGCGGTCGTCGCGTCGATCGAGCTTCTTCAGCAGGCTCTTGAGCTCGGCGCGCAGCACCTCGCGGGTGACGACCTCGTCGGTCGATTCGCGCACCGCCATACGCAGCGCCACGACCTCGCGAGCGAGGTACTCGGTGTTCTCGAGGTTGCGCTCGGCTCGCTGGCGGTCCTGCTCGATCTGCACCCGGTCGCGGTCGTCCTGTCGGTTCTGCGCGAGCAGGATGAGGGGCGCGGCGTAGGAGGCCTGGAGCGAGAGGATCAGCGTGAGCAGGGTGAAGTTCGTCGCGACCGGGTCGAACTGCCACTCCACGGGAGCGGTGGAGTTCCACGTCAGCCAGACGACCACGAAGACCGTCATTCCGATCAAGAACCCCGAGGTGCCCATCGCCCGGGCGAACGCCTCGGAGAACTTGCCGAAACGGTCGCGCGACGGCTGCGGGGTGCGGCCGAGCTTGCCGCCGCGGGCGCGAGGGGCATCGAGAGCGGTGCGACGCTTCTCGCGGGCCATCATCGCCTCCTCGGGGGCACGGTCGGAATACTTGTGGTCGAGAGCGGCCGGACGGGGGCCGACGACTTCGGATCATCGCTGTCGTGCGAGCGCCAATCGTCGGGCAGAAGGTAGTCGAGCACGTCGTCGACGCTCACCGCGCCGACGAGCCGGTGGGCCTGATCGACCACGGGGAGCGACACGAGGTTGTAGCTCGCGAGGAGGCGGGCGACCTCGGCCGCCGACGCTGTCGCGGGCACGGCCGAGACGGTGTCGTCGATGATCGCGCCGAGTCGCTCGTGCGGGGGGTAGCGCAGCATCCGCTGGAAGT
The DNA here is from genome assembly GCF_008017415.1 of Microbacterium hatanonis. NCBI lineage: Bacteria > Bacillati > Actinomycetota > Actinomycetes > Micrococcales > Microbacteriaceae > Microbacterium > Microbacterium hatanonis. Next base: position 1,741,806 of record NZ_VRSV01000001.1, on the reverse strand, counting down.
GCACCGTGCCCAGGAGCCGTCCGGTGGGGGTCTCGTAGGGGGGGAGCGTGACGAACACGGATGCGGCGAGGGCGGGATGCAGCTCGTGCCTGCGGATGAGCGCGAGGGCCTCCGCGATCGTGGCGTCGGCGGACAGCACGATCGGCTCGGGAGTCATGAGACCGCCGGCCGTGTCGGGGCTGTACTTCAGGAGGGCCCGGACGTCGTCGGCCTCCTCGGGCTCCATGAGGTCGAGGAGCTGCTCGAGACGGCCCTCGGGGAGCTGGCCGAGGAGGTCGGCGGCGTCGTCCGGCTCCATCGCGTCGAGGATGTCGGCGGCGCGCTCGTCTCCGAGCTGCTCGAGGATGTGCACCTGCTCCTCTTCGGGCATCTCTTCGAGGGCGTCGGCGAGACGGTTGTCGGGGAGCTCCTCGGCGACCTCGATGAGGCGGTCGCCGGGGAGGTCGAGCAGCGTGTTCGCGAGGTCGGCGGGTTTGAGGTCGGCGTAGGTCGCAACGAGCTGCTCCGCCGACTGGGACTCGCCCGGCACCTGCTGCTCGCGCACTTCCGACCACGACGCGAACGTCGTCGCGCCGCGCGCGAACGGCGAGGCGCTCGTCTTGGGGCGGCGGAGGAAGAGCTGTCCGACGTCCCAGTCGCCCAGTCGATTGCGCTCGATCGCCACGTCTTCGATGACCGCGTCGCCCGAGCCGTCGACGAGGAAGACGCGCCGGCCGAGGAGCTCGGCCATCACCCGCACCTCGCCGCCGCGCTGCTGGAAGCGACGGACGTTGATGAGTCCGGTCGTGATGACCTGGCCCGTGGCGATGGAGGTCACGCGCCCGATCGAGACGAACACGTGTCGTCGGCCGGGGATCTCGACGACGAGGCCGACGACCCTGGGCGGGTCGGCCGACCGGTAGATCACCACCACGTCGCGGACCTTGCCGAGCCGGTCACCGGCAGGATCGAATACCGTGCAGCCCGCGAGGCGAGCGACGAAGACTCGTTGCGTGCTCACTCCTCCAGAGTAGCCCGCGACCTCAGCCGATCGGGTGCGCGCCGCTGCGTGAGAGAATGAACGCATGAGCATGCTCGGCGGACGCGTCCCCTCCGGTCGCGAAGAAGTCGGGGAGCAGGTGGCGTCCTTCCCCACGTACGAGGGAGCGCAGAAAGCGGTCTCGGCGCTGATCGCCGCCGACGTCCCCGCGCGCGACATCGCGATCGTCGGCAAGGGTCTTCGCTCCATCGAGCGCGTGACCGGCCGGCTCGGCTACGCGACGGCGGCGCGCTCGGGTGCCGTGAACGGCGTCCTGCTCGGTCTGCTGTTCTCGTTCATCTTCGTGCTCGGCGAGCCCACGGTGCAGATCGGCGCGTTCCTGGGCGTCATGTTCGTGGGCGTGGCCATCGGCATGCTGCTGAGCCTCATCACCTACTCCATCGTGCGTCGTCGTCGCGATTTCGCCTCGGTCATGCAGGTCGTCGCCGATCGCTACGAGGTGTGCGTGACGGCGTCGAGCCTTCACCGCGCGCGGCAGATCGTCGGGCCGGGTTCGGCGCCCGCCGCCGACACGTCGGCGGCGAGCGATCCGGCGCCGACGCCCGTGGCGCCCCAGCCTGAAGAGCCGCCCCGCTACGGCGAGCGTCTGCCGCCGGCCGCCCCCTCTCAGGGTGCGCCCTCGCCGGAGCGGATCGAACCTCCCGCGTGAGCGAGCGGCCGCTGACCGTCGACCTCCCGGCCGGCCCGGCGACCGTCTCGACGGTCTGGGAGCGGCCCGAGGGCGCGTGGGCGACTATCGCCGTCGCACACGGCGCGGGGGCCGGTCACCGGCATCCGTTCCTCGAAGGACTCGCGCGATCGCTCGTCGATGCCGGCATCGCGACGCTCCGCTTCAACTTCCCCTACGTCGAAGCCGGACGCCGGATGCCGGGGCCTGCCGGCCATGCGATCGCCACCTGGGGGGCGGTCTTCGCCTGGCTGGAGGACGCCGCTGCCCCCGGGCCCGTGTGGGCGGCCGGCAAGTCGTACGGCGGTCGGATGGCCTCCATGGCGGCGGCCGATGGAACGATCGCCCCGGCGGGACTCATCTATCTCGGCTACCCGCTGCACCCGCCCGGCGACCCGTCGAAGGCGCGGACCGCGCATCTCCCCGACATCGAGCAGCGGCAGGTCTTCATCGAGGGCACGAACGACCCGTTCGTCGACCCGCACGATTAGCTCGAGGCGGCGGTGGCCTCCTGCCGGGACGCGAGACTGCTGTGGGTCGAAGGCGGCGGCCACTCGTTCGAGATCAAGGGCCGCAAGCGCCCCGCCGACGAGGTCGGCGCCGACCTCGCCCCGATCGTCGTCGAGGCGATGCGAGCGGGCTGACGCTCAGCGCGTCGAGAGGCGGGCCACCCATTCCTCGACCTCGTCGGCGGTGCGGGGGATTCCCGCAGAGAGGTTCTCGGGGCCGTCCACGGTCATGAGGATGTCGTCCTCGATCCGCACGCCGATGCCCCGGTACTCCTCGGGGACGGTGAGGTCGTCGACCTGGAAGTAGAGTCCCGGCTCGATCGTGAACACCATGCCGGGTTCCAGCTCGCCGTCGTAGTACATGTCGCGACGGGCCTGGGCGCAGTCGTGCACGTCGATACCGAGGTGATGGCTCGTGCCGTGCACCATGTAGCGACGGTGCTGACCGCCGCGCTGGGGGTCGAGCGCTTCAGCGGCCGTCACCGGCAGGAGACCCCACTCGGCCACGCGCGCAGCGATGACCTTCATGGCCGCTTCGTGGACGGAGCGGAACTTCACGCCGGGCTTCGCGGCGGCGAACGCCGCATCGGCGGCCTCGCGCACCGTCTCGTAGATCTTCCGCTGAACGGGCGAGAACGTGCCGTCGACGGGGATGGTGCGCGTGATGTCGGCGGTGTAGAGGCTGTCCACCTCGACGCCGGCGTCGACGAGCAGCAGGTCGCCGGGTACCACCGCGCCGTCGTTGCGCGTCCAGTGGAGGTAGCAGGCGTGCGGTCCGGATGCGGCGATGGTGTCGTAGCCCTCGGTGTTGCCGTCGCTGCGCGCGCGCTGGTGGAACACGCCCTCGATGATCCGCTCGCCGCGGGGATGCGCGACGATGCGGGGGAGGTCGGAGACGATGTCGTCGAACCCCTTCGCGGTGACGTCGACGGCGAGGCGCATCTGCGAGATCTCCCAGTCGTCCTTGACGAGCCGCAGCTCGGAGACGACCCGTGCCAGATCGTCGTCGTCGCCGAGGATGACGTCGTCGTCGCCGTGCTCGAGCGTGTCGAGGTGCGCGGTCGCGAGGCCGAGGTCGGCGGACACCCCGGCGAGCGAGGGGCGGGGGCCGATCCAGAACTCGCCGATCGCGGCGTCCGCGTAGAACTCCGGGGTCGTGCGGTCGGCGCGTTCACGGAAGTAGAGCACGACCTCGTGGCCACCGTCGCGCGGCTCGAAGACGAGCACGGAGTCGGGCTCGGACTCTGTCTCCCACCCCGTGAGATGGGCGAACGCGGAGTGGGGTCGGAACGGGTAGTCGGTGTCGTTGCTGCGCTGCTTCAGACCGCCGGCCGGGATGACGAGCCGCTTGCCCGGGAACGCGCGTGACACGGCATCCCTGCGGCGGGCCGCCCAGGCGGCCTGCTCGCGGGGCTCGGGGACGCTGTCGGGGCGCGTCGCCCAGCCTTCGGCGATCGAGTCGAGGAACCCCTGCGGGAAGGGCTGCCGCCGATTCGTCGTGGTCTCGACCGGTGCGTCATCGGTCGCCGTCGTCGTCTCGTTCTGGCCTGCGTCGCTCATACTCCCAGTGTCTCACCGGGAGGGCGGATCATCCCTCGGCGGGCTCGAGCTGGACGACGAGCGGACGATGGTCGCTGCCCGAGGAGTCGAGGGACTTCAGCACCGCGGAACCCGTGACACGCCATTTCGGCGAGACGAGGACGTGGTCGATCGGGGCGCCGAAGAGTGCGGGGAACTCCGTCGTCCAGGTGCCGACTCCGCCGTTGCCGGTGTCGGCGGCGGCGTCGTGGCATCGACCGAGAGCCCCACCGTCGACGCCGAGCCCCGCCATGTGATCGAGCGTGGCGTTGAAGTCGCCCGCGAGGATGACGTTGTCGGCGGCGCACTGGTCGGCGAGCCACTGCAGGTCGTCGCGCCATTGCTGCATGTACGACTGCCGGGGTGCCACCGCGTGCGCGGCCACCACGATCGGACCGTCGCCGGAGGTCGGCATGGCGACGGCGCTCGGGACGGTGGAAGTGTTGCTCGAGCCGTCCTGCGACGACTCGATGACGGAGTAATCGCCCAGCTCGGGGCTGATGAGCACGGTCGTGGAGGTGGCGTCCCATCCGTCGATGCCGTACTCGCCGTACTCGGCGTGGTGCGCCCACATGGGCCGGCCGAGATCGCCCATGTCGACCGCCACCTTCTCGCCGGTGTCGATCGTCGTCTCGGGGAGCGTGATGATGTCGGCGTTCATCGCGACGGCGATCTGCGCGATCGTCTCGGGAGCCGTTGCCGAGCCCGCCGTGTTCCACGTCATCACACGCAGGCTCGTGTCGGTCTTGTCGGGCAGCGTGTCGGTGCCGATGCCGCGGGAGACCAGGATGCCGGCGTTCGCTCCCGCCGCGACGAGCGAGACGGCCGCCAGCGTGAGCGCGAGGGCACGGATCGGGCGCGCCAGCGCAAAGATCAGCGCGAGGATCGCGAGGGCCGCGAACGCGGCAGCCAGAGGCCCCCGGAACGACACGATCTGCGCGATCGGGAAGGTGCGCTCGAGCTTGAACAACTGGGGCCAGGTGAGCACCGCCGCCCCGCCTGTGCAGAGCAGCGCGATGAGGACCCCCAAGACGCGACGCACCCCGTGACTCTAAGACAGCAGTCTGGGAGATCGGCGGATGCGGCTACCCTCGGGGGAGTGGAGTCGGTGAGCAGGTTCGAGGGTCCGAGCGACCTGCACCTCCATTCCGCGTGCTCCGACGGCACCGAGGCTCCGGCGCTCGTCATGGCGGCCGCCCACCGCCACGGGCTGCGGACCGCGGCGCTGACCGACCACGACACGACGTCGGGGTGGGCGGAGGCCGCCGAGGCGGCGACCTCCCTCGGCATGACGTTCCTCCCCGGCATGGAACTGTCCGCTCGACACGAATGGCGAAGCGTCCACCTCCTGGCCTACCTCTTCGATCCCGACGAGGCGTCGCTGCGCGCGATGACCGATCGCATCCGGTCATCGAGGCTCGACCGCGCGCGGGTGATGGCCGACCGCATCTCACGGGACTACGACCTGGTGTGGGACGACATCGTCGCCCAGACCTCCGACGGGGCCACCGTCGGTCGCCCGCACATCGCCGACGCCCTCGTCGCACGCGGGCTCGTGCACGACCGCGCCGAGGCGTTCGCGGGCATCCTGAGTCCGGCGGGCGACTACTACGTGGCGTTGTACGCGCCGGATCCGGTCACGGCGGTCTCGCTCGTGGTGGGGGCCGGGGGAGTGCCGATCATCGCGCATCCCGCAGGTCGCGCGGGGCTCCTCCCGTCGCGACTGCTCGACCGCATGCTCGACGCGGGCCTCGCCGGCTTCGAGCTGGGCCACCGCGAGAACCTCGCTCCCGGCATCCGGACGCTCCGGCGCATCGCCGACGACCGCGGCCTCATCGTCACCGGCTCGAGCGACTACCACGGTCTCGGCAAGCCGAATCAGCCCGGTGAGAACACGACCACCGACGCCGAGGTCGCGAAGATCATCGCCCTCGCGAGCGGTACGGCGCCCGTCTACCCCTGACTCCGCCCCACGACGAAGGGGCGTCCGGTCGTCGGACGCCCCTTCGGGAGATTCGGATGCTGCGCCCGGCGGACGCGGCGGGTCAGGCTGCGGGTGCGCCGCCGCCCGTACGGGCTCCGCCGCGACGACGACGCCGGCGACGCGGTGCGGCGTTGCCGTCGTGGTGCTCGGATCCGCCGCCGTCGTGCGTGCCGGCGCCCTCGGGCGCGGCGACCGTCGCGCCGCCGTGCTCGGCGATCGGCTGGGGTTCGCGCGCGGACTGCTCCGGACGCGAGCGGCGACGACGGCCGCCGTTCTCCGCCGAGCCGGAGTCGGAGCGCGGCTTCGATGTCTCCGCCGCCTGGGCGCGGGGCGCCGTGGTGAGACGGCCCTTGGTGCCCTCGGGGATGTTCAGGTCGGTGAACAGGTGGGGGCTCGACGAGTAGGTCTCGGTGGGCTCGGGCTGTCCGAAGTCGAGCGCACGGTTGATGAGCGCCCACTTGTGGAGGTCGTCCCAGTCGACGAACGTGACGGCGATGCCCGTCTTGCCGGCGCGGCCGGTGCGCCCGGCGCGGTGCAGGTAGGTCTTCTCGTCGTCGGGGATCGTGTGGTTGATGACGTGGGTCACGTCGTCGACGTCGATGCCGCGAGCCGCGACGTCGGTGGCGATCAGCACGTCCTTCTTGCCGGCCTTGAAAGCGGCCATCGATCGCTCGCGGGCCTCCTGGCTCATGTCGCCGTGCACGGAGGCGGTGTTGAAGCCCCGGTCGCCCAGCTCGTCGGAGAGGCGCTGCGCGGCGCGCTTGGTGCGCGTGAAGATGACGGTCTTGCCGCGTTCGTCGGCCTGCAGGATGCGGGCGATGACCTCGTCCTTGTCGAGCGAGTGCGCGCGGTAGACGAGGTGCTGGATGTTCGCCTGCGTCAGGCCCTCGTCGGGGTCGGTGGCGCGGATGTGTATGGGGTTCGACATGAACCGGCGGGCGAGGGCGACGATCGGCCCCGGCATCGTCGCGGAGAAGAGCTGCGTGTGGCGCACCGGCGCGACCTTCGTGAAGATCTTCTCGATGTCGGCGAGGAAGCCGAGGTCGAGCATCTTGTCGGCCTCGTCGAGCACGACCTCGACGGCGCTCGACAGGTCGAGAAGGCGCTGGTTGTTGAGGTCGATCAGACGACCCGGTGTGCCGACGACGATCTGCGCGCCGGCTTTCAGCTGGTCGATCTGGCCCTCGTAGGCCTTGCCGCCGTAGATCGCGACGACGCTGGTGGACCGGCCCGACGTGAGCATGTCCATGTCTTCGTAGACCTGCACCGCGAGTTCGCGCGTGGGGACGACGATGAGCGCCTTCACCCCGGGCTCGGGGTTCGGGCCGAGGCGCTGCACCACGGGGATGCCGAAGCCGAAGGTCTTGCCCGTACCGGTCTTGGCCTGTCCGATGATGTCCTGGCCGGGAAGGCCGAGGGGGATGGTCTGCTCCTGGATGGGGAAGGCATCGACGATGCCTTTCGACGCGAGCACGTCGACGATGTCCTGGTCTACGCCGAGCTCGGCGAAGGTCGTCACGATATGAGCCTGTCCGGCGGAAGAGAGCCGCCTAGAGTGATCGGTCCACGCCTTCACTCAGCCGCAGGCGCGGGGGTCCCGATCCGACGCCGGGACCCCTCAACGATACCGGAGCGGCTCGGATGCAGCTGAAAGGGGCGTACCTCGGCGGGGCGGACCGGCGGCGGGCTTAGGCTTTCGTACGTGTTCGAGTGGTTGCGTCGTCGTGGTCGCCCTGCCGGTCGCACCCTCACTCTGAGGTCGCGCGGCGATTTCGGCGACGCCGTGCGGGTCGATTTCGCCGAGCTGGCGCCGGAGGTCGATACCTTCCTCGGCCAGGCGGCGTACCTGCAGCTCGGCTTCTTCGAGACACTGAGCGAGCTGATCGCCTCGACGCCCGAGCTCGCGCAGAAGGAGGCGCTCTCCCGCGCCGCGGGTGCGGCACTCACGAAGCACGAGGCGCTCGTCTCCCTCATCCGGGAGCGGGGCGACGATCCGACGGCCCTCATGCTGCCGTTCCGCGAATCGCTCGACGCGTTCCGCCGCGCGACGCACGGTGTCCGGCCCCAGGAGACCATGGTCTCGGTGCACATCACGGCCGGCATGCTCGACGACTTCTACCTGGCCCTGTCGGCGAGCTACGGCGACACCGGCCGTCGCGTCGCACGCATCCTCCGGGCCGACGACGACCGCCAGGCCATCGTCGAGATCATCGCGGCCACGATCGACAGCGACGAGGAGTGGCGTTCCCTCCTGGCGATGTGGGGCCGACGACTCGTCGGCGACACTCTTCTCGTGGCACGCGCGGCACTTCGGCCGACGACGCTCGTCGCTGCCGACGAGGAGAGGGTCGAGCCGGTCTTCACCGAGCTGATGGCCGCTCATTCGCGGCGCATGGACGCCACCGGCCTCGCGGCCTGACGTCGGGTCAGACCAGACCGAGGCGCTGGCGTTCGCGCTCGTCTCCGCGCACCCGGGCGGCGCCGAGTGCGAGCACGACGGGTGCCGTGACGACGGCCGGTACGACGATCGCCGACAGCCAGATCCAGGGGTTGTCGATGCCGACGCCGGCCCAGGTGAGGGCAGCCCACGTCACGACACCCGCGACGGCGGCGATCGCCGGGGCGACCACCACCCCGCGCTTCTGACGGTGGGGGAGCGCGAAGTGCAGGGCGACGCCGATCACCACGGCGATCAGCAGAGCGAGCGCGATCTGCATGGCGCCGGACTCAGGCGACGAAGCCGACGCGGCGCGACTCTTCGGTGCCGAACTCGATGTAGGCGAGGGTCGCGGTGGGCACGAGGTAGCTGTTGCCCTTCACGTCGGTGAAGTTCAGGTGCGACGCCTTGGCGTCGAGGGCGTCGGCGACGGACTTCTTCACGGCGTCCGATGCCTCGGAGGTTTCGAAGCTGAGCTCACGGCCGGTGTTCGCGATGCCGATGCGGATCTCCACGGTGGTGCCCTTTCCGGCCCGGGTCTGCCCCGGGCGCACCAAAACTCTACGACAGGGCGCGTATCCCTCCGGCCGTTCCCCGAACGCTCTCGGCGAACGACGTCCGTCGCCGCGGTGTCGGTCGTGCCGGTTAGCGTGGTGGGCATGGGATCAGCGGATGCGTCGTCGTCGCGCATCACGCTCGACGAGGTGCAGCGCGCGGTCGTCGGGCTGCCGGTGGCATCCTCCGGTGTCGTGCTGGGCGCCCCGGGAACGGGCAAGACCGAGACCCTCGTGGCGCGGTTGCACGCGCTGGTCGACGCCGGGGTGTCGGTCGACGACGTCCTCGTGCTCACGCCGTCGCGGCAGACCGCCACGGCGCTCCGGGATCGCCTCTCGATCGTCGTCGACCGGGCGTCGTCGGGGGCTCTCGCCCGCTCGATGGCGTCGTTCGCCTACCAGGTCGTGCGGGCCGCAGAGGTGCGGGCCGGCGGGCAGCCGCCGCAGCTTCTCGCGGCGAGCGATCACGACCGCATCCTCGCCGATCTCCTGGCCGGCGACATCGCCGACGAGGGAACGTGCGAGGCGGTCGTGCCCTGGCCGGCCACGATCGGCGCCGAGGTGAGGGGCTCGCGCGAGTTCCGGGGAGAGCTGCGTCAGTTCATCGCCGCCTGCACCGAACTCGACCTCGATGCGGCCGAACTGGCCGGACTCGCGGCGGATCGGGCCGACGCCGGCTGGGCGGCCGCAGCATCCTTCCTCCGGGAGTACCGGGATGCGGTCGACCAGATGCACACCCGTGCGCGCGATGCGGCCGACCTGTTGCGCGAGGCCGCCGCTGTGCTGCACCGCACCCCGCTGGGCGCCGAAGGCGAACGTCAGCTCGGGGCGGCCGGCCGCTTGCGGGCTGTGCTCATCGACGACGGCCAGGAGCTCACCCGAGGCGGTCTCGACGTCGTCGCTGCACTGCGCGCACGCGGCGTCGCGGTCGTCGCCTTCGGCGATCCCGACATCGCGTCCGGTGCCTTCCGCGGGTCGAGTCCTGCGCTCTTCGCCGACCTCTGCGCGCTGCTGGGCACGGCGTTCGTGCTCGACGCGCCGCACCGGGCCGCGCCGGCACTGACGCGACTCGCACGCGTCGTGACGCAGTCCATCGGTGCGGCGGGACGCATCGACCACCGGCGGCCCCCGGGAGACCTCGACCCCGACGACCGGTCGGTGCGCGCCATCGTCGCGGGTTCTCCCTTCGAGGAGATCGACGCGGTCGCCCGCATCGTTCGCGAGTGGCACCTGCTCGACGAGATCCCGTGGTCGAGGATCGCCGTGATCGCGCACGACACCCGTCAGGTGGCCACGCTCGAGACCGAGCTCGCGGCACGCGAGGTGCCCACGCGGGCCGCCGGCGTTCAGCGCCCGCTCGGACGAGAGCAGGTCGTGCGCGACCTGCTCGAACTCGTGCGGATCGCACTCGTCGATCCCGCCGATCGCGATCCCGATGCTCTCGCCGGTGTGCTCGTCTCGCCGTTCGGGGGTCTCGACGCCGTGGGGCTGCGACGCCTGCGCGGGCGACTGCGCCACGCGGAGCTCGCCGACGGAGGAACCCGGGCGGCCCGGCACCTGCTCGCCGACGCCCTGGCGCACCCCCTCGAGCTCGCTCTGATCGACTCGCCCGAGGCTCGCGCCGCAGAGCGTCTCGCTACGACGCTGGGGCGCATCGCCTCCGACGCGGAGCGGGGTGCCACCGTCCACGAGCTGCTCTGGGTGGCGTGGGATCGCGCCCGCGACGGCTCGGGTCGCCCGTTGGCGCGCTCCTGGCACGACACGGCGGTGGGCGGCGGTGTCCTGGCCGCGGAGACGGGGCAGGCGCTCGATGCCCTGGTGGCGTTGTTCGACGCCGCGAAGCGATTCCTCGAGCGCGATCCCGACGCGAAGACATCGGACTTCATCCGACGGATCCTCGACAGCGACGTGCCCGAAGACATCCTCGCCTCTCCCGACCGCGCGGCGACCGTGACCGTGCTCACGCCGGCGACGGCGCTCGGTACGGAGTTCGACGCGGTCGTCGTCGCCGGCGTCCAGGACGGCGTGTGGCCGAACCTCCGCCTTCGCGGCGGCATCCTCGATGCCTGGCGCCTCGGCGACGAGGTCGAGGCATGGCGGCAGGGGCTCGCCTCCCCGGCCGCCCCCGCGGTGCTGGATCGTCGGCGGGCGGCGCTGCACGACGAGCTGCGGCTGTTCGCCCGTGCGCTGTCGCGCGCCCGACGACACCTCGTGGTCACCGCGGTCGACGACGACGACCTCGGCCCGAGTCCGTTGTTCGAGCTGCTGCCCGAGCCCGAGCCGCCGGTGCTCGACGAGGTCGACGCCGGACACCCCCTCACCCTCCGCGGCCTGGTGTCGCAGTACCGCCGGACGCTGACCGCCTCCTCGTCGGTCGGAGCCCGCGCGCACGCCGCTTCCCAGCTCGTCGTCCTCGCGCGCGCGGGGGTCGCCGGCGCCGCGCCCGAGCAGTGGTTCGGAGTGGCGCCGCCGTCATCCGACGGGCCACTGCGCGACCCCGACCGCGCTCCGGTGCCGATCTCTCCCTCGAAGATGACGACGTTCGCGGATTGCCAGGTCGATTGGGCGGTGCGTGCGCTCGGCGGCGAGACGCGCACCTGGTCGGCAGGTGCCGGCGTCATCCTCCACGCCGCGATGGAGGAGGTGCCCTCGGGCGACCTCGACGAGATCCGCCGGATCGTCGACGAGCGGTGGGGCGAGCTCGACTTCGAGGCGCCCTGGTTGTCGCGCAAGGAGCACACCTGGGCGCATCTCCTCGCCGATCGCCTGCACTCCTACCTGCGGACATTCCACGCCGAAGGCGGTCGCACGATCGGAGCCGAGGCGCGCTTCCGTCTCGCCGTCGACCTCGACGCGACAGCCGACGGTGTGCCGCGGGTCGTGGCGGTCGACCCCGACGCACGGCACCCCGAGGGCCGCTTCGCCCTGCTCACCGGATCGATCGACCGAGTCGAGGTCTATCCGGCGGGTCGAGGCGAGAAGGTGCCAGTACGCGACGGAGTCGACGAGAACGTGCTGATCGTCGATCTGAAGACCGGACGCTCCGAGGCCCGGGTCAGCGATGACAAGGTCGCCGACGATCCGCAGCTCGCCGCATATCAGCTGGCCTTCCTCGAGGGGCTCGTCCCGGGCGCCCATCCGCAGACGAACGCCGGAGCACGGTTGATCGTGCTCTCGCGGACGACGACCAAGGAGCCCCATTACCGCCTGGCGCGTCAGGCGCCGATGGCCGCCGCCGAGCGCGCCGAGTTCCTCGGCAGCATCGTCGAGACCGCGCGGCTGATGGCGGCCGACAGGTTCGATGCCCCCATCGACGCGCACTGCGCCACCTCCCGGTTCGGCGTCTGCGCGCTGCACACGGTTAAGGCGGTGTCGTCGTCTTGACCCTCTCCGCCGAGACGATCGCCCGCGCCCTCGGGCTTCCTCCGCCGACCGCCGATCAGCGAGCCGTCATCGAGGCGCCGGCCAGCCCGGCGCTCGTGGTCGCCGGCGCGGGCAGCGGCAAGACCGAGACCATGGCCGGTCGCGTCGTGTGGCTCGTGGCCAACGGTCACGTCGCCCCCGACGAGGTGCTCGGGCTCACCTTCACGCGCAAGGCGGCGGGCGAGCTCGCTGAGCGCATCGGTCGCCGACTGGCCGTCGTTCGCGAGTACGCCCGTCGCGATCTCCTGCCCCATCTCGACCAGCTCGTCTCGGACGGCACGCTCCCGGGATTCTGGGAGACGCATGCGGCCTCCCCACCGCGGGTGCGCGACGCCGCCTTCGCCGCGCTCCTCGATCGGGTCGCCGACGATCTGGTCCCCGGCCGCAGCGTCCGCTCCGTCGACGGGGAGGAGCTCGCGTTCCGTCCGCGCGTCGCCACCTACAACGCGTTCGCCGACGCACTCGTCCGGGAGCACGGGGCGCGGATCGGGCGCGACCCGGATTCGGCTCTCCTCAGCCAGTCGGGGTCGTGGCTGCTCGCTCGACGCGTGGTCATCGCCTCCGACGACGAGCGGCTCGCCGAGAGGGAGGAGGCGTTCTCCACCGTGGTGGACGCCGTCCATCGTCTTTCGGGCGACGTGCTCGACAACCGGGTCGACCTCGACGACCTCATCGCGTTCGCGAATTCCTGGGACGCGCGCCTGTCGACCGTGACCTGCCGCAGGAAGGTCGATCAGGACCGCGTCGACAAGGCGCGGCGCAGTATGACGGGTCTTCCCGTGCTCGCCGAGCTCGTGCGCGAGTACGCGCGACGCAAACGCGCGGACGACACGCTCGACTTCGCCGACCAGGTGGCGGACGCCCTCACGATCGTGGAGCGCGCCCCCGATGTCGGTGAGGCGTTGCGCGCGCAGTACCGTGTCGTGCTGCTCGACGAGTACCAGGACACGTCGGTGCTCCAGACGCGGCTGCTGGCCGCGATCTTCCGCGATACGGCCGTGATGGCGGTCGGCGACCCGCATCAATCGATCTACGGATGGCGTGGTGCGTCGGCCGACAACCTCGTCGCGTTCGCCGGCGCCTTCTCGTCGACGGGGGAGTGCGACCGGTTCCGCCTCATGATCAGTTGGCGCAACGACAGGGCGATCCTCACCGCGGCCAACGCGCTCCTCTCCGCGGCCGTCGGTGCCGACGTCGAAGAGCTCGCACCGCGTCCGGGGGCGGCGACCGGTCGCGTGTCGCGGGTGTTCGCGGCGTCGGCGGAGGAGGAAGCGCGGGAGGTCGCCGAGTGGTTCGTCGGCGTCCGCGCCGCCCACGCGGCATCCGGTGCCCCGCACCCCCACTCCGGCGCGGTGCTGTTCCGCACGAAGCGTCACATGCAGCTCTTCGCCGACGCCCTCGACGCGGCCGGCGTGCCCAATCGCATCCTCGGTCTCGGCGGACTCCTGTCCACGCCGGAGGTCGTCGACGTCGTCTCCGCGCTGCGGGTCGTCCACGACCCCGCCCAGGGCTCGTCGTTGATCCGACTGCTCGCCGGCCCGCGGTTCGCCGTCGGCGTGGCCGATCTCGCCTCCCTCCACGCCTTGGCCGACACCCTCTCGCGACGTGACGCGGCGCTCGATCCGCTCCCGGCCGAGCTCGCGGCGCGCGTGCGCGCATCGGCGGGTGCCGACGAGCAGCTGTCGATCATCGACGCGCTCGAGTTCGTGCGTCGGTCCAACGACGATCATGGATTCCTGCGCGACATCACGCCCGAGGGGCGGCGGCGCCTGCGCGACGCGGGCGAGATGTTCGAGCGTCTCCGGCGTGCGGTCGGCCAGCCCATACCCGACCTCCTGCGCCTGATCGAGATCGAGCTGCGTCTCGACATCGAACTGGCCGCCAACGAGGCTCGAGGCCCCGCTCGCGTGGCCAGCGCGCGCCTTCGCACCTTCCTCGACGAGGTGCGCGCCTTCCTCCTCGCCGACGATCGCGGCTCGGTCGCCAGTCTCCTCGCGTGGCTCGATCACGCCGAGGAGACCGACGAACTCATGCCGCGCCCCGAGCCCCCCGAGCCGGGCGTCGTGCAGCTGCTCACCGTTCACGGCTCGAAGGGGCTCGAGTGGGACGCCGTCGCGGTGGTGCGCCTCGTCGACAAAGAGCTGCCCAAGGCACCTCGCACGGTCAACGGCTGGCTCGGTTTCGGGGTTCTGCCGTACCCGCTGCGGGGCGATCGCGATGCGCTCCCTCGGTTGGACTGGTCGTTCGACGACGACGACGCCGATCTGCCCGACGCGATCGAGCGACTCCGTGAGGCCGATCGCGCGCACCAGGAGCGCGAGGAGAGACGCCTTGCCTACGTCGCGGTCACTCGAGCCCGGTCGGAGCTGCTGCTCACCGGCGCGCACTGGGCCGGTCAGAAGGAGCCCCGCACGCCCAGCCGCTATCTCGTCGAGATGCTCGACGCCCTCGGCGCTGCGCCGATCGAGGAGTCGGCGCCCGACGACAACCCTTACCTCGACAGGGGCGGTCGGATCGTCCAGTGGCCCCTCGACCCGCTCGGGGCGCGGCGGGAGGCGGTGCTCACCGCGGCGGAGGCGGTGCGCGCAGCGGCCGACCACGATCCCGTGCCCGACGACACCCTGGCGCGCCTTCTCGCCGAGTGGGAGACGAGGCGCAGGGGAGCGCCGGTGCGCCCACCGGCCCGCATCCCCGCCTCCCGATTCAAGGACTACGTCACCGACTACCGCGCCACCGTGTCCGCGGTCACCCGCCCGCTGCCCGAGCGCCCCTTCCGCCAGACGCGCCTGGGCACGCTGTTCCACGCGTGGGTGGAACAGCGATCGGGTCGTGCGGGCACCGCCGGGTCGGTCGACGACGCGCTGTGGGAGATCGACGACGACGACGCGTCGGAGGCATCCGCCTCGGACGCCGCAGACCTCGCCCGCTTGAAGGAGGTCTTCGAGAGGTCGGAGTGGGCCGCTCTCGCCCCGCTCGAAGTGGAGACCGAGATCGACTTCGCGATGTCGACGGGCGACGGCGAGCAGCACGTCATGATCTGCAAGCTCGACGCCGTGTTCCGCCGTGACGACCGAGGCGGACGCCTCGAGATCGTCGACTGGAAGACCGGTCGCGCGCCGATCTCCGCAGCAGAGAAGGACGAGCGGATGCTGCAGCTCGCGCTATACCGGCTGGCCTACCACAAGAAGCACGGCGTGCCCCTGGAAGACATCGACGTCGCGCTGTACTACGTCGCGGACGACCTCGTCATCCGGTCGGACCGCGTCTGGCACGAAGCAGAACTCGTCGCGCGATGGCGCCGCGCCCGTGACACGGCCGGCGGGCGGACTCAGCTGCCCTGACCGACTCGAGCGTCGTCGCCCCCGGCGCCCCATCGCCGCAGCGCTGCGCGCGTCGCCCGCTGCGCCTCATCCCGAAGATCCTCGTCGTCGTTCACGGCGTCGTCGACCCGCGCGGACGCACCGGCGGGCGCGGACTCCTCCTGCGTCTCTCGTTCGGCGGCGTCGGTCTCACGCAGTGACGACCAGCCCTCCATGTCGATCGGCGCCGTCGACTGCTCCTCGGGCTCGCGGAGCCCGTCGAGGCCGAAGTCGGGAGCGGACGCGGCTGTCTGCCGGTCGTGCTCGGCTGCGAGGAACAGCGACATCATCTGCGGGTCGTAGGCGTCGGTCTGCATCGACGTGTCGACCGCGGTCGGGGCGGACTCGGGGATCAGATGCGCGTACGACAGCGCAGCATCCACGTCGGGGCTCGCTTCCGGCACGATCTCGTCGCCGCGCACGCCGTCGGCGAGCGACTCAAGCAGGGCCACCGCATCTGCCACGACTTCGGGGCGCCCGTTGTCGTGACCATGGACCAGCCACTTCACGAACTCGAGCTCGGCGTACATGCGGGCTCTCTCGCGCAGCAGGGCGTCGGGCGCCCTCGATGCATCGGCGATGTAGCCCGCGTAGACGTCGTCGGCCGCGGTCGGGGCCGACGCGAGCCAGCGCAGATCGGTCGCCGGATCGCCGACGCTCAGACCGCCCCAGTCGAGCAGGCCGGTGACCGTCGCCGTGTCGTCCTCGGAGAGCAGGAACGATGCGGAGGTCGCCCCGCCGAGCACGACGGCCGACTCGAACCGCCACAGGTCGTCGGAGTCGACGGCGCGACGCCAGCGTTCGATGAGGACGCCGGGGACGCTGCGCGTGGCCTCCGCACGATCGAGGAGGCGCGAGACATCGTCGCGCACCTGGTCGGGAGTGCGGACGGGGAGGCCGTCGGTGCGCACGATCGAGGGCGGCAGTGCGTGGACGGCGGCGAGAGCGCTGCCGATGGCGGTCGCGAACCCGGAACCCTTGGGCAGGTGCGCGGGGTCGACGCGATACCCGTGGAGGCGGTCGACGACGAGAACGCGGGCGGCTCCGGAGCCGGCCTCGCCGAGCACCTCGGGAACGCGGAACGGCAGGAGGGCGCGGACGCCGGGGGTGAGGGCGTGCAGGGCGCGCGACTCCGCGGCGAGATCGCTCGCCGAATCGTCATCGGCGGGAGTGCGCACCACCACTTCGCGGCCGTCGTCGAGCCGGGCGACGGCCGAATCGAAGCGACCCGCGCCGTTTTCGGTGAGCAGACCGACGCCCACCACTCCTGCCCCGGGAAGGGCGGCCGTGACCGACGCGGCTAGAGTGAGAGGGGAGCGAGCCATGGGCCCAGGGTAGGCCGGGCTCGCCTCCGAACCCCCGCGCCACGCCCTTGGAAGAGGTCATCGATGACGGCGCCAGCTACGCCACCCGCTTCGGATCCGAGCGACCTCGTCGTCGACCGACGAGCCGAGGAACGAACCGTCACCGGACTCCTCGACGATCTCCGCGGCGACCCCGCCACGCGGGTGCTCGTCGTCCACGGCGACGCGGCTCCGCTGACCGCGGACGGACGGCTCGAACTGCTCGCCGTCGATGCCGTGCCCGTCGATGCCGAGTGGGCCTTCCTCGGACGCGCCGCCGACGGATCAGCGGTGCTGCTGGCCGCCTTCGGTGCATCAGCTCCGGCCCCCGTCTCGGGCTCGTGGGGCGCGTTGCGCACGATCGCCGGGTCGCTTCCGGCGGGCGAGGCCTCGCTCCTGGTGACGGCGGTCTCGCTCGCCCGATGGCTCATCGATTCGCCGTTCTGCCCCGCGTGCGGCGCTCGCACCGACGAACGGGACGCCGGCTGGTCGAGGAAGTGCCCGTCCTGCGGTCGTCAGCACTTCCCGCGCACCGACCCGGCCGTCATCGTCGCCGTCACGCGGGTCGACGATCCGGATCTGCTGCTCCTCGGTTCGAACGCTCTCTGGGACGACAACCGATACTCGTGCTTCGCCGGGTTCGCCGAGGCGGGCGAATCGCTGGAGGACGCCGTCGCCCGAGAGGTCGGCGAAGAGGCCGGCGTCGTCGTCGCCGATGTGGAGTACCGCGGCTCGCAGGGGTGGCCGTACCCGCGATCGCTGATGCTGGGATTCCGCGCCACGGCCACGGTGCCCACCGACGCCCAGGCCGACGGCGAGGAGATCCTCGACGTGCGATGGTTCACCCGCGCCGAGATCGCCGCCGGCCTCGCCGGGGAGAGCGAGCTGCGGCTTCCGGGGCCGGCGTCGATCGCCCACCGACTGATTCTCGAGTGGCTGGCCGAGGCACGATGAGCGGAAGCGCTCTCGACGGTCTCGACGAGCGGCAGCGGGACGCAGCATCCGTGCTCCGCGGTCCTCTCTGCGTCCTGGCGGGTGCGGGCACGGGCAAGACGCGCGTGATCACGCATCGCATCGCGCACGGCGTCGACACCGGAGCCTATTCACCGGGCCGGGTCATGGCGGTGACGTTCACCGCGAAGGCGGCCGGGGAGATGCGCGGGCGCCTGCGGGCGCTCGGGGTCGAGGGGGTGTCGGCGCGGACGTTCCACGCGAGCGCGCTCGCGCAGGTGAACTACTTCTGGCCGACGCTCGCGGGCGACTCGGCACCGTCGATCATCGACAACAAGGTCAAGATGCTCGCTCACGCGGCGGACGGCATCGGGATGAACCTCGACACCGCGACCCTGCGCGACGTCGCGGGCCAGATCGAGTGGCGCAAGGTCACCATGCGCTCGATCGACGCCTACGCCGCGGCGCGTCCGGACGGTATCGGACGGCTGAGCCTGGAGCGGGTCGTCGACCTGCAACGGGCATACGAGAAGCTCAAGGACGAGCGCCGTCAGATGGACTTCGAAGACGTGCTCCTCGCCTGCGCGGGGATGATCGAGGCCGAGCCGCGGGTCGCGGCCGCCGTCCGCGAGCAGTATCGGCATTTCACGGTGGACGAGTTCCAGGACGTCTCGCCCCTCCAGCACCACCTCCTCGAGCTCTGGGTGGGGGAGAGGCACGATCTCTGCGTGGTCGGCGACGCCAGTCAGACCATCTACTCCTTCACCGGCGCCGACGCCTCGTTCCTCCTCGACTTCCCCCGTCGGCATGAGGACGCCCGTGTGGTGAGGCTCGAGACGAACTACCGCTCGTCCGAGCCGATCCTGGCGGTGGCGAACGAGCTCATGCGCGACCGGCCCGGCTCGCTGCACCTGCACGCCGCCCAGGACGCCGACGGACCGACGCCGGTCGTCCGCGCGTTCGACGACGACGCTGCCGAGGCGGCGGGCGTCGCGCGATCGGTATCGACCGCGATCGCCTCGGGTGTCGACCCGGCGTCGATCGCCGTCCTCTACCGCGCCCATGCCCAGTCGGCCGCCCTCATCGCCGCGCTCTCCTCGGCCGGCGTGGCATCCACCGTGCTCGGTGGCAAGCGCTTCTTCGACCAGTCGGAGGTGCGGCAAGCCGTCATGGCGCTGCGTGCGGCCTCGGTCGCCCCGCTCGAGACCGGGTTCGTCGCCACCGTGCGCGACGTGCTGCGTTCGCTGGGTCTCACCGATGAGGCGCCGCCCGCGGGAGGGGCGCTCCGAGACGCGTGGGAGGCCCGGGCCGCCCTGCTGCGCCTCGCCGAGGAGGCGCCGGCGGAGACGACGCTGCGCGACTTCACCGACCAGCTGATCGCACGGGCGAAGGATCAGCACGAACCGGCCACACGCACGGTCACGCTGTCCACCCTGCACGCGGCCAAGGGCCTCGAGTGGGACCACGTCCACCTCGTCGGCGTGAGCGAGGGGTTCCTGCCGATCTCGTACGCGAGCACGTTCGAGGCGGTCGACGAGGAGCGCCGGCTGGCCTACGTCGGCATCACGCGGGCCGCGCGAACTCTGTCCGTGAGCTGGTCGCGGTCGTCGGGGCGATCCGAGCGATCTCCGTCGAGATTCCTTCAAGAGATCGGCACCCGCACGCTGCGTGCGGCGGATGCTGCCGCCACCGCCGGTGGGGGGAATCGACGCGCAGGCGCACCGACGAGCGGACGGGGCCGGAGTCCGGCTCGGTGATCAGGTGCACGGCGACGCGCGCGGCCTCCGAGGCGAGCACGGATCCGGCGACCGGGGCGCGCCGGGCGACCAGCTGCGAGGCGACGAGCGGCCATGCGGCGTCGGCGTCTCGTGCGTGAGCGTCGCCGCAGGCGAGACAGGCGGTGAGGCCGGGTTCGACGACGGGGCCCACGAGCGCGCCGGCTCCGTCGAGCACGAGCGGCAGATGGCGGACGTCGTCGCGCATCAGACCTGAGGCCCGGCGCGGCTCGACGAGGTGCGTGGCGAGCAGCACGACGGTCGTCTGACGCGTCACCCCGGGGGTGGCGACACCTGCCCAGTGCCGACGCTCGACGGCGGCCCCTGCCCGTCGCATCGCCGCCACGATCCGGTCGACGTCGTTCGACGGCACGTCTTCGCTCGCCTCAACGACCACGGGGGCCGGCGGCGGGTCGTCGCGCAGCACGGGCTGCAGCTCCGAGAAGAACGCGTCGGCGCGCTGCTCGTCGACGTCGTGGGAGCGCAGGAAGGCGTGCACCTCCGCGGGCGACGAGCCCCGCGTGAGCTGGTCGACGAGGAGCTCCTCCCACGGCTCCGGCTCGTCGAGCCTCGCCGCGTCATCGACGCCGAACTGCAGGCAGGTCGCGCTCCGCCAGAGCGGGGGGTGGGCCGGGTCGATGCGGAGCATGGCCCGATTGTCCCGTGCCCGCCGCCGCAGGCACCCGCGCTCTCCACAGGCGTCCGCGGGTCGGCGCCGTGGATCTGGGCTGGGGAGGAGAGCTCGGGACGGACCGTCTCAGACGGGCCGGGGGCCCTCCGGGTGGTCGTCCGGCGCGGCGCCGTCGTCGTCCTCCGACGGCGTGGGGGTGCCGTCGGTGCGATCCGTCTCCTCGGCGAGCAGCTGAGCGAGCGCGTCGTCCATCGCGTCCTGGGCGGGGAGCTCGCCCCGGGCAGTGGCCTGCAGGCGGGCGACGAGCGCCGCCGGGTCGTCGATGTCTTCGGCGGTGGGCATGAGGTCGGGGTAGTCCCAGAGCGCATCGCGTCCGGCCACGCCCGCAGCATCCGTCACCGCCCGCCACATCGCGGCGGCCTCGCGCATGCGGCGCGGACGCAGCTCGAGCCCGACGAGCGACTTCAACGCCTCTTCGGCCGGCCCGCCGACCGCACGGCGGCGACGGACGGCCTCGGCGATCCTGCCCGCGGAGGGGAGCCGGGCAGTGGCGTCGTCGGTGACGACGTCGACCCAGCCCTCGATCGTCGCGAGGAGATTCTCGAGTCGCACGAGAGCCGCCGTCTGGGCCTCGGAGCGTTCGGGGAGGAGCGCCCCGGTCTCGAGCGCGCGCCGCAGCTCGTCGGGCTCGGACGGATCGAAGCGCGATGCGAGGTCTTCCAGGGCGCTGGTGTCGACGTGGATGCCGTGTGCGAAGTCGCGCACCTGGGCGATGACGTGCAGGCGCAGCCACTTCGCGTGACGGAACAGTCGAGCGTGGGCGAGCTCGCGCGTCGCGAGGTACAGCGCCAGCTGGTCGTCGGGGATCTCGAGGTCCCGTCCGAAATCGGCGAAGTTCTGCGGCAGGATCGCCGCGTCTCCGGCCGGCATGACCGGGATGCCGACATCGCCGCCGCTGACGACCTCGGTCGCCAGGCGCCCGACCACCTGGCCGAGCTGCGTCGCGAACAGCGAGCCGCCGACGGCACGCATGAGACGGCCGGCGTCGGCGATCATGCTCTGCATGTCGTCGGGCGCCTGTTCGCTGAGCGCCGCCGTGAGGGCATCGGCGATGCTGGTGGCCACCGGCTCGGCGAGCTCCTGCCACACCGGCAAGGTCGCCTCCACCCAGGCGCCGCGCGTGATCGTGCGCCCCGGGTTCGGCAGATCGGCGATCGTCGTCGCCTCGCCGAGCCACAGCGCGGCGAGCGAGAAGGCCTGATCGAGGTCGCGGCGTTCGCCCGTGGTGACGCCGAGGTCGCTCTGATTCGCGATGTGCAGGGCCTGCCGCTTGGCGAGGTCCCACGAGATGCCGTCGTCGGAGCCGGCGAACGCCCCCTGCAGCTGCTGCATCATCTGCTGCATCATCGCGGGGTCGATCTGCATGCCCGAGAGCCGGGAGAGCTGCTCGGGGTCGATAGCTCCGGTGTCGCCCGAGAGCAGCCGCCGCAAGAGCTCCTGGAACTCCTCCTCGGGGTTCCGGTCGTCGTCTGCCACTTCAGCCGCCTTTCAGCCGGGGGATGTGCGTGCGATCTACGCTAGTCGCACGGATTCATCGCACTCCCCGGCACGGCCATCGCCCTGTACGCCGGTCGCGAACGACCAGGCAAGGTAGGTCCCTGTGACGCTGTTCGACGAGAACACGACGGTCGAGCCTGCCCCGCGCCAGAGGTGGGGTCGTCGGACGACGGCGGGGGCGTGGGCGGTGTGCGTCGCGCTCATCGTGCTGCTGGTGATCAGCTTCCTGCCCACGGCATACGTCATCCAGCAGAAGGGGCCGGTCTACAACACCCTCGGCACCGCGCAGAACGCCGACAGGGAGGACGTGCCGCTCATCTCCGTCGACGACGCCGAGACCTACCCGACGGCGGGCTCGCTCGACCTCCTCACCGTGCAGGTGGTCGGAAACCGGGAGCGCACGCCCTCCTGGTACGAACTCGCCGCAGCGTGGTTCGATCCGTCGCGCGCGGTCGTCCCCATCGACAGCATCTTCCCGGCGGGCCAGACCACCGAACAGCGCAACGAGGACAGCGTGCGGCTGATGGTCGACTCGCAGAAGGAGGCCACCGCAGCCGCGCTGAGCGAGCTCGGCTACGACGTGGAGACGCACCCGTCGGTGTATTCGGTCTCGCCCGGCTCCGCGGCCGAGGGACTGCTCGAGAACGGCGACCTCATCCTCACCGTCGACGGCGAACCGGCCTCGCAGCTGACCGACGTGTCGGACCGCATCGCCGCCGGGGCCGGTGACCCCGTCGCGATGACGATCGAGCGCTCGGGTCAGGAGCAGGCCGTGGAGATCACCCCGCGCCAGGAGGACGTCAACGGCGAGCAGCGCTGGATCGTCGGCATCCAGCTCATGACCGACTTCGACTTCCCGATCGACGTCGACCTGCAGCTGAACAACGTCGGCGGCCCGAGCGCGGGCATGATGTTCGCGCTGGGGATCATCGACGTGCTCACCCCGGGCGAGCTCAACGGCGGGCAGCAGGTCGCCGGTACGGGCACGATCGATGCGAACGGCGTCGTGGGCGCCATCGGCGGCATCCGACAGAAGCTGTACGGCGCCAAGGACGCCGGGGCCCAGTACTTCCTCGCCCCGGAATCCAACTGCAACGAGGTCGTCGGTCACGTGCCCGACGGTCTCCGGGTGTTCTCCGTCGCCACGCTCGATGACTCCCTCGCGGTGCTCGACGCGATCCGCGACGGCGGCGACCTCGACGCGCTCGCCACGTGCGCAGCATCCTGAGCGTCTGACCTGAAGGGTCACGGCATTCCCCCAGAACCACGCGCCTAGACTGGGAACGTGACCACGACCTCGACGCCGAACCAGGCCACGCCGAATCGTTCCCGCCGAATCATCGCCATCTCGCTGGCGATCATCGCCGCCCTGGTGGTGGGGTTCTTCGTCTTCGCGAACCTCTACGCCGATTGGCTGTGGTTCGACCAGCTCGGGTTCCTCGGTGTGCTCACCACGCAATGGCTCGGCCGGGTCGTGATGTTCGTCGTCGGCTTCCTCGCGATGGCGGTTCCGGTGTGGGTCGCGATCCAGCTCGCGTACCGGCTGCGACCGGTGTACGCGCGTCTCAGCTCGCAGCTCGACCGCTACCAGGAGGTCGTCGAGCCGCTGCGTCGTCTCGCCATGTGGGGGATCCCGGTCTTCTTCGGCTTCTTCGCGGGCTTCGCGGCGTCGTCCCAGTGGGAGATCACCTGGCTGTGGTTCAACGGCGTCGCCACCACCGTCACCGACCCGCAGTTCGGTCTCGACACCGGCTTCTACCTCTTCGCGATGCCCTTCTACGGCGCGGCGCTCGGCTTCGCCTCGGCCGTCATCCTCATCTGCCTCCTCGTCACCGCCGTCGTGTCCTATCTCTACGGCTCGGTGCGCGTGGGTCAGCGCGAGCTGCGGATCTCCAAGGCCGCGCGCATCCAGCTCGCCGTCCTCGCGGGCCTCTACCTCCTCGTGCAGGCGGCCAGCCTCTGGCTCGACCGCTACCGCAGCCTCATCGAGGCGAACGATCGCATCACCGGCCCGGGTTACGTCGGCAGCCAGATCGTCATCCCCGGGCAGACGATCCTCGCCATCATCGCCGTGCTCGTGGCCGTCCTGTTCTTCGTCACGGCCGTGATCGGTCGCTGGCGGTTCCCCCTCATCGCCACCGCGCTGCTCGTCGTCTCGGGCCTCGTCATCGGCGTTGCCGTGCCGTGGGTCATCAACACCGTGCAGGTGCGCCCCAACCAGCTCGCGCTGGAGAGCCAGTACTACCAGCGCAACATCGACATGACCAAGCAGGCGTACGGCATCGACGGTCTCGAGAAGCAGAACTTCCAGACCGAGACGACCGCCGAGGCCGGGCAGCTGCGCGAGGATGCGGCGACCACCGCGCAGATCCGCATCATGGACCCCGCGATCATCGGTCCGACCGTCCGTCAGCTCGAGCAGTACCGCGCCTACTACCAGTTCCCCGGTGTGCTCGACGTCGACCGGTACGAGATCGACGGTCAGATGCAGGACACCGTCGTCGGCGTCCGCGAGCTCGACATGACTCAGCTCGGCGAGGCGGCCTCGTGGCAGAACACGACGACCGTCTACACGCACGGCTACGGAATGGTCGCCCTCGCCGGTAACGAGCGCACGACCGACGGCGACCCCGTCTTCCTCGAGCAGGGCATCCCGGCCACCGGGTTCCTCAGCGACCAGGAGGACTTCCAGCCCCGCGTCTACTTCGGCGAGCAGTCGCCCGAGTACTCGATCGTCGGCGCGCCGGCCGACACCGACCCCGTCGAGCTCGATTACCCCATCGGCGCCGAGAGCGGCAACGTCACGCGGACGACGTTCGACGGCGACGGCGGCCCGAGCGTCGGCAGCGTCTTCAGCCGCCTCATCTACGCCCTCAAGTTCCAGTCGGAGCAGATCCTCTTCTCCGACTCGGTGAACGCCGACTCGCAGATCCTGTACGACCGCAGCCCGCTCGAGCGCATCAGCAAGGTGGCGCCCTACCTGACCCTCGACAGCGACCCGTACCCCACGGTGGTCGACGGTCGCATCAAGTGGGTCGTCGACGCGTACACGACCAGCGCGAGCTACCCGTACTCGAGCAGCGTCAGCCTGTCGCAGGCCATCGCCGACACGAACAACACGCAGCCGCGCTTCGCGCTCGACAACATCAATTACATCCGCAACTCGGTCAAGGCCACCGTCGACGCCTACGACGGCTCCGTGACCCTGTACGCCTGGGACGAGGAAGACCCGCTCCTGCAGGCATGGCAGAAGGTCTACCCCACCACGGTGCAGCCCATCTCGGAGATGTCGGCCGACCTGATGAGCCACGTGCGCTACCCGACGGATCTGTTCAAGGTGCAGCGCGAGAAGCTCGGGATCTACCACGTCGACGACGCCGGCTCGTTCTACCAGCAGGACAACCGTTGGGCGACGCCCGACGACCCGCAGAACGAGACCCGGTTCCAGCCGCCGTACTACCTGACGATGCAGATGCCCGGTCAGGAGGAGCCGACGTTCTCGATGTTCTCGAGCTTCATCCCGGCCTCGCAGGGCAACGCGCGCAACGTGCTGACGGGCTATCTCGCCGTCGACGCCAACGCCGGCAACCAGGCGGGAGTGAAGTCCGACGACTACGGCAAGCTGCGGCTCCTGGAGATCGATTCGGCCACCACGGTGCCCGGACCCGGTCAGGTGCAGAACACGTTCAACTCCGACACGGCGGTCTCGTCGCAGATCAACATCCTGTCGCAGGGACAGTCCGAGGTGCTCAGCGGAAACCTGCTGACGCTCCCCGTGGGCGGCGGTCTGCTCTACGTGCAGCCCGTGTTCGTGCAGTCGTCGGCGGGAACGCAGCTGCCGCAGCTGCGTCGTGTGCTGGTGGCGTTCGGTGATCAGATCGCGTTCGAAGACACGCTGAGCGAAGCGCTCGACGTACTCTTCGGCGGCGACTCCGGCGCCGACACCGGCGACGAGGAAGTGACGCCGACCACGCCCGAGGGCGAAGCGACGCCGTCGCCGACGCCGAGCCCGGGCGAGACGTCGTCGCCCGAGCCGACGACGCCCACGACCCCGTCGTCCGATTACCAGACGGCCCTCCAGCAGGCCCAGCAGGCCATGCTCGACCGCGACACCGCGCTGCGCGCCGGTGACCTGACCGCGTTCGGCGAGGCCGACGAGCGGCTGACGGCAGCCGTCGAGCGCCTGATCGAGCTCGGCGACCAGGGCTGATCCTCGAGAAGGCCCCGCCCCCGATGCGATCGGGGGCGGGGCCTTCGTCGTTCGTACCCCCGGGCCCCCGTACCCCTCACGACCGCGAGACTTCATCCGGGCTACTAGACTGCGGGCGACGCGGGCAGTCTCGCAGCCACGATGGAGTCTCGCGGGCGCGGCGGGCGCGGCGGGCGCGGCGGGCGCGGTGCATGCGGCGGGCGCGGTGCATGCGGCGGGCGCGGTGGGTGCGGCGGGCGCGGTGGGTGCGGCGGGCGCGGCGGGTGCGGCGGGCGGAGGGTCAGGCCGGGAGGAGGGCCCACCAGATGAGCAGCAGCGTCGCGCCGAAGCCGGCGAGCTGGTTCACCCAGAGGAAGCGCCGCCAGCCGCGCGTGGCCGTTTCCGCGGTGTCGTCGGTGACGCTGCGGAACGGCCAGACGACCACGAGGTAGGGAACGACGAGCAGGGCCGCGAGAGGACCGGGCCACGCCGAGGCGAGCATCACGACGCCGGAGGCCGCGTAGCATCCGATCGCGAAGCGCACGGTCCACCGCGCGCCGCGAGACGTCGCGATCGAGGAGATGTCGGCCGCGCGGTCGGCCACGACGTCCTGCACGGCGCCGAACGCATGGGAGGCGATGCCCCACAGGGCGAAGGCGACGATGATGGCCGCGAGTTGCCAGGTCCACGTCGCGCCCGCGAGGACGAGGCCGTAGACGGCGGGGGAGAAGAAGTGGATGCTGCTGGTCACCGAGTCGGCGAACGGCCGCTCCTTGAGGCGCAGAGGCGGCGCCGAGTAGAAGACGACGAAGAAGAGGCTCGCGGCGAGCACGAGCCACGACAGCGGGGATCCGACGGCGACGAGGTACACGACGAACGGCAGGCAAGACAGCGCCGCCGCCCACAGCGTGATGCGATGCATTCGTCGATCGAGCACCGCTCCGTGGGCACCGCCCTTGCGCGGGTTGCGCAGATCCGACTCGTAGTCGAAGACGTCGTTCACGCCGTACATCGCGAGGTTGTACGGCACGAGGAAGAAGAGCGTGCCGATCGCGAGGGTGAGATCGATCTCCCGAACGGCCAGCAGGTATGCGGCGGCGAACGGATAGGCGGTGTTGATCCAGCTGACCGGACGCGAGGAGACGAACAGCTCGCGCACCACCCGCGCGGGGGTGAGGGCGGGGGAGGTCACGCGGAGTCCTTCCGGCGGGAGATGAGGGCGAACACGGCGGGGATCAGGAAGGCCGCGCACACGGGGTAGGAGAAGTCCTCCAGCGGGGCGAGCCCGATGCGGAGCCCGCTGAGGTGCTCGGGGGGATAGGTGAACAGGTCGAGGGCGATCATGACGTTGTCGAAGATGGCTGTCAATACGACGAGCACGACCGCGCCGAGGGCGGATGCGGCGATACGCCGGCCGAATCCGGGACGCACAGCGCTTACTCCCGTGACCACGATCGTGAGTGCGACGAACGGCAGGATCATCAGCGGATACGTCACGAGTGCTCCGTCCGCGCGCGCCGGCGGCGCAGCATCCGTTCCGCCGCCGCCCAGGCGACCAGCGCGAGGTAACAGAGGAAGGCGAGGAAGACGGGCTCCTCGAGCGGGAGGTGCGGAGCAAGCTCGACACCGATCAGCAGCGGGCTGTCTCCCTTGACGAAGACGCCGGTGGCGATGCCCACGAGATCCCATACGACGAAGAAGAGCGTGCCGACGACGACGGTGATCGCGGTGCGGATCGGCGCATCGCGCACCACGAGTCGCCAGCGCGCGTCGATCGCGGCGATGCCGCCGAACGAGAGCAGGATCGCGAGGAGGTACAGCCCTGGCACGCGGTCACACCGCCGAGCGGGCAGGTTCGGGCAGCGGCCCGGGCGAGGAGTCGCCACGGAGGCGCTTGACCACGAGTTCGGCCGAGATGAGGCACATCGGCAGGCCGATCCCGGGCAGCGCTGATCCGCCGGCGTACGACAGCCCCGCCACGCGACGGGAGGCGTTCTTCGGGCGGAACATGGCGCTCTGGTTCAGCGTGTGCGCGAGGCCGAGAGCGTTGCCGCGCCAGGTGTGCAGGTCGGCTTCGAAGTCGCCGGGCGAGATGGTGCGCCGCACCACGATGCGCTCGGCGAGGTCGGGGATGCCGCAGGTCTCGGCGATCTGCGCGATGACCTGGTCGGCGGCCGCCTCGATGAGGGCGTCGCCGTCACCGTCGACGCCCCCGTGCCCCAGCGAGGGGTCGGAGGGGACGGGCACGAGCACGAACAGATTCTCGAACCCCTCCGGGGCCACACCCGTGTCCGTCGCGCTGGGGCGGCAGACGTAGAGCGAGGCCGGGTCGGGAATGCGGGTGTCCTTGCCGAAGATCGCCTCGAAGTTCGATCGCCAGTCCTCGGTGAACACCAGGGTGTGGTGCGCGAGCTGGGGGAGTTCGCCCCGCACGCCCAGGAGCACGAGGAGAGCCCCGAAGCTGGGGACGCGCTTGTCCCACCACTTCTCGGGGTAGGTGCGCTCCTTCTCGGCGAGGAGCTTCGTCTCGGTGTGGTGCAGGTCGGCGGTGGACACGACATGGTCGGCCGCGATGAAGCGGCCGTCTTCGAGCTCGACGCCGGTGACCTCGCCGCCCTCCGTGACGATGCGCGACACCTCAGCGTCGGTCTCCACCCGCACGCCGCGGGCTCGTGCGAGGCGCTCGATGGCGGCGATGACCTCGACGAATCCGCCGCGCGGGTAGAGCACGCCGTCGTCGAGGTCGAGGTGGCTCATGAGGTGGTACAGGCTCGGCACGGCATAGGGCGAGCCGCCGAGGAAGACCGCGGGATAACCGAGGATCTGGCGGAGACGACGGTCGGTGAAGCGCTTCTCGATGTGCGACGAGAGGGTGCGCGCGAGCAGCGGCAGCAGCGTCGGCAGTCGCTTGAGGAGCGCCGGGTCGCGGAGCCCCTCCGTCGTCGTATACGGGTCGTAGAGGAAGCGCGAGACGGCGAGCTCGTACGCGTCGGCAGCGGAGTCGAGGTAGGCGTCGAGTCTGCCGCCCGCACCGGGCTCGATCGACTCGAACAGCGCGGTCGACGCCTCGCGCCCGGACACGACGTCGACGGGTGCGTCGTCGCCGCTGTAGATGCGGTACGCCGGGTCGAGGCGCACCAGATCGAGCTCCTTCTCGGCCGATGTGCCGAGCAGGTGGAAGAAGTGGTCGAACACCTCAGGCATCAGGTACCAGCTGGGCCCGGTGTCGAACCGGAAACCGTCGCTCGACCACGATCCGGCACGACCGCCGAGTTCGGCGCGCGCCTCGAGCA
Source organism: Microbacterium hatanonis (assembly GCF_008017415.1). Classification (NCBI taxonomy): domain Bacteria; kingdom Bacillati; phylum Actinomycetota; class Actinomycetes; order Micrococcales; family Microbacteriaceae; genus Microbacterium; species Microbacterium hatanonis. Next base: position 1,712,517 of record NZ_VRSV01000001.1, on the reverse strand, counting down.
GTACGACGTCGTCGCCCTCCTCGGCGAGGAGCGCGGCCGTCGCCAGCCCGGCGATACCGCCGCCCACGATCACGGTCTTGCGGGTCATCGGGAGGCCTCTCGAGCTTTCATCATGGCGCGCAGGGCGATGGTCGCCTTCGCGGTGTCGGGCACGCGCACGCGCGGGGCCCCGGGTGAGGTGGCACGCAGTCTGCGCGACAGTTCGGCGAACAGGTGATGCGCCGTCCAGACCGCTCCCCGCACGTCGGCCGGCAGACGGGGGATGACCGCGGCGGCGGCAGCGAGATCGGCGTCGATCCCGTCGAGCACGTCGACCCGTCGAACCGTGTCGGCGGCCCCGTTGAGGTAGTCGCGACCGAGGCGGCCGGCGTCGTCGTCGAGGTCGCGGAGGAAGTTCACGTCCTGGAAGGCGCGCCCCAGACGCCGGGCGCCGTCGACGAGCTCCTCGTCGGGGCGGCCCTTCGGCACCGCATCCGCGTTCACGAAGACCTGCAGGCACATGAGACCCACCACCTCGGCCGACCCGAACACGTATGCGGCATGCGAGGCCTCGTCGTGCTCGACGACGTCGAGGTCGGTGCGCATCGATGAGAAGAACGGCTCGACGAGGGCGGCGGTGATCTCGCCGGCGCGAGCCGACCGCGCGAAGGCGTGCACCACGAGGTTGGCGCTGAAGCCCGATCCGATCGCAGAGAGGGTGTCCCGCTCGAGGGCGTCGAGCACGCTGCGCTGATCGTCGCGGCTCAGACCCGCGTCTGCGGCGGGCCCGTCGACGATCTCGTCCGCGACGCGCACGAGCGCGTAGATGTTGCGTACGTGCGGACGCACGCGCGGGCCGAGCAGACGACAAGCGAGCGCGAACGATGTCGAATATCGGGAGATGACGGCCGCGGCAGCGTCGTCGGCCGTGCGGTCGTACAGCGCGAGGCCGGTCGGGGCATGGCTCACGGGATGCGATCCTGCACGGCGTCGGCGAGCTCGAACAGCATGGCCCTGGTCGCGTCGGGGAGGAGGGATGCGTCGACCGTCGCGCGCGCCGAATCGAGGGTCTCGGCGACCAGCGATTCCATCCGCGCTCGTGCGCCGGATGCCGCCAGGGCGCGTTGGGCCGCACGGATCGCCACCGGACCGGTGTGCGCCTCGGAGAGGGCGTCGGCGACCTCCGGCCAGTTCTCGCTCTGACGGGCGAGTGCGATCAGCGGCGTCTGCTTGGCCTCGTGGAGGTCACCGCCCTCGCGACGTCCTGCGACCGCGGCCGAGCCGAATGCCCCGATGAGGTCGTCGACCAGCTGGTAGCCGAGACCGAGTTTCTCGCCGAAGCGTCGCAACGCCCTTCGAGACTCGGTCGGGGCGCCGGCGAGCACGGCGCCGGCCTCGAGCGGTGCGGAGAACGAGTACACCGCCGTCTTATTCGCCGTGGCGAGGAGGATGTCGTCGGCGTCGAGCAGCTCGCCCTGGGTGACGGAGTTCTCCACGTCGGCCAGCTCGCCGGCGGTGGACACCAGCACGGCCTCGTCCATCAGCTCGAACAGGTCGGCACGGGCGGTCGCGTCGAGATCGGCGAGAGCGACCGCGCGCATCGCCTCGTGGAGCAGCAGATCGCCGGCGAGGATCCCGGCCGCGTCGCCGAGGAGCGCGGCACCCGCCGCATCCGCCCCTCGGATGGTCCCGCGTGCCCGGAATTCGCCGGCGATGTTCAGCGCACCGCGACGGTGGGTGTCGTGGTCGATCACGTCATCGTGAACGACGAACGCCGTATGCAGCAGCTCGAACGCAGCGGCGACGGGGAAGAGGGCGGGGGTCTCGTCGGCAGTGCCCCCGAGGGTCTCGAACGCGGCGACGACGAGGGCCGGTCGGAAGCGCTTGCCTCCGCTGGTGGCGCGTTCGATCGCCGCGGCCAGGGCATCGACGACGGGATCGACGGCAGCGGCTCGTTCGCGCAGTCGTCGCAGGCTCGCGTCGATGGCGGCGTCTATGCCGGCTCGGGCGAGGGGGGCGTGGGGCAGGGTGATCACGGGGCTCGGAGACTATCTATCTGGTGGGCGAGGAGGGGGAGCTGCTCGGCCTGGAGGACGAGCCAGGGGCTGAACGCCCAGGGTGTGGCGATGAGCGATGAGGCGAGATCGAGGGGGTCGACCCATCGGGTGTCGACGACCTCGTCGGGGTGGGGTCGCGGTTCCACCGCGGTGAACGCGGTGTAGACCGGGCAGATCTCGTATTCGACGATCCCGGAGGCGTCGATGGCTCGGTACCGGAAATCGGGCAGGGCGAGCTCGACGTCGTCGATGGTGATGCCCAGCTCGAACGCCGCGCGACGATGCACGGCGTCGACGATCGCTTCGCCCGGCTGGGGGTGCCCGCAGAACGAGTTCGTCCATACGCCGGGCCAGGTCTTCTTGCCGAGAGCGCGGCGGGAGACGAGTACCTGTCCTGCGTCGTTGACGACATGGCAGGAGAATGCAAGGTGGAGAGCGGTGTCGGTCCCGTGGACAGTGCTCTTCGGCGCCGTCCCGATCGGCTGGCCGTCGTCGTCTACCAGCACGACGTATTCGGTCTCGCTCACCGTGCCTCCATTTTGCTAGATTAGCTAGCGACTTCATTCGAGCATACAAGCGGTACGAGGAGAGTGTCCACAGTGACCGACCGGGTCTCCGAGCGTACGCCGACCGATGAGAGTGTGCGCGAAGCACTCCGCGCGGTGCGCGCACTCAGCGATGCTCTCGATCGTATGCACGGGGGCATGAAGGACGACATGGACATGAATGCCAGCGACCTCGCGGCGCTGCGCATGCTGATCGTCCGCGAACAGCGCGGGCAGTCGGTGAGCCCTCATGATCTGGCCCGCCACCTGCGCATCTCGACGGCATCGACGACCAAGCTCCTCGATCGGCTGTCTGCGCTGGGGCACATCGAGAGACGACCGCACCCGCATGACCGCCGCGCGCGCATCGTCGTTCTCACGGAGGCGTCGCGCCGCGAATTCTCCCGGCACTTCGGCGCCCATCTCGGGGCGATGAGAGGGGTCACGGCCCGGTACTCCGACGACGAGCTCGCGGTGATCTCGAGTTTCATGACCGAGCTGGGCGAGGCCGTAGACCCCAGCTGAGGCCCGCGGATCAGAAGTAGGCGATGCGCCCGCGGGGAAGCATCCGCGTCTTCTCGTGCAGCAGCGCGCGGAGGTTCCACGCCACCACGCGGGGTGCGCCCACCGCCGCTGCGACGTGCCCCGGCTCGGGGCGCGTTCCTCGAATCGGGGCGTGGGATTGCGCGCCCCGAAAGAAGAAGGGCGCCCCGAACGGGCGGAGAAACACGACCGCGAAATGCCAGAAGCCGCTTCCGGATTTCTCCGGAAACGGCTTCTGATCTGTTCTTCTTTGTTGCGGGGACAGGATTTGAACCTGCGACCTCTGGGTTATGAGCCCAGCGAGCTACCGAACTGCTCCACCCCGCGGCACAAGAAGTTAGCCTAGCACGGGATTCGGCCGGGTGCACATCGAGGTGCGAGTGCGTTGCTTCGAGAGAGATGACGCGCAAGGATCGGCGGGTGAGCGATCGCCGCGATTCCGGGCCTCCCGTGGGTGATGACGGTCGTGACGAGACCGTGGAAGAGCGCGCGGATCGCCGGTGGATAGAGGTGCTCCAAGAGCTTCGCGTGCTCCAGACGGGCACGCAGATCCTGACCGGTTTCCTTCTCGCCCTCGCCTTCCAGCCGGTGTTCGCCGACCTCGGCGCAGGTCAGCGCGCGCTGTACCTCGTGCTGGTGTCGCTCGCCGCCCTCAGCGCCGTCATCGCGCTCGCACCCGTCGCGCTCCACCGGATCGTCTTCCGTCGGCGCGTGAAGCCGGAGGTCGTCTACTTCGGTCATGTCTCGCTCATCGCCGCGCTCGCCGCCGTGAGTCTGCTCCTCACGGGAGTCGTCGCGTTCGTCTTCGATGTGATCGTCGGCGAGGTCGCGTCGTGGATCGCGGGAATCGCGCTCGGGACGGTGATCCTCGTACTGTGGGTCATAGTGCCGACGGCGATCCGCCGGTGGGGGAGGAACCCGGAATGAGCGACCGATCGGTCGGTGTCGCGGTGGCGCAGTTCGCGCCCGCGGCGTCGGTGGACGCGAACCTCGAGGTCATCGTCGAGCTGACCGAGCGCGCCGCGTCGCGCGGCGCGCGGGTCGTGCTGTTCCCCGAATACTCCAGCTACTTCGTCGACCCCTTCGACGAGTCCCTCGCCGCGAACGCCGAGGAGGTCGACGGTCCGTTCGTGGCCGCCCTGACCCGCCTCGCCGCCGCCTCGGGCGTCGTGGTGGTGGCGGGCCTGCTCGAGAAGAGCACGGACCACAGACGTGTGCGCAACACCGTCGTCGCGGTGGGTGCCGACGGTCCGGTCGCGGTCTACCGGAAGCTTCACCTGTACGACGCGTTCGGGCAGCGCGAGTCGGACTGGGTCGAGCCCGGCGAGATCGGCACCCCCCAGACCTTCGAGGTCGACGGACTGCGCTTCGGTCTGATGACCTGCTACGACCTCCGGTTCCCGGAGGTCGCCCGCACCATCGTCGACGAGGGCGTCGATGTCGTCCTCGTGGCTGCCGAATGGGTGCGGGGGCCGCTCAAGGAGCACCACTGGCGCACGTTGCTGCAGGCGCGCGCGATCGAGAACACGGTCTTCGTCGCAGCATCCGATCACCCGCCGCCCCTCGGGGTGGGGCACTCCCTCGTGGTGGATCCGCAGGGCGTGGCGATCGCCGAGGTCGGGACGACGACGGATGTCGCTGTCGCGCACCTGGACGTCGACGCGGTCGCCCGGGTGCGCCGGGTGAACCCGGCTCTCGAGCTGCGGCGCTTCCGCGTCGTCGCCGGCTGATCAGACGCCGAGGAGCGACAGCCGACGGGATGCTTCGTCGAGGACGTCGACGCGCTTGCACGCCGCGAAGCGCACCAGCGTGGCGTACTCGGCCCGGTTCTCCGGGCTCGCGAAGGCCGTGAGCGGGATGCCCACGACGCCCGCGCGCTCGGGGAGGGCGCGACAGAAGTCCGCCGCATCCGTCGCCCCGAGGGGAGCGGCGTCGGCGACGGTGAAGTACGTGCCGCTGGGCGTCGAGACGTCGAAGCCCGCGGCGCTCAATCCGCGGCCGAGGATGTCGCGCTTCTCGCGGAGTGCTGTCGCGATGCCCTGGAAGAACGCGTCGGGCAGCCGGAGTCCGGTGGCCACGGCCGGCTGGAACGGGCTGCCGTTGACGTAGGTCAGATACTGCTTCACGGTGAGGATGGCCGATATCAGCGGCGCCGGACCCGAGACCCATCCGATCTTCCATCCCGTGACGGAGAACGTCTTGCCCGCGGAGGAGATCGAGACCGTGCGCTCCCATGCGCCCGGGAGAGTGGCGATGGGCACGTGCGGCGCGTCGAAGACGAGGTGCTCGTACACCTCATCGGTGACGATGATCGCGTCGTGCTGCTCCGCCAGCTCGACGATGCGCCGGCGCACGTCCGGGGTGAAGACGGCCCCGGTGGGGTTGTGGGGGTCGTTGACGAGGATGACGCGCGTTCGGTCGGTCACGGCGGCGGCCAGCCTGTCGAGATCGGGCTGGAAGTCGGGCCATCGCAGCGGCACCGGCACCAGGCGCGCCCCGGCGAGGGCGACCGCTGCCGCATAGGCGTCGTAATAGGGCTCGAAGACGACGACCTCGTCGTCCGGTCCGTCGAGGAGGGCGAGGAGGGTGGCCGCCAGAGCCTCGGTCGCGCCGGCGGTGGCGACGATGTCGCGCTCGGGGTCGAGGCGCAGACCGTAGAAGCGATGCTGGTGCTCGGCGATCGCGGCGAGCAGATCAGGAAACCCTCGCCCCGGGGCGTACTGGTTCACGCCGTCGGCGATCGCCCGCATCGCCGCGTCCAGCACCACGGCCGGTCCGTCCTCGTCGGGAAAGCCCTGACCGAGGTTGATCGCGCCCGTTCCGGCCGCAAGCCCGCTCATCTCGGCGAAGATGGTGGTACCGATCGTGCCGTCCGCGGCACGGAGTCCGGCCCCATCTGCGGTCCGCTGCCAGGCCCCGGGAATCTCTCGCATCCTGCTCACGCTAGTCGCATAGACAGAGCCCATCCGCACCATATGAAACGCACAGCAACTCGCCCCAAGCTGAAAGTCGCTTGGCAGAAGGAGCAACCATGAGTGAGACACAGGGCGACCGCCCCGACGAGAACGCCGCGACGCCCGCGCCGCACACTTCCTCCGACGCGACGCCTGCGCCGCAGACCGGCGCGACGACCGCTCCGGCAGACACCCCCGCGCGCACCGTGCCGCCGGTTCCGACGACTCCGGCTTCGGCGCCCGCATCGGCGACGCCCGCGGCTCCGGCGTGGTCGGGCCAGCGCCCGCCGCAGCCGCCCCACCCGCAGGCCCCCTATGGCGGTGCTCCCCAGCAGCCGGCATACGGCGTGCCGTCCCGTGAGGGCTACGCCGGTCAGCCGGTCGGCCAGGGCTTCGGGATCCCGCCGCAGCAGACCCAGCCCACCCTGCCGCTGCACGGCGCCCCCGAGACGGCTCCGCGCAAGAAGTCGAACGCGGGCAAGGTCGCCGGCCTCATCGTCGCCGCCGCACTCGTCGGCGGCGCCGCCGGCCTCGGTGGCACCTACGCCGGCCTCAGTCTCTGGGGCGGATCCGATGCGACCCCGGTCGCCGGGGCCGGGACGGTCACGGTCAACGACACCGAGAACGTGAACCAGACGACCGGCATCGCCGCGAAGGTCGTGCCGAGCGTCGTGACGATCAGCGCCACAGGCGGCAGCAGCGGCGGCACCGGTTCCGGCGTCGTCCTTAGCGCGGACGGCTACGTCGTCACCAACACCCACGTGGTCACCCTCGACGGGGCGACGGGCGACGCGACGATCCGCGCGACGACGTCGGATGGACGCGTCTACGACGCCACGGTCGTCGGTACCGACCCCACGTACGACCTCGCCGTCATCAAACTGACGGATGCCTCGGGCCTCACGCCGATCGAGTTCGGCGATTCGAGCGATCTGAACGTGGGCGACGAGACGGTCGCGGTCGGCGCCCCGCTGGGACTGTCGAACACGGTCACGACGGGCATCGTGAGCGCTCTGAACCGTTCGATCGAGGTCGCATCGTCGGCAGCTCCCGAGGACGACCAGCCCAGCGAGGGCGGCACCGGCGAGAGCCCCTTCCAGTTCGACTTCGGTCAGGGCGGGCAGGGCTCGACGCAGTCGACCGAGACGATCAAGATCGCCGTCATCCAGACGGATGCGGCGATCAACCCCGGGAACTCCGGGGGCGCGCTCGTCGACGACCAGGGCCGACTCATCGGCATCAACGTAGCCATCGCCTCGGCGGGCAGCTCGACCGGCAGCGGCCAGGCCGGTTCGATCGGGGTCGGCTTCTCGATCCCGTCGTCGGTCGCTGAGCGCGTCGCGAACGAGATCATCGAGAACGGCTCGGCGACGCACGGTCTGCTCGGCGCCTCGGTGCAATCGACATCGACCGTGGCGAACTCGACGATCGAGGGCGCCTACGTGGCGAGCGTCACGGACGGCGGCCCCGCGGCGGCCGCAGGGCTCCGCTCGGGCGACATCGTCACCGCGTTCAACGACCTCCCGATCACGAACTCCGTCGACCTCACCGCGCAGGTACGCGCCGTGGCCGCAGGCAGCGACGCGACCGTGACCTACGTCCGCGACGGTCAGACCCGCACCGCGAACGTGACGCTCGGTTCGTTCGGCTCCTGAGCCAACACACGAAGAAGGCCGCCCCGCTCTATGCGGGGCGGCCTTCCTCGTGCGGTCAGGAAGCCGCGTCGCGGGTGAGCCGTTCGATCGCCGAGAGGGGGATCGACAGCCAGTCCGGGCGGTTGCGCACTTCGTAGACGGCTTCGTAGACGGCCTTGTCGAGCTCGAACGCGCGCAGGAGCCGCTCGTCTGCCGAGGGGCCGCCCGCCGCTGCGTAGCCGCGCTCGAACGCGGTGACCGCCGTCGTCGCCCACCTCCGTGCCACCGCGTCGTCGACCCCGAGTCGTTCGACGGAGCCGGCGACGTAGTCGAACGACCGCAGCATCCCGGCGACGTCCCGCACCGCGAGGTCGGGCATGCGCCGAGCCGCGATCGGACGCAGCGGCTCGCCCTCGAAGTCGAGCAGCACCCAGCCGCGACCCTGCACCTCGAGTACCTGCCCCAGGTGCAGATCGCCGTGCACGCGCTGGAACAGGGGCCACGGCGCGGATTGCGCCGCTGCGTACACCTCGCGGATGGGCGCGGCGAACGGTGCCATCGCGGGAATCTCGGCGACCGCCGTGGCGAGCCCGTCTTCCCAGACTGCCGCGACGCGCCGTCGATCGGAGGCGTCGGCCTCGTGTGTCGGGAGGATGCGCGACAGGGTCAGGTGCACATCGGCGACGGCCGCTCCCAGCGCCGTGGCGCGGTCGGCGAAGTCGTCGTCGTCCTGCGCGGCGGTCAGCGCGACGCGCCACGCGTCTTCGACGTCGTCGAGGAACTCCTGCGCGAACGCGAGCGATCCGGTCACGACGTGCTCGGGGTTGCCCGGATCGCGCCAGGCGCCCTCGAGCGACCCGATGGCCCGAGGAACCGACGACGAACCGTTGTCGGCGAGAGCGGTCTGCAATTCGATATCGGGGTTGAGGCCGGGGTGCACCTGACGGAACAGCTTGCAGATGACCGCGCTCCCGTCGCCGTCGGGACGGAAGATCAGCGAGGTGTTCGATTGCTCGGCTCCGAGCACCGACGCCGAGGCGGTCGGATCGGTGTGCGGTCGGCGCGCCGCGGGGTGGCTGTCGAGGGGGCCGTCGACGCCGCTCACGCGACCACCGGCGGTCACCGAGCGGTACAGCCAGGCCGCGTACGCCGCGTCGGTCGCACCGTCGACCAGCACCGAGCCGTCGGGGAGATCGCCCACGACCCCCTTCTCGGGTCGGGTCGAGCGAACGACGACAGGCACTTGGTAGAGGACGGGGGTCTCGGGTGCGTCGTCTGCGACGAGGAGCACGCGGACGCGCGCATCGGGCTCGCTCGCGACGTCCCACTCGGCGACGAGACGAAGGCTCGGAGTGCGGCCTTTCGAGGCGTACCACCGTTGCGCGGGCATCCAGTCGGTCAGGGACTGCAGGGTGCTGTCCATGGGGCGGGGCTACCTTTCGTCGGTGTTCTCCGGTGATGCAGCAGTGTCGACGGCGGTGTCGGCCTTCGCCGAGGTCGTCGATTCAATCTCTTTGCGCTTCCGGCGGGGGACCGCTCGCCGACCGACCGATCCGATTCCGCGGGCGGTGCTTCCCGCAGCCCCCGCGATGGCGCCGCCCACCCGTGCCACGCCGCTGGCTGCCGAGTGCTCGACCCGCTTCGCGCCCGGCCTGGGCTCGATGTCGGCGGGGACGGTGACCGGGGGAGGACCGAACGCCCGCCGTGAACCGACGAGCACGCGCCGTCCGAGGATGTGGTTGCCCGCGCCGCCGACGACCGCCCCCACGCCGAACGGGAGGGCCTTGCCGAGGAACGATGCCCCGCCACGGGCCGCGAACTGGTGCACGAACGTCGTCTTGAGACGATCGACGAGTGGACCGATGGCCGCGCGGGGGAGCGTCTTCGTGATCATCTGCCCCCAGTACCCCGAGCGATCGGGGCCTCGACCGGACGCCTGTCCGGCCAACTGGGCGAGCAGGTCGACACCTTCGCGGCCCAGCATCAGGGTGAGCACGAGCGCGCGAGCGCGCTCGGGGTCTTCGACGGCGACTCCGTGCACCTCGGCGATCGATTGCGCGAAGAGCGCCGTCGATTCGAGGAATCCGAGCGTCTCCACGCCGCTGAGGGCGAGGGTCACGCCGGTGCCGATGCCGGGCACGACCGCGGTCGCGCCGACCGCGGCTCCGCCCGTCGTGACGGCGGCGAGATAACGACGCTCGAGGATGCGCACGATCCCGAGGGTCGACGCCTCGGGGTGGCGCAGACGGATGCTGCGCAGATGCGCCAGCACGACGGGGCGCTGGATCGCCAGCACACGGTCGAGCGCGCGGATGGTTCGGGGATGCTCCGGGGAACCGACCGGGGGAAGGCCGCCGTCCCAGGGCGCGTCACCGGGCAGCGAGTGGATTCGATGCACCTTGTCGCTCACCTGCACGATCCTACGAATGCGGCCCGTAAAGAGGCTGGGGGGTTGCGCATGAGTACCGGACACCCATGACATTCGCGGCAGGAGGCGGCCCCGACCCTTGGTAGTTTGGACCGATGACAGCATCGCTGCCGAACCCGTTCGAGTCACCGGCCGAAGAGGCCGGAGACCAGAGCGTCGACGGTCGCGACGATCAACCGGTCGCGGCCCCCAAACCGCGCGCCCCGCGGGCCAAGCCCACGTCGCCGCGACCCGCGCGGAGCTCGTCGGCGAACAAGGCGAAGACGCCGCGGCGCACGCCGGCGTCGAAGCCTCAGCGCGCGACCCTGAAGCCGCCGGCGACTCCGGTCGATCCCGGTCCGCCGCCGCCTCTGCCCACCGACATCGTCGTGCCGCCGAAGCCGCCGCTGCCCCCCGTCCCACCGCTGCCGGCAGACCTGACGGCGGCCGCGGGTCCGAGGTCCTCCAAGACGTCGCCACCCGTCGACGACACCTTCGCGACCACGATCGAATCGGATCGCTCCGAGGTCGTCGATGCGGAGCCGGCCGTCGCCACCGACACCGAGCCGAGCGTTGCGCCGGCGGTCGAGAAGGAGCCGGCCGAGTCCGCCGAGGAACCCGCCGAGCCTGTCGTCGATGCAGAGCCCGTGGCCGAGGTCGAGCCTGAGCCTGAGCCTGTCGCGGAGTCCGTGGCGGTCGTGGACGATGAGCCTGAGCCTGTTGTCGAGGTCGAGGTCGACCCTGAGCCCGTCGCCGTGCCCGTGGCGGTCGTGGACGCCGAGCCTGAGCCTGTCGTCGAGGTCGAGTCCGTCGGCGACGATGTCGAGCCCGAGCCTGTCGTCGATGCCGAGCCCATCGAGGCCGATTCCGCGCCGGAGCCGGGCGTCACGTCCGAGCCCGTCGACGCGGACGACACGGCTGAAAGTGTCGCGAGCGCGGAGCCCGAACTCGCCGGCCCCGAGGTCGAGCCCATCGCCGAGCTGGTTCCCGCGCCCAGCTCGCCGGAGGATTCGGTCGTCGAGACCGAGGCGGCTCCCGAGCCCTCGGCCACCGACGCATCCGACGATCTCGCCGACGAGGCCGCCGTCGCGGACGACGATGGGACGGCTCTCGCCCCCGCCGCGATCGTGACCGAGCCCGACGACGCCCTCGTCTCGGACGCGGAGCCCGCGGTCCCCGCACTCCAGCTGCGCGGCGTGACCAAGGTCTTCGGCGACACGCGTGCCGTCGACGGCATCGATCTGACGGTTCCCGCGGGCTCGTTCTACGGGCTGGTCGGTCCGAACGGTGCCGGCAAGACGACGACCCTCTCGATGATCGCCGGTCTTCTGCGCCCCGACGCCGGCACCATCACGATCGGCGGCATCGACGTGTCTCGGAAGAGTGCGGCGACGAAGAAGCTGATGGGCGTTCTTCCCGATCGGCTGCGCACCTTCGACCGCCTCACCGGCCGTCAGCTGCTGTACTACTACGGAGTGCTCCGAGGCCTTCCGTCGGCCGTCGTGGAGTCGCGCACGACCGATCTCGCGCGGGCGTTCGACCTCACGAGTGCGCTCGGTCGGTCGGTCTCCGACTACTCGGCGGGTATGACGAAGAAGGTGATGCTCGCCGGCGCGATGATCCATTCGCCTCGCCTCCTGGTGCTCGACGAGCCCTTCGAGGCCGTCGACCCGGTCTCGAGCGCGGTCATCCTCGACATCCTCGCCACCTACGTCTCTCACGGCGGCACGGTGATCCTCTCCAGCCACGGCATGGAGCTCGTCGAACGGGTCTGCTCCGGGGTGGCGGTCATCGTCTCCGGCCAGGTGCTCGCCGAGGGAACGGTCGAGGAGGTCCGCGGCGAGTCGACTCTCGAGCAGCGGTTCCTCGAACTCGCTGGTGGCCTGGGCGACATGGAAGGCCTGGAGTGGTTGCACACGTTCTCCGACTGAGGATCGCCACGATGATCGGCGCCCTCCGGGGCGACCGTCGGCACGCCATCCGGGTGAGCATCGGCCTCGTCCTGCTCGTCGTCGCGACGGTCGTGGGGGCGTTGGCGGTGCTCAGCCTCGCCGATGCGTCCGAGACGGCGATCGCGGCCGTGCTCGTCTTCGCCGGCTCCGCGGTGACCCTCGGTTTCTTCGTCGCGCCGCTCGTGACCGGTGCGGCCGACCCGCTCGACCCGCGCCGGTTCGCGGTGCTCGGTCTCGCTCCTCGCCCGCTGGCGGCGGTACTCGCCCTGGCCGGCCTCATCAGCGTGCCCAGTCTCGTGCTCATCGCGCTGTCGATGTGCGCGGCGGCCGCGTGGACCGCGCAGGGAGCGTCGTCGTTCGTCGCCGTCGTCTCGGCCGTCGCCGGCGTCGTGACGTGCGTGCTCGCCGCGCGTGTGAGCATGGCCGTGGCCGCGCTCGTGCTTCGCGAGCGCCGGTCGCGCGAGCTGTCGGGCATGTTCCTCGTCGGCATCCTGGTCGTCGTGGTACCGGTCGGTGTCTTCCTGGCGTCACTCGAGTGGCGCGGGCAGGTACCGCCGCAGCTGAGCGAGGCCGTCGCCGTTCTCGGATTCACCCCGGTGGGTGCCGCGTGGGCGCTGCCGTCCGCGTCGCAACCGGCGGCCGTCGTCTGGGGCGCCGTGGTGATGCTGGCCACCCTCGTCGCTCTCGCCGCCGCATGGGTGGCGCTGGTGACCCGCGCCCTCACCACCACGGAGCGCCCCGTGGCGGTCCGCGAGCGCGGCGGCCTCGGCTGGTTCGCCGTCGCACCGGGAACGCCCGGAGGAGCGATCGCGGCCCGAAGCCTGGTCTATTGGCTGCGCGACCGCCGGTACCTGGTCAATATCGTCGTCGTCCCGGTCGCCGCGGTGCTCGCGGTCGTGCCGCTCGTCGTCGCAGGCGTGCCCTTCGAGATCGCGGTGCTCGTTCCGGTGCCGATCATGGCGCTCTTCTTCGGGTGGCTCCCGCACAACGACCTGGCGTACGACTCGACCGCCGTGTGGATGCATCTCGCCAGCGCGGTCCGCGGATCGTCCGACCGCATCGGCCGTCTCGTGCCGATGCTCTTCGTGGGCGTTCCGATCCTCGCCATCGCGATACCCGTCGCCGTCGCCCTCCACGGTCGGTGGGCGCTGCTTCCCGCGATGGTCGGGGTGTGCGCGGCGCTCTTCCTCGCGGGGCTCGGCCTGTCGAGCATCACCTCCGCCCTGGCCCCGTACGCCGTGTCCCGGCCAGGGGACAGCCCGTTCCAGCAGCCGCAGCGCGCCGGATCGGGGGCGATGGCGCAGGGCCTCGTGCTGCTCGGTTCGATCCTGGCCGCCGGTCCCGCCCTGTGGTGGGGCTGGCTCGCGCTCACCCGCGACGTCTCCTTCGCGGTGCCGTCGATGTGGGCGGGCATCGGTGCGGGTGTGGTGGTGCTCGTTCTCGGGGTGACGGTCGGAGCGGCCGTGTTCCAGCGACGGGGCAGTCGACTGATGGAGTTCGCGGAGTCGACGTGACAGGCCCCGGGGAGGGACCTCCCGACTACACTGGCACTCTATGAGCACGCCTCTCGACAGTCCTGACCAGGGGGGTCTGGCGACCCTCGACCGTGAACTCGAGGAGCTCATCCGCGAGGAGAGCATCGAGCCCGGCGATCACGAGCGGTTCTCGCACTACGTCAAGAAGGACAAGATCCTCGAGTCGGCGATCACCGGTAAGCCGGTGCGTGCGCTCTGCGGCAAGAAGTGGACCCCGGGACGCGATCCCGAGAAGTTCCCCGTCTGCCCGACCTGCAAAGAGATCTACGAGAACCTGACGAAGTAGCGTCAGCCGGCCTCGGCGAAGACGGTCGGGATCGCCGGCTCTGAACGGCTGAGCGCCAGACCGCGCACCGGTAGCTCTTCGCGCACGCGCAGGTGATGTGCGCGGGCGGTGGCGACTCCGGCCGGTCCCTCCGCCGCCTCGTCGATCTCCCCGCCGACCACCAGGGGCACGTGCAGTCCACGAGCGGAGGGATGCGACGCAGCATCCGCGATCTTCTCGAACCCGTCGGAGACGACGATCAGCTCGCTCGTCGCAGCGCCGTCGTCGAGAGTGCGGAAGGCGGCCTTGCGGCCACCCGCGCTCGCCTTGTCGGCCGAGCGCTTCGCCACCGACACCCACCCGCCGTCGGAGTCCTGCCGCGCGACGAGTTTGTAGACCATGCCGGCGGTCGGTGTACCCGAGCCGGTCACGACCGACGTTCCCACCCCGTACGCGTCGACGGGGGAGGCCGCGAGCGCGGCGATGGCGAACTCGTCGAGATCGCTGGTCACCGTGATCCGGGTCTTCGTCGCTCCGAGGTCGTCGAGGAGTTCCCGCACCTGCGCGGCGACCGTGGGCAGGTCTCCGGAGTCGATGCGCACGCCCCCGAGGTCGGGGCCGGCCACGCGGACGGCGGTCTCGACGCCGGTGGGGATGTCGTAGGTGTCGACGAGCAGAGTCGTGCCGGGGCCGAGGGCGGCGACCTGGGAGCGGAACGCCTCTTCCTCGGTGTCGTGCAGCAGGGTCCAGGAATGCGCTGCCGTGCCCATCGTCGGGATTCCCCACCGAAGCCCCGCCGCGAGGTTGCTGGTCGCGCCGAACCCTGCGATGTACGCCGCGCGGGCCGCGGCGAGGGCCGACTGCTCGCCCGCGCGTCGGGAGCCCATCTCAGCGAGCGGGCGGTCACCGGCGGCGATGCTCATGCGCGCGGCGGCGGTGGCGACCGCGGAATCGTGGTTCAGCACCGACAGCGCGAGGGTCTCCAGCAGCACGGCCTCCGCGAAGGTGCCCTCGATCTCGAGGATCGGCGAGCCTGGGAAGTAGAGCTCGCCCTCCCGGTAGCCGCTGATGGTGCCGGTAAATCGATAGTCGGCGAGATAGTCGAGGGTGCTGGCTCCCACGACCCTCTCGTCCCTCAGGAAGCGCAGTTCCTCGTCGCCGAAGCGGAAGTCGCGCAGCAGCGACAGCAGACGCCCCGTTCCGGCGACGACGCCGAACCGTCGTCCCCCGGAGAGCCGGCGGGCGAAGACCTCGAAGACGCAGCGCCGATCGGCGGTGCCGTCGCGAAGTGCGGCGTCGAGCATCGTGAGCTCGTAGCGGTCGGTGTGCAGGGCCGTACGAGCGCTCATCCGGCCACCATACCCGCGCGCCGACGGGGCGCCGGAGTCGACGGGTAGGCTGGGTTCCCGTGGACGACGCACCGATCGGGATCTTCGACTCCGGAGTGGGCGGTCTCACCGTCGCCCGGGCGATCTCGGCGCAGCTGCCGCGCGAGTCGATCCGCTACATTGGCGACACGGCGCGTTCGCCCTACGGGCCGAAGCCCATCGCCGACGTGAGGCGCTATTCGCTCGAGGTGCTCGACACGCTCGTCGACCAGGGCGTGAAGATGCTGGTCATCGCGTGCAACACCGCCTCGGCGGCGATGCTGCGCGACGCCCGCGAGCGGTACGACGTGCCGGTCGTGGAGGTCATCGGACCGGCCGTGCGCACCGCGATGTCCACGACCCGCAACGGCCGTATCGGAGTGATCGGCACCGCCGGCACGATCGGGTCGGGCGCGTACCAGGACATGCTGGAGGTGAACGAACGCCTGACGGTCTTCGCCGAGGCGTGCCCGAGGTTCGTGGAGTTCGTCGAGGCGGGGGTGACCCAGTCGCCCGAGGTGCTCGCCACGGCGGAGGGGTACCTGGCGCCGCTGCGCCACGCCGGCGTCGACACCCTCGTTCTCGGCTGCACGCACTACCCGTTCCTCGAGGGCGCGATCTCCTACGTCATGGGTCCCGACGTCAGCCTGGTCTCCAGCGATACCGAGACGGCGAAGGACGTGTACCGGCAGCTCGTGAGCCGCGATCTCCTCGCCGGTCCCGATTCGACACCCACCCACGTGTACGAGGCCACCGGCGCATCCGCCGACGAGTTCCTCGATCTCGCCCATCGCCTCATGGGACGCGAGGTCACCGAGGTGCAGCTCGTGCAGACGGGAACGATCCCGGTCATCATGTCCGGAAAGGCTTCCCGTGACCACCGTTCGCCGTCGACATCGTCAACCGGCGACCTGCCGCGACGCTGAGTCGCCGCATCCACCGACCATGCCGGACAGCGTGACATTCCTATCCTGAGGAGAACCGAATGACCGACACCACCCGCGCCGACGGGCGCGCTCTCGACCAGCTCCGTCCGGTCACGATCGAGCGCGGCTGGTCGGCCCACGCCGAGGGTTCCGCGCTCATCAGTTTCGGCAACACCCGCGTGCTGTGCACCGCGTCGTTCACGAACGGCGTGCCGCGCTGGCTCACCGGCAAGGGCAAGGGCTGGGTGACGGCCGAGTATGCGATGCTGCCCCGCGCGACCAATTCGCGCAACGACCGCGAGAGCATCAAGGGCAAGATCGGCGGACGCACGCACGAGATCTCCCGCCTGATCGGTCGGGCGCTCCGTGCCGTCGTAGACACCAAGGCGCTCGGCGAGAACACGATCGTCATCGACTGCGACGTGCTGCAGGCCGACGGCGGCACCCGCACCGCCGCGATCACGGGGGCATACGTCGCGCTGGCCGACGCGATCGAGTGGGGACGCCGCAAGAAGTTCATCGCGCAGCGCTCGGAGGTGCTGTTCGACTCGGTCTCGGCCATCTCGGTGGGGATCGTCGACCAGACGCCCATGCTCGACCTCGCCTACGTCGAGGACGTGCGTGCCGAGACCGACATGAACGTCGTCGTCACCGGTCGTGGCCTGTTCGTCGAGGTGCAGGGCACGGCCGAGGGCGCTCCGTTCGACAAGGCCGAGCTCGACCGTCTGCTCGAGCTGGGAGTGAACGGATGCGGCGACCTGCGCGACATCCAGACGGCCGCCTTGGAGACGTCCCTTGAGCGCTGAGGGGCAGGTGCGCCGGGTCGTGCTCGCGACGCACAACCCGCACAAGGTGGAGGAGTTCGCCGGGATCGTCGCGCGGGTGCGACCTGACCTCGAGGTCGTGGGCTACGACGGCCCCGAGCCGGTCGAGGACGGGGTCACGTTCGCCGCCAACGCGCTCATCAAGGCTCGCGCGGCCGCAGCGCACACCGGTCTTCCAGCCCTCGCAGACGACTCCGGGGTGAGCGTCGATGTGCTGGGCGGTTCGCCCGGCGTGTTCTCGGCGTATTGGGCGGGGCACGCCAAAGACGCCGGGGCGAACCTGCGCCTGCTGCTCGATCAGCTCTCCGACGTGGCCGATCCCCACCGCACCGCGCAGTTCGTCTCCACGATCGCGCTCGTCGTGCCTAACGGCCCCGAGCACGTGGTGGAGGGCGTGTGGCCGGGACGGCTGGCATCCGAAGCATCCGGAGACGGCGGATTCGGATACGACCCGATCTTCGTGCCCGACGGCCAGGACCCCGCCGCCGAGCGCACGGTGGGCGAGTGGAGCGCGGCCGAGAAGAACGCGGCCTCGCACCGCGCCCGCGCGTTCGAAGCGCTGGCGCCCCTGCTCGCTGCGCTCTGATACCGGCGTCGAATCGACGTCTTCTCGCCGAGTCGACATCATCCCGGCGTGAAGGAGATGTCGCCTCGGCGAGTGGCTGTCGTCTCGGCGGGCCGGTGCCGCACCCGAGCGTTTCCGCTACGGTCTGAACATGGCTGCGACCCCCACCGTCTCGATCGTCATCCCCGCCTACAACGAGGAGGAGACGATCCGGCACTGTCTGCTCGCCGCGATCGAGCAGACGGTCGCCGCCGAGGAGATCGTCGTCGTCGACAACCGCTCCACCGACCGCACGGCCGACATCGTGGAGGCGATGAGCGTCGCGTTCCCCGAGGCGAACATCCGGCTCGTCCGTCAGGACGCCGAGCAGGGGATCACGCCCACCCGCAATGCCGGGTTCGACGCGGCCACCGGTGACGTGATCGGACGGATCGACGCCGACTCCGCCCTCGCGGCCGACTGGGTGGAGCAGGTGAAGGGGGCCTTCGCCACCGGTGACTTCGACGCCGCCTCCGGCTCGGTCGAGTACTACGACATGCCGCTGCGCGGGTTCGGGCATCAGGCTGACGACGCGTTCCGCCGCCTGCAGGTGAAGCTCGCCGGCGAATACGTCTTCCTCTTCGGCAGCAACATGGCGTTGACCAAGAAGGCGTGGCTGGGCGTTCGCGACGACGTGTGCGCCGACCGCGACGACCTCATGCACGAGGACCTCGACCTCTCGGTGCACCTCGTGAAGAACGGCTTCAAGGTCGGGTACGTCTCGGCGATGGTCGCCGGCATGTCGGCCCGCCGTCTCGACGACAGCCCGCGCGATTTCCGCTTCTACGTCGAGCGATTCGAGCGCACCTACCGTCTCCACGGCATCCACGACGTGCGCCTTCTCACGCCGATGGTCGTGCTGCTCGGGACGTATCCGGCGCTGCACGCCGAGCGACGCATCCAGGCCCGCCGAGGCCACGCGGGCATCAGCCTTCCCGAGACGGGCGGCCAGCACCACGCACAGGCCGCCGCGGCGGTCGTGCCGGACTGAGAATCAGGATCGTTCCCGACAGCGCCGAAGTCCGCCTGACCGGGGTGCGCCGGCCCTAGCCTGGGAGCATGCACGATCACGCGAGCCCGAGCGGCGGCCTCCGAGGCGCCAGCAATCGGCGACTCCTCGCGCTGTCGCTGTCGATCACCGCGATCGTCATGGTCGTGCAGATCGTCGGCGCCGTCCTGTCGGGCTCGCTCGCGCTGCTGGCCGACGCCGTGCACATGTTCACGGATGCCGCGGCCCTCGTCATCGCGCTGATCGCCAGCGCCGTGGCGGCACGCCCGGCCAACGATCGTCGAACCTTCGGCTATCAGCGCGCGGAGGTGGCGGGAGCCCTCGTCAACGGAGTGATCCTCATCGTGCTGGCGGTCTGGGTCGCGGTCGAGGGTGTGCGACGCCTCCTCAAACCCGCCGACGCCGAAGTGACCGGCGGGCTCATGCTCATCGTCGCCGTCATCGGACTCCTCGCCAACGCGGTCGCGATGTGGCTGTTGAGCTCGGCGCAGAAGCGCAGCATCAACGTACGCGGCGCGTACCTCGAGGTGCTGGGCGACCTGCTCGGGTCGGCGGCGGTCATCATCGCCGCGGTCGTGATCCTCTTCACCGGGTGGATGCAGGCCGACGCCGTCGCATCGCTCCTCATCGCCGCCATGATCGTGCCGCGCGCCATCGGTCTGCTGCGCGAGGTCGCCTCGGTGCTCAGCGAGGGGACGCCGAAGGGGATGCAGGTGAGCGAGATCCGCCAGCACATCCTCTCGACCCCCGGGGTCGTCGATGTCCACGACGTGCACGTCTGGCAGCTCACCCGGGGCGCCCCGGTCATGAGCGCCCACGTCGTCGTCGACGACGACGATTTCCGCGGCGGTCGCGCCGGCGGCATCCTGCACGAGCTGCAGGGGTGCCTCGCGACGCACTTCGACGTCGAGCACTCGACCTTCCAGCTGGAGCCAGCGGGGCACGTCGAGCACGATGACGCCCGCCACGCCTGAGCTCACGACTCGCGGACGACCTCGTCGGGGCGCTTGTCGGGTCGGAGGCCCCGCCAGCGCGCCTGGCGGAGGATGCCGCCCGGCGTGAACTCCGCGAACTCCACCTCGCCGACGAGCAGGGGTCGCACCCACAGGGCATCGGAGGCGTCGGCGGACGGCACGTCGACGAAGGGCACCGTGGTGGTGCGCAGCGGCAGCAGCACCTCTTCGAGGCGGGCGATCGTCGACTCGCTGAACCCCGAGCCGACCCGCCCCGAGTAGGCGAGGCCGGCGGGTCCGGGTATGCCGACGAGCAACGATCCGATCGAGCCCGAGCGTCCGCCCTTGCCGGGGCGGATCCCGCCGATCACGACCTCCTGCGTGCGGGTGAGCTTGACCTTGAGCCACTCCTCCGACCGCACGCCGCGGCGGTATCGCGACCGAGGGTCTTTCAGCATCACTCCTTCGAGGCCGAACAGCTCGCTCGTCTCGAGGGCGGCGTCGAGGTCGTCGAAGACGGGGGGCAGCACCACCGGGTCGTGCGCCCGGTCGGCGAGGGACTCGAGGATGCGGCGGCGCTCGGCCAGGGGCGACCCTGCGGTGTCCTCACCGCGGAACGACAGCACGTCGAACAGGTAGAGCTTCACCGGGGTGCGGGGCGCCTCCCGAGCGATCTCGCGCGGCTTCTGCAGGTTCATGCGCGCCTGCAGGAGCGGGAAGCTCGGACGGCCCTTCTCGTCGAGGGCGACGATCTCGCCGTCGACGACCGCGGGGTCGGGCCCGAGCCCCAGGTCGGCTGCGCTGAGCTCGGGGTACTTCGCGGTGATGTCGGCGCCGCTGCGGGCGCGCAGCCGCAGACGCGATCCGTCCCACAGCCCGATGGCGCGGACGCCGTCCCACTTCATCTCCACCCACGGGTGACCGTCGATCGCCCAGCGCCGTGCCGCGTCGCGCGCCAGGCCGCGCGTCGCCGCGGTCGCGATCATGGGAGCGAGTTCCGCAGCCGGGGGAGTCGCCTGCTCCGTCGGTCCGTGGTCGAGCGGCTGCTCGTCGTCTTCTGTCTCGTCGATGGGCACGACGGGTTGGCCTTCGGGCTGGGGCCGCCCCGCCGCATCCGTCTTCATCCGATGCAGAAGCCACGTCGATTTCGCCCCGGCCCCGTCGGTGCGGATGAGCGCGAGGCGCACGCGTCCGAGAGGACCACCCGCACGGCCCTCGAGGGTGAAGATGATCTCGTCGTCGCGCCACTTCTCGAGCTCGTAGCGGCCCTCGTCCCAGATCGTCATCGTGCCCGCGCCGTACTCGCCCGCCGGGATCGAGCCCGAGAACGCGGCGTACTCCATCGGGTGGTCCTCGGTCTGCACCGCGAGGTTGTTGCGGCTCGCGCTCGGGGGCACGCCCTTGGGCACCGCCCAGCTCGCGAGCACTCCGTCTCGCTCGAGCCTGAGGTCCCAGTGCAGGCGCGTGGCGTGGTGCTCCTGGATGACGAAGACGGGGAGGCCCTCGGATGCTGTCGCCCCGAGCGGGTTCGACGGCACCGGTTCGGGCGTCTTCCCGGCGGCGCGCATGGAGATGTACTCCGACAGAGGACCGGTGTCGGCATGCCGGGCACCCGCGCGGAAGCCGAGGTCGGCCATCGGGTCGCCGGCGTCCGCGACGCGGGAGAGGACCTCGTCGAACAGCAGGTGGCGCAGTGCGGGGTCGTCGAGCTCGTCCCACGTGCGAGGTGCGGCGACCGTCGGATGCGAGCCCCCACGCAAGGAGTAGGGGGCGATCGTGGTCTTCGCGCCGTTGTTCTGGCTCCAGTCGATGAAGACCTTGCCGGGGCGCGCGGCCTTGGACATCTGGCTGATGACGAGGTCGGGGTGGTCGGCCTCGATCGCTCGCGCGAGCTCTTTCGCCAGCGCCGTGATCGCGTCGCTGGACTGGTCGCCCGGGAGCGGTGCGTAGAGGTGGATCCCCTTGCTGCCGCTCGTCACCGGAAGAGCTTCGAGGCCCATGCCGCCGAGGATCGCCCTCGCCCACCGTGCGACCTCGGCGCACTCGGCGAGTCCGGTGCCGGGTCCGGGGTCGAGGTCGAGCACGAGACGGTCGGCCGGCCCCCTGTCGCCGTCGGGAGCGAACCTCCACTGCGGCACGTGCAGCTCGAGGCTGGCGACCTGGGCGAGGTAGACCAGGGTGGCGCGCTCCGTGACGAGCGGATAGTCCTTCGCGCCGGTGGAGTGGTCGATCGCGCGCCGAACGATCCATGACGGTGCTCCGGCCTCGAGGTCCTTCGCGAAGAACGACATCCCCGGGTGGTCGTCGGTGCCGACGCCGTCCGGCCACCGCTTCCGCGTGACGGGACGGCCGATGGCATGGGGGATCAGGACCGGCGCGACGCGACTGTAGTAGTCGATCACCTCGCCCTTGGTGGTGCCCGTCTCGGGATAGAGCACCTTGTCGAGGTTCGTGATGCGCAGGCGGCGGCCGTCGATCCGCACCGTCTGCTCGCCGCCCGCCATGGCACAACGCTAGTGCGGTGCGCACCGACGAGTGCAAGGGGATAGCCGTGACGGGTGTGACTGCTGTTCACTGGGATCATGAGGGCGATTTGGAAAGGCGCGTTGACGTTCGGGCTCGTGAACGTGCCGGTGAAGGTCTACTCGGCCACCGAGGATCACGACGTCTCGCTGCACCAGGTGCACAACAAGGACGGCGGGCGCATCCGCTACCAGCGCATCTGCGAGATCGACGGCGAGGTCGTGCCGTTCGCCGACATCGACAAGGCGTACGACGACGGCGAGCAGACGGTGGTGCTCACGAAGGACGACTTCGATGCGCTGCCGTCGGAGAAGAGCCGCGAGATCGACGTGGTGGAGTTCGTGCCGAGCGAGCAGGTCGACCCGCTCATCCTCGACAAGGCTTACTACCTCGAGCCCGACTCCACCTCACCCAAGGCCTACGTACTCCTGCGCAAGACCCTGGAGCAGACCGAGCGCACCGCGATCGTGCGCTTCTCCCTCCGTCAGAAGACGCGCCTCGCCGCGCTTCGCGTGCGCGGCGACGTGCTGGTGCTGCAGACGCTGCTGTGGGCCGATGAGGTGCGCGAAGCGTCGTTCTCCTCCCTCGACGAATCGGTGCGGATCTCGGCGAAAGAGCTCGAGATGTCGGCATCGCTGGTCGAGAGCTTCGCGAAGGACTTCGACCCGGAGGAGTTCACCGACGACTACCAGGCCGAGCTCCGCACGCTGATCGACGCGAAGCTCGAGCAGGGCGACGCGCTCGACACCGCGGCGACGTTCGGCGAGCAGGAAGAAGCGTCCGACGGGGGAGAGGTCATCGACCTCATGGAGGCCCTGCGCGCGAGCGTCGAGCGCAGCCGGGCCGCGCGCGGGTCGAGCGAGGAGAAGAAGGCGCCGGCCAAGAAACCCGCCGCGAAGAAGCCCGCCGCGAAGAAGAAGGCTTCCTAGACCCGGATGCTGCGTCAGACCTTCGGCGCGTCGCCGTCGGTGGGGGTGTGGCGTCCGTGCTCGATGACGTCCTCGTCGAGGGCGAGAGCCTGCGCCTCGGCGTGGTCGGTCACCGCGTCGCCCGCGCGCTCGGCCTTCTTGGCCTGAGCGCGCTCGCGGAGGAAGTTGAAGGCGATGAAGAGGGCGGTGCCGGCGACCGCGATGAGCAGGAACACGTCGATGTACTCGGCGACGAACTCGCCCACGCCGGGGATCAGGCTGATGAGGAAGCCGAAGATCGTCAGGCCGAAACCCCAGATCACGGCACCGATGAAGTTGTAGAGGGTGTACTTCCACTTGTTCATGTGGCCGACGCCGGCGGCGATCGGTGCGAACGTGCGGACGATCGGCACGAAGCGAGCGAGGATGACGGTGGCCGCGCCGAACCGCTCGAAGAACTCGTTCGTGCGCTCGACGTTCTTGCGGCTGAAGATGCCGGAATCCTTGCGCTCGAAGATCGCCGGCCCCGCCTTGTGGCCTATGAGGTACCCGACCTCGCCGCCGACGAACGCCGACAAGCCGATCAGGAGGCCGACGATCCAGACGTTCACTCCGAACACGCCGTGCGGAGGGTGCGTGGTGGGGTTCGACAGAAGGCCGGCGAGGACGAGCAGAGTGTCGCCGGGAAGTAGGAACCCGATCAGCAGGCCGGTCTCGGCGAAGATGATCAGGCACACCACGAGCAGGGCCCAGGGCCCCGCGGCGTCGATGATCGCCGCCGGATCGAGCCAGGGGATGAGCGCGGAATGCTGGATCACGGATGCCTCGGAGGTGTAGGGCCGATAGGTGGGGCGGCCGCTGGGGCCGTTGTGCGGAAGGGGGGACTTGAACCCCCACGCCCGAAGGCACAGGAACCTAAATCCTGCGTGTCTACCGATTTCACCACTCCCGCGGGTGCGATCAGTCTAAATGAGGCGTGGGCGCGCATATGGCGGGTGAATTCACGGCCAACGACGCCACCGAGACCGTCCGGGATCGACGCCGGGAGATCCCATCCTCAGGCAGGCCCGGCCAATCTTCAGGCGGCCTGAGACACTGGTGGTCAGACAGTTCTCGACGAGGAGATGTGGACCATGGTCGATGCCCAACGGACGATGCGTGCGGCGGTGCTGCGCGGTGACGCGGCAGCGCTGGAAGTGATGGACATACCCGTTCCCGTCGCACGTGCGGGCGAGGCTCTCGTGAAGATCATCGCGTGCGGGGTCTGCCACACCGATCTGCACGTCATGAAGGGCGAGGTCGCATTTCCCCGTCCGGCGGTGCTCGGCCATGAGATCACCGGAACGATCGTGTCGCTCGGCGAAGGAACGACCGACGCGCGCGGGCTGTCGGAAGGCGACACCGTCGTGGGCGCGTTCATCATGCCGTGCACCGAGTGCCGGTACTGCCTGCAGGGCCGAGACGACATGTGCGAGAACTTCTTCGCCCAGAACCGCCTGCGCGGAACGCTCTACGACGGCGAGAGCAGATTGAGGCTCGGCGATGGATCGTTCCTGGCGATGTACTCGATGGGCGGCTTGGCCGAGTACTCGGTCGTGCCGCTGTCCGCTCTCGCCCGCCTGCCCGAGAACCTCGATCCGGTGACCTCGTCGGTGCTCGGGTGCGCGGCGTTCACCGCCTACGGTGCCGTCCGCCGGGCGGGTGCGCTGGGCGAGGGGCAGTCCGCGGCCGTGGTGGCCGTCGGCGGCATCGGCAGCGGAGTGATCCAGGTCGCCGTGGCCGCGGGGGCATACCCCGTCATCGCCATCGACGTCGCGGACGACAAGCTCGACGCCGCACTCGCGCTGGGAGCGACGCACGCCGTCAACTCACGCGAGAACGATGTCGTGGCCGCCGTGCGGGAGATCACCGACGGGCGCGGGGTCGACGTGGCGTTCGAGGCCCTCGGTCGCCCCGAGACCTTCCGCCAGGCCGTCTCGCTGCTGGCCGACGGCGGACGGATGGTCGCGATCGGGATCGCCGCGGGCAGCGCCACCGCCGACGTCGAGATCACACCGCTGGTGCGCCGCGGCTACACGATCACGGGTTCGTTCGGTGCCCGCACCCGTGAGGACCTCCCCGCCGTCGTCGAGCTGGCGGCGGGCGGCGGATTCGACGCCGACCGTCTCGTGACGCGGCGCTACGCGCTCGCCGATGTCGACGAGGCGTTCCAGGCCCTCGCTCGCGGCGAGATCACCGGGCGCGCGGTCATCGTCATGGAATGACATCCCGGCGGTCGGAAGTGAAGCCGCCTGCTCTCCCGGACCCTGCTGCATCGTCGGGGATGGCCCGGCGGTAACCCGTCAACGGCCGTCGTCATCTCGCCGAAGCCTTCGCACCTCCCAGATCTCGCCCGCAGCAGACAGCGCTGCGGAGAGTACGAGGAACCCGATGATGGCCCATTGGAAGGGCGTGTAGCTGACGGTCAGCGCACTGACTCCGGCGAGTGCGGCGGGTGCTGCGAACAAGGTGGTGAAGACCAGGGCTCCCACGAAGTGAACTCTTCGCTGTCTGTTCGCGGGTGGCCGGCTCATGCGTCGAGGCTAGCGTCAGCTGTGACCGCGCTAACGATGCCAGCATGACGCGAAGGTTGCTCGTCCTGGGTGCTCGCGTCGGGATGTCCTACCGGTTGTGCAGGCCCTTTCACCCGATCTGACGAGATGTATGCGTGCTGTGGACAACCTCGACCGCCGTGGGCCGCATTGTTGCCAGGATGCTGGGCGTGAGCCTGGCCATCGCTTCCGACACCGCGACCGCCGCGGTCGTGGAGCGTGTGCGCGAGCGGTTGCGCGCCGACGAGAGCGATCCGACACGCGATCCGGGGTACGCGGAGCGGGTGATCCGCTCCGAGGTGCGACGGCACAACGACTTCGCGCTCGCGAGGGGGTTCGCCCCTCTCGACGACGAGGGGGCCTGCGTACGGGAGGTGCTCGCCCAGCTCACGGGATACGGGCCGCTGCAGGCGTACCTCGACGATCCGACCGTCGAGGAGGTGTGGCTCAACGCCCCCGACCGGGTCTTCGTCGCGCGGGGAGGCGTGGCAGAGCGGGTGCCGGTCTGCCTCACCGACGGCGCGGTGAGGGATCTGGTCGAGCGGATGCTGCACTCGAGCGGTCGCCGCGTGGATCTCAGCCAGCCGTTCGTCGACGCGTCGCTTCCCGACGGGTCGCGGCTCCACGTCGTAATCCCCGACATCACGCGGCAGCACTGGGCCGTCAACATCCGGAAATTCCTCCCGGCCTTCCGTGACGTCGGGCGTCTCGTGGAGACGGGATCGCTTGCACCGGAGGCCGCCGACCTGCTCGTCGATGCGATGCGGCAGGGGCGCAGCATCCTCGTGTCGGGGCCGACCCACGCGGGAAAGACGACGCTCCTCGCAGCGCTCGTCGCTGCTTCCGCCCGCTCGCAGCGCATCGTGACGGTGGAGGAGACGTTCGAACTCGCCATCGATGCACCCGACCTCGTCGCGTTGCAGGGGCGCCAGCCGAGTCTCGAGGGCGGGGGAGAAGTGACGCTTCGGCGCCTGGTGAAGGAGGCGCTGCGCATGCGCCCCGATCGCGTCGTCGTCGGCGAGGTGCGCGACGCCGAAGCCCTCGATCTGCTGCTCGCTCTCAATACGGGTGTGCCGGGGGCGGCCACGATCCACGCGAACTCCGCGGCAGAGGCGCTGGCTAAGCTCGCCGCCCTGCCGCTCCTGGCCGGGCGGAACATCGACGCGCAGTTCGTGCTGTCGGCCGTGGCCCGGTCGGTGCATCTCGTCGCGCACTGCGGGCGCGATGCGCGCGGCCGCAGACGGGTGCTCGAGATCGTCACACCGACCGGGCGACTGGTCGGGGATGCCGCCGAGGTGCGGTCGCTTTATCGGGCGGGGAGATCGTGACACTCGTCCTGGGGGCGCTGCTCGCCGGGGGGATGCTGCTCGCGGCGGCACCCTGGCTCTGGCCGGGCGGACAGGCGCCGGGAGATCCAGAGCCGGACGGCGCACTTCTGCGGCTTCTCGAGTCGGCGGGGTTCGCGTCGGTGCGACCGCGTGTCGTCGTCGTGCTGGGCACGGTCTTCGCATTGCTCGCGGCGGCCATCGTGTGGCTGGTGACGGCCGTGCCCGTCCTGAGCGTCATCGCGGGCGTTGCCGCCGCCGTCGCGCCGCTGGTGTGGCTGCGCGCTCGGCGCACCCGACTGCTGCGCACCCGGCGTGCGCTCTGGCCCGACGTGTGCGATCTGCTGATCGCGTCGGTGCGGGCGGGCATGTCGTTGCCCGACGCCGTGGCCAGCCTGGCGTTCTCCGCCCCGCCCCCGCTTCGGCCCGCGTTCGCCGCATTCGGCAGCGACATGGCAGCATCCGGTCACTTCGACTCGAGTGCCACCCGGCTGAAGACGGCGTTGTCCGACCCCGTCGCCGACCGCATCATCGAAACCCTGCGGATGGCACGTCAGGTCGGGGGCACCGAGCTGACCGTGGTGCTGCGTGCGCTCGCCGGCTCGGTGCGCGCCGACGCCGCCCTCCGCGGCGAGGTCGAGGCGAAGCAGTCCTGGATCCGCGGCGCTGCCGTGCTCGGCGTCGTCGCGCCCTGGGTGATCCTCGTGCTGTTGGCGCTGCGCCCCGAGGGGTCTCGCGCCTATGCCAGCGGCGAAGGGGTCGGGCTCATCCTGGCCGGTGCGGTGGTGTCGGTGGTGGCGTTCCGGGTGATGCTGCGCATCGGTCGGCTTCCGGAACCTCGGCGGTGGTTCGGGTGAGCCCTGGGCTGCTCACCGAGACGGCGCTCGCTGTCCTCCTCGGCTGCGCGTTCGGAGTGGGAGTGTGTCTCCTGGTCTCACTCGCCCCGCGCGTCAGCGCGCCGAGCCTGTCACGCCGTGTCACTCCTTACATCCGCGACGTCGTCGACCCGCGCGGGCTCGGCCCCGCCCAGCCCCCGACCGCCGGACTGCGCGGCACGTGGGATGAGGCGCTCGCTCGGCTCGGTCGCCTGGCCGGTGGGGCGGACGCCGTGCAGCACCGCCTCGACCAGGCCGGCTGGGTGACGGATGCTGCGGGGTTCCGCGCGCGCCAGGTGGTCTGGGCGCTCGTCGGGCTCGGAGCGGGCGGGCTCAGCGTGGTGCTCTTGGCCCTGGCCGGGACGCTCACGCCACCGGCGGGTCTCGTACCCGTCGTGACGACCGTGGCCGCCGCGGTGGCATGCGATGCCCGGCTCACGGGGGCAGCGCGTGCTCGCGTGCGGCGGATGGAGGAGGAGCTCCCCACGGTGCTCGACTTCCTGGCGCTCTGCCTCGCCGCGGGCGAGGGCATCCTCGACTCGCTCCGGCGGGTGGGAGAGATCGGCTCCGGCGAGCTGACCGCGGAGTTCCGCCGCACAGTGCTCGACGTCGGGACGGGGTCGCCGCTGCCCGAAGCGCTCACCGCGCTGAGTCGCCGCATCCGCATCCCTGCCGTCTCGCGATCGATCGACCACGTCGTGGCCGCGCTCGATCGCGGCGCCCCGCTCGCCGCCGTGCTGCAGGCTCAGGCCTCCGATGCGCGCGAAGACGCCAAGCGCACGCTGATCGAACAGGCGGGGCGAAAGGAGATCCTCATGCTCGTGCCGCTGGTCTTCCTGATCCTCCCGCTGAGCGTGCTGTTCGCGGTGTTCCCGGGAATCTTCATGCTGCGGCTCGGAATCGGCTGACCACAGACGCTCGGAAGGAGAGACGACATGGATGCACCGAAGGTGCTCGCACGCAGACTGCGCACCGCCTGGGGAGACGCGCTCGACGACGAGGCCGGTGACGTGCCCGGGTGGGTGCTGATCACGCTCATGACCGCGGGGCTCGTGGTGGTGATCTGGGCGCTCGCCGGGCCTGCGCTGGCCCAACTGTTCGAGCAGGCGATCTCGCGCGTCTCCGGACTCTGAGGTGCGGAGGCTCAGGCGGGCCCTCGACGACGAGGAGGGTTCGAGCCCCGTCGAGTTCGTGCTGGTCGGCGGCCTGTTGACGCTTTTGACGGTCGCCGTGCTGCAGTTGGCCCTCGCCGTCTACGTGCGCAATGTGGTGCACGACGCCGCGGTCGAGGGGGCCTTCCACGCGGCGCTCGCTGACACGTCACTCGCCGACGGCGCCGCCCGCACCCGCGATCTCATCGGTCGCGCGGTGGCGACCTCGTACGCCGAAGACGTGACAGCGGTCGAGCACGGCGAGACGGTTCGCGTCACGGTGCGTACGACCCTGCCGCTCCTCGGGCTGTGGGGAAGTTCGCGAGCACTGGAGGTGACCGCTGATGCGCCGAGCGAGTCACTGGGGTGAGCGCCTTCGACGCGCACTCGCCGCCGATGACGAGGGATCAGCGGCGATCGAGTTCGTCTTCGTCGGACTTCTGCTGCTGGTCCCGACCGTCTACCTGGTGGTCGCGCTCGGCATGGTGCAACATCAGTCGCTCGGAGCCGAAGCGGGAGCCCGGCACATCGCCCGCGCGATATCGACGGCAGTCGATGCCGCCGACGCTGACGCGCGCGCCCAGACGGTGCTCGCGACAGTCGTCGACGAGTACGGGCTCGATGCAGACGCGGTGGATATCGAGATCGACTGTCCGGGCGCAGCATCCAGCTGTCCGTCTGCAGGTACGACGGTGGTGGTGACGGTGCGCACAGCCGTAGCGCTGCCGCTGGCTCCGCCGGTGTTCGGTCTCGACCGGCTGGCGCGCCTCCCCGTGGAGGCGGTCGCGGTGCAGAAGGTCTCCCGGTTCTGGGGAGCGACGTCATGACGCGTCGACTCGACGACGACGGAAGCGTGCTGCTGCTCACGCTGGGCTACGCGCTGCTCGCCCTGGCGCTCGTGCTCATCTGCGCCAACGCCACATCGCTCTACCTCGCGCAGAAGCGCCTCGACAGCGCGGCGGATGCTGCGGCGCTCGCCGGTGCCGACGGATTCACCCTCACGGTCACCGACGGCCGCGCAACCGCCGTGCTGACCGACGACGACGTCCGCGCGCAGGCGGAGGAGGTCGTCGACGCGATGGGGGAGGCCATGACAGTGGTCGAGGCCACGACTCCCGACGGCGTCTCGGCCCGAGTGACCGTGACAGGGGTGTGGCACCCTCCGGTCGTGTCGCTCTTCGTACCCGACGGCGTGCCTCTGGGAGCGACCGCGACCAGTCGCACCGCGCTGCTGTAGCTCGGCAACGGCCGCGCGAGAGGGCGTGACGCGCTCGTTACGATCGAGGCATGGCCGAAGATCCCCACGACGTTGTCGCTGCGCCCGCCGTACCTCCCGCGCAGGCGTGGCCGAGCGGGGCGCCCGGCGCGTACATTCCGGCGAGAGCCCCGATGCCCGACCCGCGCAGCCCGCTGCCGGGTCTGCCCTTCGGATCGAGCTACCGCACACCCCGCACCCGGTGGTGGAAGGGCCTGCTCAGCATCCTCATCGTGATCGTCGGCATCCTGCTGTTCACCACGATCGGTGGCCTCGTCGCGGCGATCGTCGATCTCGTGATCGGCGCGCAGGATGCCCATGACCTTGCGTCGGGACTGATCGTCATGACCCCGGTCGTGTTGCTCGCGACGAACCTCAGCATCGTCGCGGCCGCGGCGCTGTCGATCATCGCCCACCGTTTCGTCAGCGGGGTCCGAATGGGATTCTTCCACTCGCTGCGCCCGGGGTTCCGGTGGCGGTGGTTGTGGATCTCCACGGCCATCGCCGCGCCCTTCTACCTGGCTTTCGCCGGCCTCAACCTGCTCGACCCCGCCTACCGCATCGAGATGTCGTCGTCGGCACTCGCCTTCCTCGCCGTGATCGTGCTCACCACACCCTTGCAGGCGGCAGCCGAGGAGTACATGTTCCGTGGCGTGGTGCAGCGGGCGGCCGGCTCGTGGCTGCGCTCGCCGCGCTGGGCGCTCATCATGGGAACGGTCGTGAGCGCGTCGATCTTCTCGGCCGTGCACTTCGCTGCCGACCCGTGGCTGATCGCCTATTACTTCCTGTTCGGCGTCGGACTGTCGATCCTCGCCCAGCTCACGGGCGGCCTCGAGAGCGGCATCGCGATCCACACCGCCAACAACATCTTCCTGCTCGCCGTCTCTGCGTTCACCGGCTCGATGGATGCGGGCTTCGACCGGTCCGCGGGAGTGGGAAGCCCCGTCCTGCTTCTCCCGATCGTCATGCTCGCCATCGTCATCGCGATCCTCGCCGCGGTCGCGCGCCGGAAGCGTCTGGCGCTGGTGACCCCCGAGCCGCCGCTCGGCTGACCGGCTCGCTTACTTCGCGCGCGGCACGAACCGCGGCACCCAGCGGATGAACCCGAGCGCACCGAAGAGTCCGATGACGCCCATCGCCCCCGCCGCGAACGACAGCGACAGCACGGCGGCGATCCCGGAGATCAGGAGCGGCGCGATCGCTCCGCCGGCATCGGTCAGGGTTCGCCACGACCCCAGGAAGGGCGCCGGGTCGGTGGGAGGCGCGACGTCCGCGCCGAGCGTGAGGAGGATGCCGCTCGAGAGTCCGTTGCCGACTCCCAGCACGGCGGCGAACATCGCGAACCACATGCTCGCATTCGTCAGGTCGTGAGTGATCGAGAGCGCGAAGAATCCCGCACCCATGAGCACCATGGCGGGCAGGGCCGCCCATAGCCGTCCGAATCTGTCCATGACCTGACCGCTGGCGTAGAACAGCGCGAAGTCGATCGCTCCGGAGATGCCGACGACGAGCGCGATGGTCTGCGCGTCGAGTCCGATCGAGACGCCCCACAGCGGTAGCACCACCTGGCGCGCCGAACGCAGAGCCGACAGCGACGCGGCCGCGAGCCCCAGACGCGCGAGCACATCGCGGTGCCGCCACATGGTGCGGAACACGCCCACCCGCTGCTGTCCGGAGGCGGACGCCGGGAGCGGAATCGAGCCGGTCACGGGCTCGCCGGTGTCTTCGCGCGGCTCCGGCGCCGCAGCATCCGACCCGTTCCTCGTCAGCGCCAGTTCGGGATCGGGCCCCAGCAGCACGAGCAGCACGGTCGCCACGAGGCAGACGCCGAAGAACCAGATCGCCGCGCTCTCGTCGCCGAAGACGGTGAGGAGCACGGCCGCGATGAACGGCCCCACGAACATGCCGAGGCGGAACGTGCCGCCGAGCAGCGACAGCGCCCGTGCGCGGAACGACAGGGGCACGCGTGTCGTCATGAACGAGTGGCGCGCGAGTCCGAAGGCGGCCGCGCACAGCCCGATCACGAAGACGGCCGCCGCGAAGAGCAGCAGTGTCGGCGCGAGCGCGAGGCAGATCGTCGCGACGAGGGCCACGGCTCCGGCGACGCCCATCGTGATGCGCTCCCCGAACCGGGCTACCGCCCAGCCGGCGGGGATGTTGCCGCAGAGCTGGCCGACGACGAGCGCGGAGGCGACGAGCGCGGCGACGGCGATATCGGCGCCCAGACGCGACGCGATGATCGGGATGAGCGGGATGACCGCCCCCTCGCCGATAGCGAACAACAGCGTCGGGCCGTAGATCATCGGGGCGAAGCGGACGAGGATGCGGCGGGGGGAGTCGTCTGCCATGTCGCTTCCAACATACGCCCGGGTCTCCCAGCGTCGGTCGATGCCGCCCGGCGCCGGATACCGGCGGACGGAGGACGGTAGGCTGGGGAGCCATGCTCGAACTCGATCTTGCCGCCGACATCCAGGCGCTGCGCTCCACCTTCGGCGACATCCGCGCCGTGGTGGACGTCGACGCGCTCACCGCCGACATCGCACGCCTCAGCGAGGAGGCCGGCGCCCCCGACCTCTGGGACGACGTCGACAAGGCGCAGAAGGTGACGAGCGCGCTGAGCCACCGTCAGTCCGAGCTCAAGCGCATCTCCGACGTGGAGGCGCGCCTCGACGATCTCGAGGTGCTCGTCGAGCTCGCCCTCGAGGCCGAAGACGAGGAGTCGGCGGCCGAGGCTCGCAAAGAGCTCGCCGACCTGACGAAGGTGATCAACTCGCTCGAGGTGCAGACGCTCCTCGACGGCGAGTACGACCCGCGCTCCGCGGTCGTCACGATCCGTTCCGGCGCCGGCGGCGACGACGCGACCGATTTCGCCGAGATGCTGCTGCGCATGTACCTGCGCTGGGCCGAGCGCCACAAGTACCCCGTGAAGGTCATGGACACCTCCTACGCCGAGGGCGCGGGCATCAAGTCGGCCACCTTCGAGGTGGACGTGCCGTACGCCTTCGGAACCCTGAGCGTCGAGGCCGGTACGCACCGCCTCGCCCGTATCAGCCCCTTCGGCTCCGCCGACAAGCGGCAGACGAGCTTCGCCGCGGTCGAGGTCATCCCGGTGATGGAGGAGGCACAGGAAGTCGAGGTGCCCGAGGGCGACATCCGCGTCGACGTCTTCCGCTCGTCGGGTCCCGGTGGCCAGTCGGTCAACACGACCGACTCCGCGGTGCGCATCACCCACCTCCCGACCGGCCTCGTCGTGTCGATGCAGAACGAGAAGTCGCAGATCCAGAACCGTGCGGCCGCCATGCGCGTGTTGCAGACGCGCCTCATGCTCCTGCAGCGCGAAGAAGAGGCTGCGAAGAAGAAGGAGCTCGCCGGTACGATCACCGCGAGCTGGGGCGACCAGATGCGCTCGTACTTCCTCTACGGGCAGCAGCTCGTCAAAGACCTGCGCACCGGCTACGAGGTCGGCAACCCCGCATCCGTCTTCGATGGCGACCTCGACGGCCTGATCGCCGCGGGAATCCGCTGGCGCAAGCGCAAGACCGACGACGACTGACCCGCGAGTTCGGCGCGCCGCGCCGCTCGCGACCGCGAGACTCCAACGCGCGCGTGAGAATTCGAGCGCCGCGTGCAGTGTCGTGCGTGCGATGAAGTCTCGCGGTTCCGGTGAACGGATGCTGCGCGGCGGGCGCGTCACGACAGGATGCGGTGGGGGAGCCGCTTAGGCTTCTTGCGCCATGATCCGGTTCGAGAATGTCAGCAAACGGTATCGCGGCACCTCCAAGCCCGCCCTCAACGAGGTCGACTTCGAGGTGCAGCGCGGAGAGTTCGTCTTCCTCGTCGGTCAGTCGGGTTCGGGGAAGTCCTCGTGCCTGCGTCTGATCCTGCGCGAAGAGACGCCGAGCAAGGGACGCGTCGTCGTCCTCGGCAGAGACCTCCGCACGCTCTCCAACCGCAAGGTGCCCTACTTCCGCCGCCACGTCGGGGCCGTCTTCCAGGACTTCCGGCTGCTCCCGACGAAGACCGTCTTCCAGAACGTCGCCTTCACTTTGCAGGTGACGGGCGCCTCCCGCGGCTTCATCTCGCAGGCCGTACCCGAGGCCCTCGCCCTGGTCGGTCTCGCCGGCAAGGAGAAGCGCCTTCCACACGAGCTCTCGGGCGGCGAGCAGCAGCGCGTCGCCATCGCGCGTGCACTCGTCAACCGCCCGCAGGTGCTGCTCGCCGACGAGCCCACCGGAAACCTCGACCCGGCGACCTCGATCGACATCATGCAGTTGCTCGCACGCATCAACGCCGGCGGCACCACGGTCGTCATGGCCACGCACGAGGCCGGCTTCGTCGATCAGATG
Source organism: Microbacterium hatanonis (assembly GCF_008017415.1). NCBI lineage: Bacteria > Bacillati > Actinomycetota > Actinomycetes > Micrococcales > Microbacteriaceae > Microbacterium > Microbacterium hatanonis. The sequence goes on along the minus strand of NZ_VRSV01000001.1, from coordinate 1,677,989 downwards.
CAGCGCCGCGTGATCGAGCTGCAGAACGGCGAGATGGTGCGCGACGAGCGTCACGGCGGCTACGGCGACACGTCGGGTCTTCCCCGGCTCGCCCCCGAGGTCGAGAAGGGCGCGGCAGCGGTCGCGGCCCTCACCGCCGTGCTCGAGGTGCAGCGCGAGGTGGCCCAGATCGATCCCGCTGCCGGCGCCGCGTTGGAGGAGGCGGCAGAGCGCCTCACTCCAGCAGCGGAAGAGGCGATGGCCCCCGTGATCGCCGAGCAGACGCCCGAACCGGCCTACACCCAACGGGCCGAAGGTGCCGCCGAGATCGACGAACTCGGACTCGCCGACCGCCTCGGTCTCAGCGGCAATCGTCGCGACGATGAAGTGGGGCCCACCTCGTGAGGATCGGACTCATCCTCGGCGAGGCCTTCACCGGTCTTCGCCGCAACGCCTCGATGGTCATCTCCGTTGTGCTGGTGACCTTCGTCTCGTTGACATTCGTCGGCGCCGCCATGCTCATGCAGATGCAGATCGGCAAGATGCAGGACTTCTGGTCCGATCGCGCCCAGGTCGCCGTCTACATGTGCTCGTCGGTGTCGGAGACCGATACCTGCGCCGACGGTCTCGCGACCCAGGAGCAGATCGACGCCGTCACCGCGGCCCTCGACGGCGGCACCCTCGCCCCGTACATCCGCGACTACACGTTCGAGACGAATCAGCAGGCGTACGACCGCACCATCGCCGTCGTCGGCGAGCAGTACTCCTCGATCCTCACCCCCGACCAGGTCAGTGCGACGTTCTCGATCAACCTCGTCGACCAGGGGCAGTCCGACGTCATCGCCGAGGCCTTCGGCGGCTACGCGGGCGTCGAGGAGGTGCAGGACCAGATGCAGTACCTCGAGCCGTTGTTCTCAGCCCTCACGATCGCGAGCTACATCGCGATCGGCATCGCGGCGCTCATGCTCATCGCCGCCGTCCTCCTCATCGCGACGACCATCCGCCTGTCGGCCTTCGCCCGGAGGCGGGAGATCGGCATCATGCGACTCGTCGGAGCATCCAACCGGTTCATCCAGACCCCGTTCGTGCTCGAAGGCGTGCTCGCGGCGCTCATCGGTTCGGCGCTTGCGAGCGTCACGATGTGGGGCATCGTCACCTTCGGAGTCGAGGACTACCTGCGCGATCGGGTGACCTTCATCACCGCGTGGGTCGGTCCGGGAGACCTGGCGATCGTCATCCCCGTGATCGTAGTGGTGGGTGTCGTGCTGGCCGCGCTGTCGGCCGGCTTCGCCATCAGGCGCTGGCTGCGCACCTGAGGTCGGCGGCGGCCTTGTAGACTGATGGGCTTGCATGAGCCCGACAGCCGGAGGAGGTTGCCATGCCCCGCGAACAAGGCGAGAAGGTCGTCGCGACCAACCGTCGCGCGCGTCACGAGTACGCCATCGAGAAGACGTACGAGGCGGGCCTCGTGCTCACCGGCACCGAGGTGAAATCGCTCCGCCAGGGGCGGGCGAACCTCAGCGACGGCTACGCCTACATCAACGGGGGCGAGGCGTTCCTCGACGCCGTGAACATCCCCGAGTACTCGCAGGGCCACTGGACGAACCACTCCGCCAAGCGCGTGCGCAAGCTCCTCCTGCACAAGGAGGAGATCGTCAAGCTCTCGCACGCGATCTCCGCGGGCGGGTACACGCTCGTACCGCTGAAGCTCTACTTCCTCGACGGGCGCGCGAAGGTCGAGATCGCCGTCGCCAAGGGTAAGCGCGAGTTCGAGAAGCGCCAGACGATCCGCGAGCGCGAAGACAAGCGCGAGGCCGAGCGCGCGATGCGCACGCGCAACCGCACCGGCGAGTAGTCGCTACGACGCGCGGAACCGGGCCTCCACTGCCGCGCCGACCACGATGTCGGCCGGTTGGAGAGCGAGAGCCGGGCCCGCAGCATCCGACGCTGCCATCCGCATCATGCGCGGAGCCGACGCGGCAGCCTCCGCGTTTCCGGCGAGAAGCCCGACGTCGGCGATCTCGATCGGGTCGACCGTGCCCAGGCCGATGGCTTCGGCATAGGCCTCGGCGCGGGTGACCGCCACGCGCACAGCGTCGGAGGCGACGTCGCGCTCGACGATGGCGCGGGTAGTAGGCGTGAGCTGCCAGGAGATCGACGCGACCTGCACCTCGTCTGCGTCGGCGGTCTCGCCCAACCACCACGACAGCGCGGTGAAGTCGGAGAACGACGCAGAGATGTCGACCGACGCGTGGTGCACCGGCGGAAGCTGGCGTCCCTCGTTGTTCCACGGGCGCTCCGACCAGACCGAAACACGACCGCTCGACCACTCGGCGACTTCGCCGGAGCGCTGGTGGGCGTCGAGTCCGTCGCGTATCGGCGCCGCTGCAGCGTTCACACGCTCGACGACGGGTCCGCGTTCGGGCCCGTCCGCTCTCACGGACAGCTGCACGACGGCCCGCTCGGGAGCGACCCGGCGCTCCTGCTCGCCTCGGACGGTGATGACGACCTCGCTCATGCGCCGAGCCTAAGGGCTCCGTCTGTGCGGGTGCGCGAAACGGCGGTCGGAGAATCGTGCCTGCGTCGGAGCATCCGTTCCGAATCTTCCGACGAAGGCGCGATCCTCCGACGTGGCTGGGTGTCAGGCGGGGAAGATCTGGCCGACGGGCAGGCGCTTCTCGGCCTGGAACGCGTCTTCGGTGCGTCCGGCGGCCCAGTACGCGGAGAGCGAGAGGTCGGAGCGGTCGACGCCGCGCTCGATGAGGATCGGACGCAGGGCCTTCATCGCGCCCCGCTCGCCGTGGGCGAAGACCTGCACGCGTCCGGCGGGCCATTCGAGGGCGGCAACGGCGTCGACGAGCTGTGCACCCGGGGCGTCGTGGTCTTCGTCGATCCAGGTCACCCTCGCGGGGGAGTCGGGCAGATCTGCGCGGTGCTCGGCGGAGCGGGATTCCAGCAGAACGGTGACGTGCGCGTCATCGCGCAGCGACTCGAGCGCGGCGGAGATGGCGGGAATCGCCGACTCGTCGCCGATGAGCAGGATGCTGTCGGCCTCCGGATCGGGCGAGAAGCCTCCGCCCGGGGCGGACATCGTGAGCTCGTCGCCCGGCTGTGCGTTCGCGGCCCAGGGGCCAGCGACTCCCGTGTCGCCGTGCACGACGAAGTCGATCTCCATCACGCCACGGTCGAGGTCGACACGGCGGATCGTGTAGGTGCGGACCGTGGGCAGCTCGTCGAACGCGACCTCGTCGCGCAGTGTCGCGAGGTCGTACGGCGGCCGCAGAGTGCTCCCGGCCGGCGGGAAGAAGAGCTTCGCGTACTTGTCGGTGTCGGGGCGGTCGGGGAAGTCAGTCAGTTCCGTACCTCCGAGAACCACCCGCACGAGTCCGGGCGTGAGCCGGATCGTCTCGATCACCTGGAGGGTGGTCTGGGCGGCGGCGGGTCGACGAGTAGGTGAGGGCACCCTTACATCGTAGGCGACGGGTCTATGGGTGAGCGTGGGCCGCCGGCCCGGGAATGCGTCGGGGCTCGAACCGTTATAGTCTGTAGGGCTCGGGTGCTTCGGTGGCCGAGTTGGCAACTCCACAGTGTGACAGCGGTCCCTCCGACGGAGGACCACGGGGATGATCGGTTTCGACATTGCTTGTGATTCTGCGTGAAGCGGGCCGAGGATGCAGGGTTATCTCGTTAACGCTCCTTGCAAACCAATAAGTGCCGAAACCAAGCGCACTGACTTCGCCCTCGCTGCATAAGCGAGCCCGATAGTCCGTCGGACCGTAGGTGTTCCCGCTACGGATCCCGGCGTCATTTAGGGGACTAGCTGCGTGACGGCGCCTCGACGTCACGCGGGACTTTTCCGGGGCTGGGCTCGTCGACTTGGGTGTCTGTGACAAAGGTCGGAGCCGAGTAGAACGTCTGCACAGACTGCGCCCGGAGAAACCGCACTTTCCCAGTGATGGACGGGGGTTCGATTCCCCCCATCTCCACTGCACCGCTGTCACGCGAAAGGGCCCCTGGGTCGCGGAACTCCGCGACACGGGGGCCCTTTTTTCATGCAGTGAAGCGTCTGCCGATCGCGAACCACTCAACCGCCCGCGTTCGTCGCTAGGCCGAGCGGTTCGGCTTCCACGACGAGCTCTCGCCAGTGTGCGACTTCGCCGAACAGGTTCGCCAGGCTCTCTCGCTGACCTTCAATTCCGGCCATCACCGCCTGCACGGCCCGGACCCCATCGGCGGTGGCCTCCAGAACAACGGCGCGGCGGTCCTCGGGCACGGTGCCTCGGCGTCGCGAGACGAATCCCTTCGCGCAGAGCTGGTCGATGATGTAGGCCACGCCCGCCCGGGATACCCCGAGGGCGGGAGACAGGTCGTTCGGGCGTGCACCACCCTGCGACACGATCTGCACGAGGGCCGCTCGCTGGCGAGCGGCCAGCTGCCCCTGGGTCGCCGCGCCGGGCATCGTGTTCACCAGCGCCGCACCCGCCTCGCAGACCCGTCGGAGCAGATCGACAGGGTCGGCCGGAGCACCTTTGAGCGGTGGGCGGGACGACGGTTGCAGCCCATGAGCGATCTGGCTCGCGATCTCCGAACTCGCTCGGAAGAAGTCGTCGAGAGAGGCGCGCAATACTGCCGCTTGCCGCTCGCCGCGGTCGGTCAGGACGACTTCTACGGCGCGCTTGTCGGCCGCGGATGGTCGTGTCGTGACCAACTCTTCCGAGCGTAGGCGGGCGACCATGCGAGAGATCGCTCGACGGTCCAGTCCACTGGTGTCGGCCAGCAGCCGGGTCGTCACGAAGCGGCCCGTCAGAATCTCGGCAATCGCGAGAATGTCCTCGATCTCGGCCCACCTCGTGCCGAATGCGTCGTCGAAGACATGCGTCAACCGGTCGCTGAACTGCCCCAGCAGATCCATCGCCCGGTTCAGCGCGCTCGCGTCCATCCTCGTTCCCCCTCCCTCTCATTGAAGCAGGCGAACTTCCGCGACCCGCGCGAAGTCAACCCCGAAAAGTTTGCTCAGGATTGTCCTACTTTCCGTTAGCCTCGTGCCAAGGCCCGGTGTCCGGCCATTCGTGTCGGCGGTCGATCGGATTGGAGCGGCGCGAATGTCGAGAGAAGAACATGCCCGTGAGGGCGCTCAGTCAGTCATCCCCGACGATGAGGTGCTCGACGTCGCGGTCGTCATGCCGCGAGGCTCGACCTTCGCCGGCGTGCTGGGTGCGGCAGCCGGAGTCGCCGGTGGTGGGAGCAACACCACGGCGTGGGGCGTCGCGGGCGGCATGATCGGCGAGAGAGTAAACGCGGCCTCGAAGGGCAGTTACCCCTCCCTCGTCTTGGCTCTGTCGCCGAAGCGCCTGTACGTCCTCGGTCGCACGAGCACCGGACTGGTCGGCGGATGGAAGCACCTGCACCCGGTCGCCCACATCGAGCGCGAACACCTCGAGGTCACCAAGCACCGGCGTGGCACCGTTCTGGTCATCGGTCTGACCGACACGACGACAGGGACGACACTCGAGGTCGAAGCGCAGAACATCGGGGGCCTCGGCCTGAAGGATCTTCTGGGCGAGGTCGAGGCCGACGGATCGGCGGCCGTCGACGCGGATGGAGGGAAGTCGTGATGGCCGGTCAGCGTCCCGGAGGCGTCGTCCTCATCGCGGTGCTCGCGTGGATCGGCGCGGCGGCGCAGATCATTTCCGGGATCCTCGTCCTGACGCGCGTTCTGAGCCCGAACGGCGTCGGCACGGAAGCGGCGTGGATCGCGATCGTCGTCGGACTGATTTCCTTCGTCGTCGCCTTCTTCCTCTTCAGCGGAAGCAACGTCGCGCGCATCCTCGTCACCATCTCGTTCGCCCTGTCGTTGCTCACGGCGATCTTCGCCCTGGCGGCGAATCCGGCCAACCTCGTCGGGCCGATCATTTCGGGTCTGGTCGCTCTCGTCGGCATCGCTCTGCTCTACACAAAGCGGGCGAACGAGTTCTTCCGCCACTGATCATCGTCGACCGTCGCGCGGGTGAGCACGCTCGTGCGACGGCCGACTCATCTGCCACCGCACTCTCGGGGAGAATCGCATGACCCTCCACACGTCAGGTCAGTACCGAGTCCACCCCCGCGTGTGGATCGGGTTGGTCATCTACCTCGCCTACATCGCCGTCGTCTTCGGCGTCCAGCAGGCCACGGGGATTCCCTACACCGATCTCGGTGACAGCGGCAGCAACCTGTTCCTCGGCGCCGGGCTGTCGCTCATCGTCGGCGCGGTCCTCCTCGCCATCACCACGACGCTGCTCGGGTGGTGGCGCCCGGCGCTTCGAGACCGCCATCGTGCGGCTCACAGGTGGCCGATCATCGCGCCGGTCATCATGGCGGTGGCCCTCGTCGCGAATCTTGCGTCGACGGACTGGGGCTCGTACGACGCCGCGTTCTTCGCAGCATCCGTCGTTCTGCTGCTCGTCGGTTTCACGGAGGAGCTCACCACGCGGGGTCTGCTGCTCGTGGGTCTGCGCAGCCGACTCTCCGAGGCGTGGGTGTGGTTCCTCACGTCGGCCCTCTTCGGACTCATGCACCTCGTCAACGCGTTCAGCGGTCAGGATTCCGTCTCGACACTGCGGCAGGTCGTCTTCGCCTTCGGAGCCGGCACGATCTTCTACATCCTCCGGCGCGTGACGGGCAGCCTCCTCTCGGCCATGGTGCTGCACGGCCTATGGGACTTCTCGACGTTCGGCGTCGGGCACGGCACCCCGGGGCCGCTGGCGGCCCTCAGCGGTGTGCTCGAGGTCGCAGCGATCGTCATCGCGCTCGTCGCTGTGGCCTTCGTGATCCGCGGGGCGGACGAACGGATCCTCCGTGCGCCTACGCTCGGCACATGAGTCCTCTTCGCACCATCGCCCGCTGGCTGCTGGGGGCCGGGCTCGTCTTCGCGGGCGTAGGCCACCTGACCTTCGCGCGCCAGTCGTTCGTCGCGCAGGTGCCGGCGTGGCTTCCGTTGCCCGTCGACCTCGTGGTGGTGGCATCCGGTGTGGTGGAGATCGTGCTGGGGCTCTCCCTGGTGCTGCTGCCGCGCTGGCGGGTTCCGATCGGGTGGGTCGTCGCCGCGTTCTTCGTCGCGGTGTTCCCGGGCAACATCGAGCAGTTCGTTCGCGGCACCGACGCATTCGGGCTCGACACCGATCTCGCACGCGGCATCCGGCTCCTGTTCCAACCGCTGCTCGTCATCTGGGCGCTCTGGTCGACCGGGGCGTGGAAGGCGTGGCGAGACCGCAGGCGTGTCGACGCGCAGCATCCGCCCATTCACCCGGCCGGTGAGACTCGGTAGCATCCGCTGCATGGGCATCGCACTGGAGAACGTGGGGATCGCCGTGCGCGATCTCGACGCGACGATCGCTTTCTTCACCGACCTCGGCCTCACCGTCATCGGCCGCGACACGGTGACCGGTGAATGGGCGGACACGGCGGTCGGGCTCGACGGCAACCACGCGCGCATCGCGATGCTGCAGACACCCGACGGCTTCGGCCGCCTCGAACTCTTCGAGTACATCCATCCCGAAGCGATCGAGACCGAGCCCACCCTTCCCAACGAGATCGGAATGCACCGGGTCGCGTTCTCGGTCGACGACATCGACGAGTCGCTCGCGATCGCCGCGCAGCACGGCTACCACCCGCTCCGAGGCGTCGCCAACTATCAGAACGTCTACAAGCTCACGTATCTGCGTGGCCCGAGCGGCATCATCGTGATGTTCGCCGAAGACCTCACCAAGGACTGACGTCGACGCCCTCAGGCGAGCACGAGCTCGATGCGGGGGTGCTGGGCGAAGATCTCGAGGATGATGTCGAAGTAGGTCTGTCCGGATCCAGCCTCCAACTGTGCGAGGAGGCCGCTGAAGTGGCTCTGCGAGAACATCTCGGGACGCCGGAGCTTCTCGCGGTAGTGCGCGGCCGTGGTCTCGCGACCGAGCGCCTCGCGGCTGAGGGCGTGATCCGACCAGACCACCCGGATCTCGTCGTCGCCGTGGAGAGCGCCGATCCCGCCGTAGAGCAGATCGTTCAGTGCGTCGAGGCTGGGGCCGAGCGTCCACTTCTCGTCTGCCATGAAGAGGCGGTTGAGCTCGTCGTAGAACGAGGGGATGCTGCGCACCACCTCTCCGCGGATCGTGAACGTGGCCATGACTCCATCTTCCTGGGTCGGCATCGGCGTCTTGACCGTGCGCGGGACATTAGTTCATCTCTTATATTTACCTAGAATCAGCTATAGGCTTATGTCATGCAGTTCGCCGTCATCGCCGACATCGTCGGCTCGAGGAGGTTGGCCGACCGCGGTCGCGCTCAGCTGACCATCGAGGGTGCGGTGCGCGAGGTGGAGGAGTTCGCCCCAGCCGTGCGCGCCCTGGTCCCCACGGTGGGGGATGAGTTCCAGGGCGTGTACGCGGATCTCGCGACGGCCCTGCTCGCGCTCACGCTGCTGCAGCTGCGCCTTCCGACCGATGCGGAGCTGAGGTTCGGCATCGGCGCCGGGGAAGTGCGCGCGGTCACCTCGGGCGCCGATCACGCGATCGAGGACGGCCCGGGATGGTGGGCCGCGCGGCGCGCGATCGAGACGGTCCACCGATGGGAAGAATCGAGGGTCCCGCGCGCACGCGCGTGGATATCGAGCGGCGATGCGGAGTCCGCGGAGACGACCGCGTTCCTATCGTCGGTCAATGCCTACCTCGTCACGAAAGACCACATCGTCGGAGGAATGGGGGAAAGGGCGCGCCGCCTGACCTACGGCACCTGGCTCGGTCGCTCGCAGGAGTCCCTCGCGGCGGACGAGGGGATCACCCAGTCGGCCGTCTCGCAGGCTCTCGCCCGCGCAGGCTCGGCCGCGCTGTCGCTCGGACTCCAGGAGCTGACCGCGAACCTCCCGGAGGCTCTGCGATGATCGCCGCGGGCCTTCTTCTCCTCAGCGTCGGTGTGGCCGATCTCGCGCGGCAGTTTCTCGGTCGCGGCTCGCGGTCCGCGCGCATCGGGGCCAGCGTCGTCGTGGTGCTCCTCGTCGCGGGGCTCGGTACAGCCGTCGTCACGTGGCCCCTGGCGATCACGCTTGTAGTGATCGCACTGGCCTGGTTGGCACTCATGCCGAGCACGAAGGATGCGGCGATCGCGAGTTTCTGGCCCGTGGTCGGTCTCTCGATCGCGGTCGTTGCGTTCGTCGTCTGGGCGCCCGCCAGTGCCGAGGGGTGGATGGCGGGGGAGGCGGCCGGGTCGGCCACGGTCGGCAAGACCGTGCTCGCCGTGGGTGTCGCATGCTTCCTGCTCGAATCGGCCAACATCGTCGTGCGGGTCGCCCTTCAGAGCGAGCGCTCCGATACGTCGGTCGTCGCCGTGACGGCTCCGGTCCCTCGGCGCGGGCTCATCGCACGGCTCCGTCGCCCGGCGCCGCCCGAGCCGGCGGTGATGACGAAGCAGCTGCGAGGGGGCCGTCTCATCGGACCCCTCGAGCGCCTGTTCGTCGTCGGCCTGATCTTCACGAGCGCCGTCGCTCTGCTGGCCGCCTTCATCGCCGCCAAGGGCATCGTGCGCTTCCCCGAGATCCAGAAGGACAACGCCGGCGGCACGCAGGCCGAGTACTTCCTCGTCGGCAGCATGGCGAGCTGGGCCATCGCGCTTGCGTCGGCGGGCCTCTTGTGGGCCGTGGGCGCCACCCCCGAGGGTCTTCGTATCAGCTGAGAGCTGATATTCGCCGATTATCAGTCTGAGGCTGATAGCGAATCAGAAAGGTCGTGCCATGTCCGATCCGCGTCGTGACCGTCTCAGCGTCGGCGGGTTGTCCATCGCGCCCAGCACCGCCCCGGAGAGGTGGGAGGTGCGAGCGCAGTCCGATGGTGCGGCCGTCGAAGCCCATTGGGGGGAGTGGGTGCGGCTGGCCCGTCGCATTCTCGACACCGACGCGCTCTCGCGCGACCTGGAAGCTCGCGGAGACGCATGGGATCAGGGCCACGCGGCGGGCGCGGATCGGGAGGCGGCGGCCGACGCCGTGAACCCCTACCGCTGAGCGGCCTGCCCTCCGACGCGAGGGTGATCCCGAGTCGACGGACGAGCGCCCCGTGCGAACTATGGGAAAATCATGAACGACCGTCCCCCCGGTCCGTCGTTCTTCGCGTGCCGCCGCCGCCGCGCTCCATCCGACATGTCGCCCCGCTGAGGCTGCGACAGGAACGAGACGCATGATCCTCCCCGCGCGCCGCGAACTCTGGGCTGACAGTGCCCGAGGGCTCGCGATCCTCGCCGTGGTGCTCGGGCACGTGTTCTTGCAGGAGGGTCCGGAGACCACCTGGACGATGTGGGGGCCGGCGCAGAGCGCGTGGATCGAGTTCCGCGACCTGCTGCTCCCGGTGCGCATGCCGTTGTTCTTCCTCATCGCCGGGTACTTCGCCGCGAGCGCCATCGCACGTCCGTGGGGCACGGTGCTGCGCACCCGCACGCTGAGTCTGTATTACCTGTACGCCGTGTGGCTGCTTGCGCAGACGCTGTTCTTCCTCCTCGTCCCTCACGCCGGCACAGCGGCCGCCTCGACCGTGCGCGAGCTCGCCGCGCAGCTGACGTACGCCCCGAACAACCTGTGGTTCCTCGTCGCTCTCGCCGCGTACTTCACGATCGCGAAGGCGGGCGCGCGCATCGCCCCCGTCGCTCTGGCGGGCGCGGCGTGGGTGTCATGGTCGGCCTTCACCGACCGGCTGCCGGATTTCTTCGACCGCACGCCGATGCCCGAGTACCTCGTGTTCTTCCTGCTCGGTGCCTACGCGCCGGGTCTGCTGCGCAGCATCCGTGGCAGCGCCCCTCTCGTCCTCGCCGGGGCCCTTGGTCTGATGGCGGGCGTGAACGCGATGCACGACGCCGAGAGTCGGATGCTGTGGACCAATTACCTGCTGCTCTCGACGGTGGCCGGGGTCACGGCGGTGGTGTCGCTGTTGAAGCTTCTCGAGGCGCAGGGACTGCTCCCGCGGTCGACGGTATGGGTGGGCCGCCGCACCCTGCCGATCTACGTCGTGCAGCTGCCCCTCGCTATCGCCGTCGACGCTCTGATCGGACTGCTCCCGCGGGAGGTCGCTCAAGCGATCTTCGGCAACCCGCTGGTCTCGTCGGTCTACCCGGTCGCGGTGACCGCGATCGTGGTCGCCGCCGCCCTCGCGCTGCACCATCTCGTGCAGCGCGTGGCTCCGTGGATGTATCGCGCGCCGTGGCTGCACCGGGCGCCGGAAGCGCGCAGGGCGACGCCGTCCCCCGCATCCGGGATCGTCAGCTCGCGGGGCGCTCGATGAGCAGCAGGCCCTGCTTGGTGTCGGAGATCGTGACCCATCCGTCGCCGAAGAGGTAGGTGATCCCGTACCCCTCGGCATCGGTCGCGATGGCGGTGTCGGCGCTCTCGGTGATGTACAGGCCGTCCGCGCTCTCTTCGCTGCGCCATCCACCCGACAGCAGCTCGTTCTTCGCCGTGGAGGCGGCGGCGTCGGTGATCGGAGCCCAGCCGTAGATCTGCACGTGATCGGTCGCGACCGAGTAGTCGCCCCACGTGCACTGGATCCCGTCCGCCAGCTCGACGCCGCCGGCGTAGAAGGGTCCTTCCTGGGCCGTCCAGCCGAGCTCCTCGAAGTCGGCCACGGTCGGTGCGGGGAGGATCGACGCGCACGTCGCGTCGGCGTCCGATGTCGCGCTCGCGCTCGGCTGAGGCGAGGCCGCCGGGGGAGTGCTGGGCGAACTCGACGGCGGAGGGGTGGTCGGGGTGGCCGCGGGAGCCGCGACACACGCCGCGAGTACCAGGGAGGTCGCCCCGAGCGAGAGCGTTGCGAGGATGCTGCGCCGCACGGCGGTCATGAAGCGGCGTCCGCTCCGTCGGTGTGGATCAGATCGAGGAAGTCCGCGTGCAGCACGCCGTTCGTCGCGAGCGACGACCGTGCCGCGAGGCTGTCCTCGCCATCGAAGGAGGTGAATCTTCCGCCGGCCTCGTGGATGACCGGCACGAGCGCGGCGAGGTCGTACTCCTTGACGCCGAATTCGGCGACGAACTCGAGCCGGCCCTCAGCCAGCCACATGTAGGGCAGGGCATCGCCGTACCCGCGGTCGCGCCAGACGGCGCGCGAGAGCCGCAGCAACGCGGGGAGCTTGCCCGCCGCATCCCACTGCTCGATGCTCTGGAAACTGACGCTCGCCTTCTCAACCGTGTCGACCGTCGAGACGTGGATGCGGCGGCTGTCGCCCTCCGGGGTGTTCGTCCATGCTCCGCCGCCCTCAGCGGCCCACCAGCGGCGTCCGAGCGACGGTGAGCTCACGACGCCCACCCGAGGCACGCCGTCGACCGCGAGGGCGATCAGGGTGGCCCACACGGGAATGCCCTTCAGGTAGTTCGAGGTGCCGTCGATCGGATCGATGATCCACTGACGGGTCGAGCTGCCCGAGACGCCGAACTCTTCTCCGAACACCCCGTCGTCGGGGCGCTCCGCAGCCAAGAGGTCGCGGATGGCCCGCTCGGTCGCGAGGTCCGCCTCGGTGACCGCGGAATCGTCGGCTTTCGTCTGCACGTCGAGGTCGGCCGCGTCGAAGCGGCTCATCGACACCGCATCCGCGGCATCCGCGATCCGGAGGGCGAGCGAGAGGTCGTCTGCGAAGGTACTGCCGGGCACGGGGGAAGAAACCTCGGTGGGGGACACAGGCTCCACGATACCGGCGAGGCGACCTCGATTCGCGGGGAGCGGTAAGGACTGGTAATGTAAACCCTCGGTTCGCCGGGCTCCACCCCGGCGCTCCACGCACCTCTAGCTCAATCGGCAGAGCAACTGACTCTTAATCAGTGGGTTCTCGGTTCAAGTCCGAGGGGGTGCACGGATCAGCCTCGGAAACTCTCGCCAGTTTCCGGGGCTTTTTCGCTTTTCGGGGCAGGCCGGCGCTCCCGGGTTCGGTCTTCGAATCAACGCGAAAGGGCTCCGATCCACCTCGGAATGCCGCAGCACGAGGTGGACCGGAGCCCCGGAGTGTTGATCGGGCGAGCGTCAGGCGGCGTCGCCGACGAGGATCGCTGCGCCTTCCTCCGCAGCATCCGCTTCGCGCTCGTCGATCCGTGCCAGAGCGCCGCGACCGACGAACAGGGTGACGATGGCGAGAGCGATGGATGCGGCGGCGAACCAGTACGGAACGCTGACGTTGAACGCGTGCCAGAGCAGTGCGGCGAGCGGGGGAGCGGCGGCTCCTCCGAGGAAGCGCACCGCCGAGTACGCGGAGCTGGCGACCGAGCGGGGGAGGTCGGTCGCCTCCATCACCGACTCGGTGAGCACCGTGTTCATGAGACCGAGCAGCAGGCCGCCGACGATGATGCAGGTCACGAGCGCCGCGGGCGAGCCGGCCACGAACCCGGCGACCACGAGGTCGACGGCGAGGAGCGGCAGCACGATCAGCATCGCGGTCGTGCGGCGCATCGTCCGCAGGAGCAGCGGGGCGACCCAGACGCCGGTGACCGCAAGGGCCACGCCCCACCCGAAGAACGTGAAGCCGATCCCCATGGCGCCGAAGCCCAGGGGGAACGGCGAGAAGGCCAGCAGCACGAAGAAGGCGATGTTGTAGAAGAGCGCGGTGATCGCCAGCACGGCGAGAGGCGGCTGCCGCAGAGCGCGGATCGGTGCCGAGAGTCGCGTCGGCGTGGGCTTGGCCTCTTTCCCCCGGAGGAGGAGCAGCACGGCGATGAACGCGATCGCCATGAGGGCGACGACGCCGAAGAACGGCCCGCGCCAGCTGACCTCCCCGAGGAGGCCCCCCAGGAGCGGCCCGATAGCGATGCCCAGCCCCAGGGCTGCCTCGTAGAGGATGATCGCCGCGGCGCTGCCTCCGCTCGCGGAGCCGACGATCGTCGCGAGCGCCGTCGAGATGAACAGCGCGTTGCCCAGACCCCAGCCGGCGCGGAATCCGATGACCGCCTCGACACTGCCGCTCAACGCGCACAGCAGGGCGAACACGACGATGAGCGCCAGCCCGACGAGCAGGGTGCGCTTCGCGCCGATACGGCTCGACACCCAGCTGGTGACGAGCATCGCGAGCCCGGTGACCAGGAGGTAGCTCGTGAAGAGCAGCTCGGTCTCGACGGGGCTCGCCTGCAGCGAATCGGCGATGGCCGGGAGGATCGGGTCGACGAGACCGATTCCCATGAAGGCGACGACGCAGGCGAACGCGACAGCCCAGACCTGGGCGGGCTGTCGCCAGACGCTCGTGGTGGGGGCGGCGCTCATCGCACGGCCTCCGACATCGCGGTCTTGCGTGAGATGAGATCCGCCGTCCGTCGGACGGCCTCCCAGTCGTCGTCGTCGAGGTCGGAGAAGAATGGCAGGAGCGCGTCCTGCAGCCGCGCGAGCCACGCGTCGAGCGCGTCGTCACCGGCGTCCGTCGCAGAGACGACGGTCGCACGGGAATCCGCAGCATCCGGCGCCCGCTCGAGGAGGCCGGCATCGACCATCTGGCCGACCAGGCGCGTCATCCCGGGCTGCGAGATGCGGCTGAGCACCGCGAGCTCGCCGACTCGGAGCGGACCCTGGTCGCGAAGGAGCTTGAGGGTGCGCCACTGCGCCGATGGAGTCTCGTTGTCGAGGGTGAGCGCCGCCATGCGGGTGAGTGCGCTCGCGGCGATGATCAGCCGCTGGATGTCTTCTGCACGCGTCATGCAATAAGCATAACGCGGATATATAACCTTGGTATGGGCTACCGCTTCACGCGCTCCTTGAGCAGGCGCTTCTGCTCGCCCTTCGACAGCGGCGAGTCGCCGGCGATGAGCTTGCCGCGGGCCGAACGGCGGGTGTCGACCACCGCGCCGATCGCCAGGGCGAGGGTGATTCCCCAGCTCAGCCAGCCCAGCGCCGTCCGCCATGTGAACGGCTCGTTGCTGCGCAGGCTCCGAAAGAGCGTGAGTCCGCTCGTGATGGCGCTCAGGAGACCGGTTCCGAAGATGTACTTGCGCATGACCCTCACGCTACCGGGGCGGGGAGCGTACCCGACGCAGGCTTGACAGGCATCCGCCGGGGCCGTCTTCCTCCCGCTGTTAGCCTGGGATTCCGCCCAGCGAGGAGAATTTCCGTGACCAAGGCCGATTTCGTCGTCGTCGCAAACCGACTTCCCGTCGATCGGTCGGGTGATGACGAGCCGTGGCGCCGGTCGCCCGGAGGTCTGGTGACGGCCCTCGAGCCGGTGATGCGCAAGGCCGACGGAGCCTGGGTCGGGTGGGCCGGTCAGCCCGACGTCGAGCTGGAGCCCTTCGAATTCGAGGGATCGCACCTGGTGCCGGTCATGCTGACCGCGGACGACATCGAGAACTACTACGAGGGGTTCTCCAACGACACGATCTGGCCCCTGTACCACGACGTGATCGCCGCCCCTCGGTACCGCCGTCAATGGTGGGATGCATACGTGCGGGTGAACCGGCGTTTCGCCGAGGCGGCCGCGGAGGCAGCCGACGAGAACGCGATCGTCTGGGTGCAGGACTACCAGTTGCAGCTCGTGCCGCGGATGCTGCGCGAAGCGCGCCCCGACCTCACCATCGGCTACTTCCACCACATCCCGTTCCCGGCGTACGGCCTGTATTCGCAGCTGCCGTGGCGTCGGCAGGTGCTCGAGGGGCTGCTCGGCGCCGACGTCATCGGCTTCCAGCGGGTGGCCGACGCGGGCAACTTCGCCCGTGCCGTTCGCCGGCAGCTCAGGTACGAGACGAAGGCGTCGGGCATCACGGTGCCCGACGGTCAGGGCGGAACGCGCCGCGCCCTGGCGAAGGCGTTCCCGATCTCCATCGACGCCGATTCCTACATCGAGCTCGCACAGCGGCCCGAGATCCAGGCGCGTGCGGTCGAGATCCGCGAGAGCCTCGGAAACCCGAAGAAGATCCTCCTGGGGGTCGACCGTCTCGACTACACGAAGGGCATCCGGCACCGCCTGAAAGCGTTCGGCGAGCTGCTCGAAGACGGTCGCGTGTCGGTCGACGACGTGACGCTCGTCCAGGTCGCCAGTCCGAGCCGCGAGCGGGTCGAGGCGTACGTGCAGCTGCGCGACGAGATCGAGCTGGCCGTCGGCCGCGTCAACGGCGACTACGACACGATGGGCCACACCGCCATCAGATACCTGCACCAGGCGTATCCGCGCGAAGAGATGGTCGCGCTGTACCTCGCCGCCGATGTGATGCTCGTCACGGCACTGCGCGACGGGATGAACCTCGTCGCGAAGGAGTACGTCGCCAGCCGCGTCGACAACCGCGGGGTTCTCGTCCTGAGCGAGTTCGCGGGTGCCGCCGACGAGCTCGGCAGCGCCATCCACATCAACCCGCACGACATCGGCGGGCTGAAGGACGCCATCATGCGCGCGATCGACATGCCGGCGGCTGAGCAGGGGCGGCGTATGCGCGCCCTGCGGCGTCGGGTGCGCGAGCACGACGTCGAGGACTGGTCACGCGAGTTCCTCGAGGCCCTGGCCGTCTTCCACGGCCCCGGATCGGTGGTGGAGTGACGATCATGCCGACCTACGACGCACCGCTCGACGCTCTCGCGGCGACGCCCCGCCTCCTCGTCGCCCTCGACTTCGACGGCACGATCTCACCGCACGCCGACGACCCGATGCAGTCGCGGATGCTGCCCGCCGCCCGCTCTGCCCTGGAGACCTTGGCGGCGCTGCCCGACACGACGGTCGCGCTCGTCTCCGGTCGCAGCCTGTCCGACCTCCGCGTCATCTCGGAGCACGGCGACGACTCGCCGTGGTTGCTCGCCGGATCGCACGGTGCCGAGTACTGGCGCCCGGGGGAGGGGGCCATCGAGCCGCAGGAGGAGTCGGACGACGTCCGCCTCCGCGACCGGCTGTTCGCCGAGGCCGAGGCCGCGGTCGCCGAGCGCCCCGGTGTCTGGATCGAGCCGAAGACCTTCGGCTTCGCCGTTCATACGCGCAAAGCGGACGACGCCGCGACCCGAGCCGCCGCGAACGACGCCGTCGACGCAATCATGGCCGCGGAGGCTCCGACGTGGCGCCGCCGAACGGGTCAGAACATCGTCGAGTTCGCCTTCCGCCACGAGGGCAAGGATTCCGCGGTCGCCGCGCTCCGCGAGCAGACGGGATCGACGGCCGTGCTGTTCGCCGGAGACGATGTCACCGACGAAGACGCTCTGCGCAGCCTGTCGGACGGCGATCTCGGCGTCCACGTGGGCACGAACGAGACGGCCGCGACCGTATCGGTCTCCGACATCCCCGCGTTCGCCGCGCTGCTGGACGACCTGGCGCGTCGGCGGGCCGCGCGCCCGGAATAGACTGCGGATATGGCCCACCCCGACAACTCCATCGACATCAAACCCCGCAGCCGCGTGGTGACCGACGGCATCGAAGCCACCACGTCGCGCGGAATGCTCCGTGCCGTGGGCATGGGCGACGCCGACTGGGACAAGCCCCAGATCGGCATCGCGTCGAGCTGGAACGAGATCACCCCCTGCAACCTGAGCCTCGACCGGCTCGCCCAGGGCGCCAAGGAAGGCGTCCACGCCGGGGGCGGCTACCCGCTCCAGTTCGGAACCATCTCGGTGTCGGACGGCATCTCGATGGGTCACGAGGGCATGCACTTCTCGCTCGTCTCGCGCGAGGTCATCGCCGACTCGGTCGAGACCGTCATGATGGCCGAGCGCCTCGACGGGTCGGTGCTGCTCGCCGGCTGCGACAAGTCGATCCCGGGCATGCTGATGGCGAGTGCCCGCCTCGACCTGTCCAGCGTCTTCCTCTACGCGGGCTCCATCGCCCCGGGTTGGGTGAAGCTCAGCGACGGCACCGAGAAGGACGTCACGATCATCGACTCGTTCGAGGCGGTCGGCGCGTGCCTCGCGGGCAAGATGAGCGAAGCCGATCTCAAGCGCATCGAGTGCGCGATCGCGCCGGGCGAAGGTGCGTGCGGCGGTATGTACACCGCCAACACGATGGCCTCGGTGGCCGAGGCCCTGGGTCTCAGCCTGCCCGGGTCGGCTGCCCCGCCGTCGGCCGACCGTCGACGCGACTACTTCGCGCACCGCTCGGGCGAGGCCGTCGTCAACCTGCTGCGCCAGGGCATCACCACGCGCGACATCTTGACCAAGGAAGCTTTCGAGAACGCGATCGCCCTGGCGATGGCGCTCGGCGGATCGACGAACGTCGTCCTCCACCTCCTCGCGATCGCGAACGAGGCCGAGGTCGAACTGTCGCTCCACGACTTCAACCGCATCGGCGACAAGACGCCGCACGTGGCCGACATGAAGCCGTTCGGCAAGTACGTCATGAACGACGTCGACCGGCACGGCGGCATCCCGGTGATCATGAAGGCGATGCTCGATGAGGGACTGCTACACGGCGACGCGCTGACGGTGACGGGCAAGACGCTCGCCGAGAACCTCCGCGAGCTCGACCCCGACCCGATCGACGGCACCGTCATCCACACGTTCGACAACCCGATCCACGAGAGCGGCGGGATCACGATCCTGCACGGCACGATCGCCCCCGAGGGCGCGGTCGTGAAGTCGGCCGGGTTCGACGCCGACGTATTTGAAGGCCCTGCCCGCGTCTTCGAGCGCGAGCGCGGCGCGATGGACGCGCTGGAGGCCGGAGAGATCCACGCCGGCGACGTCGTGGTCATCCGCTACGAGGGCCCCAAGGGCGGCCCCGGTATGCGCGAGATGCTCGCCATCACGGCCGCCATCAAGGGAGCCGGGCTCGGCAAGGATGTACTACTCTTGACGGACGGACGATTCTCAGGCGGCACAACCGGCCTGTGCATCGGCCACATAGCACCCGAAGCGGTGGACGCTGGTCCCATCGCCTTCGTGCGCGATGGTGATCTGATACGGGTCGATATCGCGGCTCGCACTCTCGACCTACTCGTCGACGAGACCGAGCTGAGCTCCCGCCGTTCTGGCTGGGAGCCGCTTCCCCCGCGCTATACCCGTGGCGTCCTGGCCAAGTACTCGAAGCTCGTGCAGTCCGCCGCTCGCGGCGCCGTCACGGGCTGACGGCCCGCCCCCATCCCCGCTCCGAGGAGCTTCACCATGTCTGCCGACTCAACCACGGCCGTACCCCGGCCACCCGCCCGCTCAGCCGCCGCGGCTGCGCCCATCATCACGGGCGCGCAAGCCGTCGTCCGCTCGCTCGAACTGCTGGGCGTCACCGACGTCTTCGGCCTGCCCGGCGGCGCGATCCTCCCCGTCTACGACCCGCTCATGGACACCTCCGAGATCCGCCACATCCTCGTGCGCCACGAGCAGGGTGCCGGTCACGCCGCGGAGGGCTACGCCTCAGCATCCGGACGCACCGGCGTCGCGATCGCGACGTCGGGCCCCGGTGCGACGAACCTCGTCACCGCGATCGCCGACGCCTACATGGACTCGGTGCCGATCGTCTGCATCACCGGACAGGTGTTCTCGACCCTGATGGGGACCGACGCCTTCCAGGAAGCCGACATCGTCGGCATCACGATGCCGATCACCAAGCACTCGATCCTGGTGAAGGATGCGTCGGAGATCCCCGGCGCCATCGCGGCCGCCTTCGAGATCGCCGGCACAGGCCGCCCCGGGCCGGTGCTCGTCGACATCACGAAGGATGCCCAGCAGGCCGAGGCACCGTTCGTCTGGCCGCCGAAGATCGACCTTCCCGGCTACCGTCCGGTAACCAAAGCGCACGGCAAGCAGATCCAGGCCGCGGCCCAGCTGCTGGCCACCGCCAAGAAGCCCGTGCTGTACGTGGGCGGCGGCGTCATCCGCTCCCGCGCGTCGGAAGAGCTGCTGGCTCTCGCCGAGGCCACCGGTGCGCCCGTCGTCACGACGCTGATGGCCCGCGGGGCGTTCCCCGACTCGCACCCGCAGCAGCTCGGCATGCCGGGCATGCACGGAACGGTCCCCGCGGTGCTCGCGCTGCAGGAAGCCGACCTGCTCGTCTCGCTCGGCGCGCGGTTCGATGACCGCGTGACCGGCAAGGCCGCGCTCTTCGCACCGCACGCCCAGGTGGTGCACGTCGACATCGACCCCGCCGAGATCTCCAAGATCCGCGCGGCGGACGTGCCGATCGTGGGAGACCTCAAGGACGTCCTCGTCGATCTCGAGTCGGCTTTCCGCACTGCCGCCGGTGACACCAAGCCCGACACCGAAGAGTGGTGGTCGTTCCTCGACGGCCTGAAGGCGGAGTTCCCCCTCGGGTACGCGCCGACGACCGACGGCCTCCTCGCCCCGCAGCACGTGATCCAGCGCATCGGCGAACTGACCGGTCCCGAGGGCATCTACGCCGCGGGCGTCGGACAGCACCAGATGTGGTCGGCGCAGTTCATCAAGTACGAGCGGCCCAACTCCTGGCTCAACTCCGGTGGAGCCGGAACGATGGGCTACTCCGTCCCGGCGGCGATGGGCGCGAAGGTCGCCGAACCCGACCGCGTGGTCTGGGCGATCGACGGCGACGGATGCTTCCAGATGACCAATCAGGAGCTCGCCACCTGCACGATCAACAACATCCCGATCAAGGTCGCGATCATCAACAACTCGTCGCTCGGCATGGTGCGGCAGTGGCAGACGCTGTTCTACGACGGCCGGTACTCCAACACCGACCTGAACACCGGGCACGGCAGCGCCCGCATTCCCGACTTCGTGAAGCTCGCCGAGGCCTACGGCTGCCTCGCGATCCGCGTCGAACGGGAAGACGAGGTGGATGCAGCGATCAAGCTGGCGCTCGAGACGAACGATCGCCCCGTCGTGATCGACTTCGTCGTGAGCGCCGACTCGATGGTGTGGCCGATGGTGCCGCAGGGCGTCAGCAACAGCTACGTCCAGTACGCCCGCGAACACGCTCCGGCGTTCGACCAGGAAGACTGAGGGGATCGTCATGGCAAGACACGTGCTGAGCCTCCTCGTCGAGGACAAGCCGGGCCTGCTCACCCGCGTGGCGGGGCTGTTCGCCCGTCGCGGGTTCAACATCGAGTCGCTCGCGGTGGGCGTGACCGAGGTCGACGGCCTCTCCCGCATCACCGTCGTCGTCGACGTCGAAGGGCTCCCGCTCGAGCAGGTGACGA
Organism: Microbacterium hatanonis; assembly: GCF_008017415.1. Taxonomy (NCBI): domain Bacteria; kingdom Bacillati; phylum Actinomycetota; class Actinomycetes; order Micrococcales; family Microbacteriaceae; genus Microbacterium; species Microbacterium hatanonis. Next base: position 1,656,970 of record NZ_VRSV01000001.1, on the reverse strand, counting down.
AGCAGCTGAACAAGCTCATCAACGTCATCAAGATCGTCGAGCTCGACCCCGCAGCATCCGTGCAGCGCGAGCACATGCTCGTGAAGGTGCGCGCCGACAACGCCACCCGGTCGAACGTGCTCGAGGTCGTCGCGCTCTTCCGCGCCTCGGTCGTCGACTACGCCCCCGACGCGATCGTGGCCGAGATCACCGGCGACCACGGCAAGGTCGAGGCCTTCCTGCGTGCACTCGAACCGTTCGGCATCAAGGAGCAGGCCCAGTCCGGGCTCCTCGCCATCGGTCGCGGGGGCAAGAGCATCACCGAACGCGTCCTGCGCGGCTGACACATCCCCCTTCGTTTCGCTGACACTCGCTCAGCGACGCATTCCTCAAACAAGGAGAAACACCGAAATGGCAGAGATCTTCTACGACGACGACGCCGACCTGTCGCTCATCCAGAGCAAGAAGGTCGCGGTCGTCGGCTACGGCTCGCAGGGCCACGCCCACGCGCAGAACCTGCGCGACTCGGGCGTCGACGTCGTCATCGCGCTCAAGGACGGCTCGAAGTCCGCTCCGAAGGCTCAGGAGGACGGCTTCGAGGTCAAGTCCGTCGCCGACGCGGCCGAGTGGGCCGACCTGATCATGATCCTCGCGCCCGACCAGCACCAGCGGTCGATCTTCAGCGAGTCGATCAAGGACAAGCTGACCCCCGGCAAGACCCTCGCGTTCGCGCACGGGTTCAACATCCGCTTCGGCTACATCGACGCCCCCGAGGGCGTCGACGTGATCCTCGTCGCCCCCAAGGCTCCCGGTCACACGGTCCGGCGCGAGTTCGTCGCCGGCCGCGGCATCCCCGACATCATCGCCGTCGAGAACGACGCGTCTGGCCAGGCGTGGGACATCGCCAAGTCGTACGCGAAGGCGATCGGCGGCACCCGCGCCGGCGTCATCAAGACCACCTTCACCGAAGAGACCGAGACCGACCTGTTCGGCGAGCAGGCCGTGCTCTGCGGCGGCGTCTCGCAGCTCGTGCAGTACGGCTTCGAGACCCTCAGCGAGGCCGGCTACCAGCCGGAGATCGCTTACTTCGAGGTGCTCCACGAACTCAAGCTCATCGTCGACCTCATGTGGGAGGGTGGCATCGCCAAGCAGCGCTGGTCGGTCTCCGACACGGCCGAGTACGGCGACTACGTCTCCGGCCCGCGCGTGATCGACGCGCACGTCAAGGAGAACATGCAGGCCGTTCTCGCCGACATCCAGTCGGGTGCGTTCGCGAAGCGCTTCATCGACGACCAGGACGCCGGAGCCCCCGAGTTCCTCGCCCTCCGCGAGAAGGCCGCCGGGCACCCGATCGAGGCCACGGGCAAGGAGCTGCGTTCTCTCTTCGCCTGGAAGCAGACCGACACCGATTACACCGAGGGCAGCGCTGCGCGCTGACCTCGCCGGAGGCAACGTCGTCTGACGTGATCGCTTTCGCGATCATCGCGGGCAGCGCTGCGCGCTGACCTCGCCGGAGGCAGGGTCGTCTGACGTGATCGCTTTCGCGATCACCGAAGGCAGCGCTGCGCGCTGATCTCGCCGGTCGACTACGAGACCCGTTCTTCTCGGCGAGACCCCGACTTCACGTCGAGGTCTCGCTGCGGGGGGCGGGTCTCGCCGTTTAGGGTGGCCGGATGAACGCCGACGGAGACGTACCCACATCGATCGCCCTCGACACCTGGTTGGCGAAGCTCGCCGAGCCCACCGGGGCCCCGGGCGGAGGATCGGCTGCCGGGGTGATGATGGGGCTCGCCGCGGCACTGCTCCACATGGTGTGCGGCTACACGCCCGACGAGCCGGCCGCCGTCGCGGCGGGCGAGCGGGTTGCGGAGCTGCGCGAAAGAGCGCTCCGCGCGGCCAACGACGACGGCATCCGCTCGCGCGCGCTCGGCGCCGCCCTCGCCTCGCGCGATCCCGATCGCAGCATCCCGCTGCACCGCGAAGCCGTCGCAGCATCCGTGTCGTCCGCAGAGCTCGCCGAGGTCGGAATCGCGCTGTCCGCCGAGCTGCGGGTGGTCGCCGACGTCGGCAACCCGAGCGTGGTCGCCGACACGGGCGTTGCCGCCGAAGCGTTGGCCGCCGGACTCGGCGCGGCGCTGATCAACCTCCACGCGAACGTCCGTCTGGCGCGTAAGCACGCGTCCGAGGGAGACGACGACGCGCCGCTCGTGAGCGTCGACGAGGTCGGCGAGCGAGGCCGGCGGGTACGGGAGGAGATCGACGCCATCCGCGTGGCGGTGTCGGGCATCTGACGCGAGCCCGCGCATTACGCTGGGGGAGTGACCAGCCGCCGTGACGATGACGCCCTGAGCTGGGACGGAGACGACGACCCCACGCTCGACATCGGCGTCGACACGTCCCGATCGCCGATCGACGAGCCGGTCCCGGATGCTGCGCCCGCCGCCGCCGGGGAGCAGCCGGCGCGAGCGGCGGCCGAACCCGAGCCGGTGGAGCTCGTGGAGGTCGAACCCGAGCGGTCCGCCGAACAGGCCGGCATGGGGAACGTCGCGCTCGTCTCGATCGGTCTGATCGCGGGCGCCTACATCTTCTTCGCGATCGGATGGTTCATCGCGGGGCTGCGACTCCAGGCGGTCTCGGGACTCCTCGTAGACCCCGTGATGTACGCGGCGGGAACCTGGGGCGCGACGCTGGCCGGACCGATCTGGTTCCTCACCGCGTTCCTGCTGACGCGCGGGTCGCGCACCTGGGTGCGCTTCGTCGCCCTTCTCATCGGGCTCGTGCTCGTTGTTCCGTGGCCCTTCCTGCAGACGGGAGTCGGCGTATGACCGCTGTCGAAGAGTCGCCGACGATGCGCCGGAACCCGACGTGGATGGTCGTTGCCATCGCGGGCGCTTTCGGTCTGCTCTACGCGTACATCGTCTGGAACGCGGTGGGGCTGCTGGTGTCGCAGGCGACCGGGCCGCTGGGGATCAACGTCGCGGGGTGGGCGCTGCTGCTCTCGGCAGCCGTCTTCCCTCTCCTGGCCTTCGGGGTCGCGTTCGCCGTCGGGTACCGTCGCCGCGCCGGTCAGTTCGCGCTCGTGCTCCTGACGGGGCTCGGGCTGTCGGCGGTGTTCTGGTTCAACGTGCTGGCGTACGCGGCGACGAAGGGCGCGGAGCTGCTGGGCTGACGCACGTCGCCCCTGCCGACGGAATCGAGCGGCCCGTCACACGATCGGGCGTGGGTGTCGGGCCACGATAAGCTGGCCGAACCCGTGCCCTCGGTCGTGCGACCGACGGTCCGCCGCATCCACCGCACTCGCGTACCGCCGAAGGATCTGTCTGTGACGAAGCCCGTCGTCCTCATCGCCGAAGAACTCTCTCCCGCCACGGTCGAGGCCCTCGGGCCCGACTTCGACATCCGCAACGTCGACGGCACCGACCGCTCCGCGCTTCTGGCCGCTCTGGCCGATGCGCACGCGATCCTGGTGCGCTCCGCGACGAAGGTCGACGCCGAGGCTCTTGCCGCCGCGCCGAAGCTGAAGGTCGTCGCGCGTGCCGGCGTCGGACTCGACAACGTCGACATCAAAGCGGCGACCACGGCCGGGGTCATGGTCGTCAACGCCCCGACCTCGAACATCATCTCCGCGGCCGAGCTGACGGTCGGCCACATCCTGAGCCTCGCCCGTCACATTCCCGCGGCGCACGCGTCGCTCGCGGCGGGCGCCTGGAAGCGCAGCTCGTTCACGGGCACCGAGCTCTACGAGAAGACCGTCGGCATCATCGGGCTCGGCCGCATCGGCGCGCTCATCGCCGCCCGTCTGCAGGCGTTCGACGTGCGCGTCGTCGCCTACGACCCCTATGTCACCAGCGCTCGCGCGCAGCAGCTGGACGTCGAGCTGCTGAGCCTCGACGAGCTGCTGGAGCAGAGTGATTTCGTATCCATCCACATGCCCAAGACAGCCGAGACCACCGGCATGATCAGCACCGAGCAGCTGCGTCGCATGAAGCCGACGGCCTACGTGGTGAACGTCGCGCGCGGGGGTCTCATCGACGAGGAGGCACTGTTCGTCGCGCTGACGACGGGAGAGATCGCCGGCGCGGGCCTCGACGTCTTCACCACCGAGCCTCCCGTCGCCGGCGGCACCGCGGCTCGTCTGCTCGACCTGCCCAACGTCGTCGTGACGCCCCACCTCGGAGCCTCCACCGACGAGGCCCAGGAGAAGGCGGGCGTCTCGGTCGCGAAGTCGGTCAAGCTCGCGCTCGAAGGCGACCTCGTGCCCGACGCGGTGAACGTCGCCGGCGGTGTGATCGACCCGTTCGTGCGGCCCGGCATCGCTCTGGTCGAGTCGCTCGGGCAGTTCTTCACCGGCCTCGCGCAGGGCGCACTGACGAACCTCGAGATCGAGGTGCGCGGCGAGCTCGCCGGCTACGACGTGAGCGTCTACCGTCTCGCCGCTCTCAAGGGGATCCTCACGAACATCGTGAGCGAGACCGTCTCCTACGTGAACGCGCCGCTGTTCGCCGAGCAGCGCGGCATCGAGACCCGTCTGGTCGTCGAGGCCGAGAGCCCGCTCTACCGCAACCTCACGACCCTCCGCGGCACGCTGTCCGACGGCTCGGTGCTCACCGTCTCGGGCACGCTCGCCGGCACCCGCATGGTGCCGAAGATCGTCGGGATCAACGGTTACGAGATCGAGGTGCCGATCGAGCGTCACCACGTCGTGATGCGTTACGCCGATCGCCCGGGGATCGTCGCGATCTACGCGCGCGCCCTCGGTGATGTCGACATCAACATCGAGGGACTCCAGGTCGCCCACGCCGACGCCGGCGGGCGCGCCCTCTCGGTGCTGACCGTCGATTCGCCCGTGCCCGACGAGCTGCTCGCCGAGATGGGCGAGGCCGTGGGCGCCGACCTGTTCCGTCAGATCGAGATCACCGAGGCCTGAGCCGCGCGCTGCGCCACGCAGCATCCGCCGTTCCGGCGTCGTCGCTAGCGAGCGGCGGCGTCGGGGGTGGTGGACGCTTCGACCAGCCGGATCAGCGCGGCGATGTCGTCGGCGTCCAGCTGCGGCCCGGGGACCGATCCGACCGTGAGGGCGTTGTTGAAGTAGAGGCCGTCGCTCACGAGCAGGATGAGCTGCAGCGCGGTCTCGTCCTTCGCCAGCGGCCGCAGGGCCTCCTCCCAGAGCACGCGAACGCGACGGAGCGCCTCGACGGCGGGGGCGCTGCCGTTCTGGGCGAGGCGTGAGACGGCCACGATCGCCTGATCGAGCACGGATCCGGTGTGGATCGACGTGCGCATGAATGCGGCGACCGGGCCCTCGGGTGCGCGCTTGATCTCCTCGATGTCGTCGACGGCGAGCGCCTCCATGCGCTCCATGAGCCCGGCTTCGAGCGCTTCCTTCGACCCGAAGTGGTAGAGCAGCCCGCCCTTCGAGACCCCGGCTTCCCGCGCGGTCGCGTCCATGGTGGCCGCACGCTCCCCGTCGTCGGAGAGGATGCGGGCGAAGGCGTCGAGAACGCTTTCGCGGGCACGGGGTGGGCGGCTCATGGTTCCGATCGTAGCTAGGGGGCGGTGACGATCCTCTGATACTATACCGGCTAGACGGTTTAGAAACGGAAACGAACACCCATGGCCAGCTCCACCCTCACCCAGCCCACCTCGACCCTGGACGTGCCCCGCGCCAGCTGGCGCGGATGGCTCGCACTCGCGGTGCTGATGCTCCCGGTGATCCTGGTCTCCGTCGACAACACGGTGCTGAGCTTCGCGCTGCCGTCGATCGCCTCCGATCTCGCCCCGACGAGCATCGAGCAGCTCTGGATCGTCGACTCGTACGCCCTCGTGCTCGCCGCGCTGCTCGTCACGATGGGCACGCTCGGCGACCGGTTCGGGCGGCGTCGGATGCTGCTGATCGGCGCCACCGGCTTCGGGGTCGTCTCGGTGCTGGCCGCCTTCGCCCCTACTGCCGCGCTGCTCATCGCCGCACGTGCAGGGATGGGCGTCTTCGGCGCCATGCTCATGCCCTCGACCCTGTCGCTCCTGCGCACGATCTTCGCGAACCGCGATCAGCGGCGCATCGCCATCGCCATCTGGGCGGCAGGCTTCTCCGCGGGGTCGGCCCTCGGCCCGATCGTCGGCGGCTTCCTGCTCGAGCACTTCGAATGGGGCTCGGTCTTCCTCCTGTCGGTGCCCGTGCTGATCCCGCTGCTCGTCCTCGCGCCGATCCTCGTCCCCGAGAGCCGTGACCCGAACCCGGGCCGATTCGATCTGCTGAGCGTCCTTCTGTCACTGGCGACCATGGTGCCGATCGTCTACGGCATCAAGGAGTTCGCGGTCGAAGGGCTCGTTCCGGCCGTTCCGGTTCTGTTCGTGATCGGTCTTGCCTTCGGCGCCCTCTTCGTGCGCCGGCAGAAGCGGCTGACGACGCCGATGCTCGACATGTCGCTCTTCCGGCGCGGCACCTTCAGCGGCGCCATCGTGGTGAACCTCCTCAGCGTCGTCGGGCTCGTCGGGTTCCTCTACTTCGTCGCCCAGCACCTTCAGCTGATCGTCGGCCTGAGCCCCATGGAATCGGGCTTCGCGCTCGTCCCCGGACTCGCGGCGATGATCGTGTCGGGTCTGGTGGTCGTGCCGATCGCGAAGCGGTTCCCGCCGCGGATCATCGTGCCGATCGCACTGTCGTTCTCGGCACTCGGATACGTCCTGGTCGCCGTGTCCACGGCGGAGCTCGGTCTGCTGATCGCCGCGTTCGCCGCGCTCGGGCTCGGCATCGGCGCGGCAGAGACCGTCAGCAACGAGCTGATCCTCGCCAGTGCGCCGGGGGAGAAGGCCGGAGCCGCGAGCGCGGTGTCGGAGACGGCGTACGAACTCGGCGCGGTGCTCGGCACGGCCGTGCTCGGAGGCATCCTCACTGCTGCCTATCGTGCCCAGCTCGTGCTGCCGGCGGGTCTTCCGTCCGAGGCGGGTGACGCGGCGCGCGAGACGCTCGCCGGTGCCATGAGCGCGGCCGACGGGCTCTCGCCCGAGATCGCGGAGGCTCTGCGTCAGGCGGCGGCGCACGCGTTCGACTCGGGCGTGGTCGTGACCTCCCTCATCGGCGCTGCGCTCATCGTCGTGGCAGGCGTCGTGGCGGCTACTACTCTGAAGGGGTCGAAAGCCGCACCGTCCCGCAGCCGCAAGGGCTGAGGGGCGCGGCTCCCTGTCGAAGGAGCACACCCCCGTGGAAACTACGCCGTCGCGTGTCGTGAAGCTCGCCGTGATCCCCGGTGACGGAATCGGTCCCGAGGTCATCGCCGAGGCGGAGAAGGTGCTGGATGCGGTGACCGCCGGCTCCGGCGTCACGTTCGAACGCACGCGGTTCGCCCTGGGAGCGGGGCGTTTCCTCGAGACCGGTGACACCCTCACCGACGCCGACCTCGCCGCGATCGCGTCGCACGACGCCATCCTCCTGGGCGCGGTGGGGGGCACCCCCGGAGACCCGCGCCTCAAGGACGCCAACATCGAGCGCGGCCTGCTGCTGCGTCTGCGCTTCGCGCTCGACCACTACGTCAACCTCCGCCCGTCCAAGCTCTACCCCGGGGCTCCCGGGCCGCTCGCCGAGCCCGGCGACATCGACTTCGTGGTCGTGCGCGAGGGGACCGAGGGGCCGTACGTCGGCAACGGCGGTTCGATCCGTGTCGGTACGCCGCATGAGATCGCGAACGAGACCTCCGTGAACACCGCCTTCGGTGTCGAGCGCGTCGTGCGTTATGCGTTCGAGCTCGCCGAGCGCCGCCGGAAGAAACTGACGCTCGTGCACAAGACGAACGTGCTGGTGAATTCGGGCAGCCTCTGGAAGCGCCTGGTCGATGCCGTCGGGGCCGAGCACCCGGACGTGGCCGTAGACTACCTGCACGTCGACGCGGCGACGATCTTCCTGGTCACGAACCCGGGCCGCTTCGACGTGATCGTCACCGACAACCTCTTCGGAGACATCCTCACCGACCTGGCCGGCGCCGTCACCGGTGGCATCGGTCTCGCCGCATCGGGGAACATCAACCCCGACGGCGCGTTCCCTTCGATGTTCGAGCCCGTTCACGGATCAGCGCCCGATATCGCAGGACAGCACAAGGCCGATCCCACGGCCGCGATCCTCTCCGTCTCGCTTCTGCTCGATCACCTCGGGCTCGCCGAGCAGGCCGCCCGCGTCACCCGCGCGGCCGAGGACGATATCGCGGCGAGGGACGACTCTCCTCGCACCACGATGCAGATCGGCGACGCCATCGTCGAACGCCTGCGGGCGTAACCTGAATGCGCGGGTCCGCCCGCCGATCTCCGCCGCGGTACCCCGGCATGAAAGCAGACGTCACATGACTACCATCGACACCGATCTCGACACCGGCCTCGACCCGCTCGAGTTCCTCGTGCGCCGCAATCTGAACGCCAAGAGCGACTCGGAGCGCGAGGCGATCCTCGCCGACCCGGGCTTCGGCAAGAGCTTCACCGATCACATGGTCGACATCTGCTGGTCGGTCGGCGGCGGATGGCACCGCCCGCGCGTCTCGCCGTACGGCCCGATCGCCCTCGACCCGGCCGCAGCCGTCCTGCACTACGGCCAGGAGGTCTTCGAGGGCATCAAGGCGTACCGCCACGCCGACGGGTCGATCCACACCTTCCGCCCCGACCAGAACGCCCGCCGCCTCCAGCGCAGCGCTCGACGCCTCGCGCTTCCCGAGCTGCCCGCGCCGTACTTCATCCAGTCGCTGCGCGAACTCATCGCCGCCGACGGAGCATGGGTGCCCTCGGGTGCCGACCAGAGTCTGTACCTGCGTCCGTTCATGTTCGCCAAGGAGGCGTTCCTCGGAGTGCGGCCCGCGCACAAGGTCAACTACTACGTGATCGCCAGCCCCGCGGGGGCCTACTTCACCGGCGGTGTGAAGCCGGTGTCGATCTGGCTCAGCGAGGACTACGCCCGCGCCGGTAAGGGCGGAACGGGTGCGGCGAAGACCGGTGGCAACTACGCCGCCAGCCTGCTGCCGCAGGCGGAGGCCTACGAGCACGAGTGCGACCAGGTCGTCTTCCTCGACGAGGCACGCAACGTCGAGGAACTCGGCGGAATGAACATCGTCTTCGTCTACAAGGACGGCCGCATCGTCACGCCGCAGTCCGAGTCGATCCTCGAGGGCATCACGCGCGACTCGATCCTGCAGCTCGCCATCGATCGCGGTCACAAGGTCGAGGGGCGCGCGGTCTCTCTCACCGAGTGGCGCGAGGGCGTCGCATCCGGTGAGATCGCCGAGGTGTTCGCCTGCGGCACCGCCGCCGTCGTCACCCCGATCGGGGTGCTCAAGGGCCGCGACTTCTTCGACGAGCAGCCGACGGGCACCCTCGCCCTCGAGCTGCGACAGGAGCTCACCGACATCCAGTACGGTCGCGCCGAAGACAAGCACGGCTGGATGCTGCGCCTCGACGCCTGACCTGCGCCGGGGGTCTTCGGCCCTCCCGCGGGGCTGGGTAGGCTGGGCGCGTGAGAATCGCACGCTTCAGCCACCAGGACGCCATTCGCTACGGCATCGTCGACGGGACGGAGCTCGTCGTCCTCGCGGGCGATCCGATGTTCGCCGGGTACGAGACCACGGGGGAGCGCGTGCCCGTCGCCGACGTCGCCCTTCTCGCACCGGTGATCCCCCGCTCGAAGGTCGTGTGCGTCGGCAAGAACTACGCCGATCACGCGGCGGAGATGGGCGGTGAGGCTCCGAAGGAGCCGTTGCTCTTCTTCAAGCCGAACACCGCGGTGATCGGCCCCAACGACTCGATCGTCCGTCCACCGCAGTCCGAGCGAACCGATTACGAAGGCGAGCTCGCCGTGGTCATCGGACGCATCGCCAAGAACGTACCGGCGGCCCAGGCGCTCGACTACGTCTTCGGGTACACGATCGCCAACGACGTCACCGCCCGCGACCTGCAGAAGAGCGACGGCCAGTGGGCTCGGGCCAAGGGCTTCGACACCTTCTGCCCGCTGGGTCCCGCCATCGAGACGGAGTTCGACGCGGCATCCGCCACTCTGACGACGCGCCTGAACGGCGACGTCGTGCAGCAGGCGCCGATCTCGGACATGATCCACTCGATCCCCGACGTCATCGCCTACGCCTCGGCGGCGTTCACCCTGCTCCCCGGCGACGTGATCCTCACCGGCACCCCGGCCGGGATCGGTGCGTTCGGAGCCGGCGACGTGGTCGAGGTCGAGATCACGGGCCTCGGCATCCTCCGGAACCCCGCGCGCGACGCGTGAGCGCAGCGGCGGCGACGCCGCTCACGGGAGACATCGAGCGCGCACAGCGCCGGACGGTGCGCGTGCTCGCGACCGGGCAGGTGCTCGGAGGTGTGGCGTTCGGCGCGACCGTATCGCTCGGCGCTCTGCTGGCGGCCGATCTCTCGGGCCAGGACGGCCTGTCGGGCTTTGCGACGGCGTCGGTCACCCTGGGTGCTGCCCTCGCTGCGATCCCCCTGGCTCGTCTGGCGGCCCGGCGCGGGCGGCGACTCGCGCTGACCCTCGGCAATGCGCTCGCCCTCATCGGGATCGCGATCGTCGTGACGTCGGCGGTCGTCAGGTCGTTCCCGCTTCTGCTGGCGGGCGTCGTCCTCATCGGGATGGGTAACGCCGGGAATCTGCAGTCCCGGTTCGCGGCCACCGATCTCGCCACCGACCGCAGGCGCGCGCGCGACCTGTCCGTCGTCGTCTGGGCGACGACCGTCGGCGGCGTCGCCGGGCCGTTGCTCGTCGGTCCGGGTGAGAGCCTCGGCCGGATTCTCGGCATGCCCGAGCTCACCGGTTCGTACCTGTTCTCCTTCGGCGCGCAGGCGGCCGCACTCGCGCTGTACCTCGTCGCCCTGCGGCCCGACCCGCTGCTGTGGGCGCAGAGGCTGGAGCGCTCCGGGGGAGCGGGGGCCACGCGGATCGACGCAGTCGACCGCCCGCGCGTCGCGCGGTACGCGATCTTCGCCGTTGCCGGCAGCCACGTGGTGATGGCGTCGGTGATGGCGATGACCCCGGTGCACCTGGCTCACATGTCGCCGGACGGCGCGGTGACTGCGACCGTCGGCATCACCATCGCCGTCCACGTCTTCGGCATGTACGGCCTGTCGCCGCTGTTCGGGTGGCTCGCCGATCGTGTCGGAAGGCTGCCCGTCGTTCTGCTCGGGCAGGCGATCCTCGCCGCATCCCTCGTGTGCGCGGCGCTGTTCACCCACTCGCAGGTGGGGGTGACCGTCGCTCTCCTGCTCCTCGGCCTCGGCTGGAGTGCTGCGACCGTCGCCGGTGCCGCGCTCCTAACCGAATCAACGCCCACCGATCGGCGCCCGCGCCGACAGGGGCTCAGCGATACGGTCATGACTCTCAGCGCAGCCGTCGGCTCGGTGCTCGCCGGCGTCGCTCTGGCCACGATCGGCTACGACGGACTGGCGTGGTGCGCACTGGTGCTCGTCGCGCTGGTGACGGTGCTCGCTCGATGGGGGCGCCCCTCGCGCGACTAGGCTGGAGGGCGATGTCTACACCCGATCCCCGCACCACGACCGCCACGGGAGCCGACGTCCGCGTCCGCTTCTGCCCGAGCCCCACCGGCCTGCCGCACGTCGGCCTCGTCCGCACGGCTCTGTTCAACTGGGCGTACGCCCGGCACCACGGCGGCAAGCTCATCTTCCGCATCGAAGACACCGACGCCGCGCGCGACAGCGAGGAGAGCTACGCGCAGCTCCTCGACGCGCTCCGCTGGCTGCGGATCGACTGGGACGAGGGCGTCGAGGTCGGCGGCCCGCACGCTCCTTATCGGCAGTCGCAGCGCCACGACATCTACCGTGACGTGCTGGCGAAGCTCGTCGAAGCCGGCGTCGTGTACGAGAGCTACTCGACGGCCGAGGAGATCGACGAGCGCAACGCCGCCAACGGGCGCGCCAAGCAGCTCGGCTACGACAACTACGACCGCACGCTCAGCGACGAGCAGAAGGCCGCGTTCCGCGCGGAGGGACGCGAGCCCGCCTGGCGGCTGCGGGTGCCCGACGAAGACCTCACCTACGTCGACCTGATCCGCGGCGAGGTGACCTTCCCCGCCGGATCGTTCCCCGACTTCGTGATCGTCCGCGCCGGGGGAGTGCCGCTCTACACCTTCGTGAACCCCGTCGACGATGCCCTCATGGGGATCACGCACGTCATCCGCGGCGAGGATCTGATGCCGTCGACCGCCCGCCAGTTGTCGCTGTACAGGGCTCTCCTCGAGGCGGGCGTCACCGACTTCATGCCGCGCTTCGGCCATATGCCGCTCGTTCTGGGCGAGGAGGGAAACAAGAAGCTCTCCAAGCGCGACCCGAAGGCAGACCTCTTCCTCCAGCGTGAGAAGGGGTTCATCCACGAAGGGCTTCTGAACTACCTGGCTCTCCTCGGATGGTCCATCGCTCCGGATCGTGACGTCTTCTCGCTCGACGAGCTCGTCGCGGCCTTCGACATCGCCGACGTCAACCCGAACCCGGCCCGGTTCGACCAGAAGAAGGCCGAGTCCATCAACGGCGACCACATCCGCATGCTGGATGCTTCGGACTTCGCCGAGAGGATCGTGCCCTACCTCGCCCAGGCGGGTGTGATCGATGCGATCCCGACTCCCGAGGAGACCGCGAAGATCGCGGCGTCCGCTCCTCTGGTTCAGGAGCGCGTGCAGATGCTCGGTGAAGTGCCGGGCATGCTCGGGTTCCTCTTCACCGACGAGATCTCCTACCAGGAGGACGCACTCAAGGGTCTGCCCGCGAACGCCGGTGACGTGCTTGTGGCGTGCGTCGGTGCGCTCGAGCTCGTTCCGGCGGAGGAGTTCACCGCCGCGGGGGTGCAGGAGGCCCTGTCGCACGCGCTGGTGGACGAACTCGGGCTGAAACCGCGGGTGGCCTACGGTCCTCCGCGCGTCGCGCTGACGGGGCGCCGGATCTCGCCTCCGCTCTTCGAGTCGATGGAGCTGCTCGGCAAGGCCGAGTCGATCCGGCGTCTCGGCGCACTGGTGGATCACCTGGCGCAGTAGCGTCTCGGTTTGGCGCGACCGCCGCCGTCGGCTAGAGTTGATCCTCGGCACGGCTTAGGTCGCAGCCTGGTGGGGTATGGTGTAATTGGCAACACGGCGGTTTCTGGTACCGTTGTTCTTGGTTCGAGTCCAGGTACCCCAGCTTTATGAAAATCCCCGCTCAGGCGGGGTTTTTTCGTTCGTGGAGGGCGTGCGCGCCGCCAATCCTGTGAGGCGCCCAGGCTGTGGGCGTACCGTTCCCTCATGAACACCTCGGATATCTCCCCGGAGAGGCTGCGCCCGACGCGCTTCACGGCCGCCTGACGCCCACGGGATCCCTCATGACCGGCATACGAACGGTCAGTCCCTCCCCGCTCCGCGACCGCGCGGGCCGAGGAACCAGCGAGTTCACCGAACTCGCACAGCGGGTCCGTGAGAGCGGGCTCCTCCGACGCCGCTACGGCTATTACTGGACGAAGCTCGTGCTCGCACCGGTGATCCTCGCCGGGTTCATCGTGGCGTTCTTCTTCATCGGCGACACGTGGTGGCAGCTGTTCACCGCGGCCGGCTTCGCCATCCTCTTCACGCAGATCGCCTTCCTCGGTCACGATGCCGCGCACCGTCAGATCTTCGTCTCCGGCAAGTGGAACGATTGGATCTGCCTCATCCTCGGCGACCTGTTCGTCGGCATGAGCTACGGCTGGTGGCAGCACAAGCACACGCGGCACCACGCGAATCCGAACAAGATCGACGCCGACCCCGACATCGACCTTCCGGTCATCGCTGTGACGGCGGAGAAGGCGGCGATTCCGAGGGGGCCGATCGTGCGCTGGCTCCGCTCGCATCAGGGGGTCTTCTTCTTCCCGATCCTGCTGCTGGAGGGTGTCTCGTTGCATGCGTCGGGGGTGCGTCGAGTCACGACCCGCGAACACCTCGCCCGTCGCTGGGTCGAGATCGCCTTCCTCGTCGTGCGGCTCGGGGGCTTCGCTGCGATCGTCTTCCTCGTCCTCTCCCCCGGGATCGCCGCCGTCTTCCTCGTCGTCCAGCTCGGACTGTTCGGCTTCTACATGGGTGTGTCGTTCGCGCCGAACCATAAGGGGATGCCGATCGTGCCGCGCACCGTGACCCTCGACTTCCTTCGGCGCCAGGTGCTGATGAGTCGCAACGTCCGTGGCGGAAGGTTCGTCGACGTGCTGCTCGGGGGTCTCAACTACCAGATCGAGCACCACCTGTTCCCGTCCATGCCGCGGCCCCATCTGCGCAAGGCCGCGCCGTTGATCGCGGCGTATTGCGCGGAGAAGGGAGTGCCGTACACGAGCGTCGGGCTCTTCGCCTCCTACGCCATCGTCACGCGTTACATCAACCGCGTGGGGCTGGGGGAGCGGGATGCCTTCGCGTGCCCGCTCGTGCAGCAACGCGCGGCGATCGGAGTTCAGGACTGAGCTCGGCCGTCGTCGCCTTCGTCACCTGAGTGTGGCTTTACCTGCGTATCTGTTGTACTGTGTGGGAATTCCATCGGGAGGACCACGATGTACGCAATGGAGCGACAAGAGCTCGTCGAGCGACTGCTGCGTGAAGAAGGCCGCGTCGGCGTGGTGGATCTGTCTGCTCGCTTCGGTGTGACGACCGAGACGATCCGTCGCGACCTCGCGCTCCTCGAAGAGGCGGGTACCCTTCGTCGCGTCCACGGCGGCGCCGTCGCGACCGATCGCGGGAGCACCGTCGAGACCCCGGTCTCGGAACGTGCGCTGCGCAAGGGCGATGCGAAGCAAGCCATCGGCCGGCGGGCGGCCGCGCTGCTCGACGCCGGATTCCGCGGATCGGTCTACCTCGACGCAGGAACGACCGTCGCTGCCGTCGCGTCCGCGCTCCCGATCCATCTCGCGAACTCCCGCGGCGGTGCCGAGATCGTCACGCACTCGATGACGATCGCGCACGATCTCGCGGGGTCCGACCTCGGACTCACCGTCATCGGCGGGCGCATCCGCGGTCTGACGGCCGCCGCGGTCGGTGCGGAGACGGTCAACGCGATCTCGCACCTGCGACCCGACGTCGCCTTCGTCGGTACGAACGGCCTCAGCGAGGGCTTCGGACTGAGCACCCCCGATCCCGATGAAGCGGCCGTGAAGGCCGCCATCATCGCGGCGGCGCGGCGAGTGGTCGTCGTGACCGACGCGGAGAAGTTCGGAGCAGAGCTCCTCGTCCGGTTCGGCGGGCTCACCGACATCGACGATCTCGTCTCCGATGCGGCTCCCGACAGTCGACTCGCGAACGCCCTCGGCGACGCCGGTGCGGAGGTGTGGGTCGCATGATCGTCACTCTCACCGCGAACCCGTCGATCGATCGTGCCGTCACGCTGGCGGCACCGCTCGAAGTCGGGGAGGTGCAGTCCGCGAACGACGCACGGGAGGACGCCGGGGGCAAAGGCGTCAACGTCGCGCGGGTCATCGCGGCCGCCGGCCGCGCCACGCTCGCCGTCGTCCCCGTCGGCGACCACGATCCCTACAGCGAGCTGCTCGCGACCACCGGCATCCCCGTCCGAGCGGTCGCCTCTGCGGGGCGCGTGCGTGCGAACCTGACGGTCACCGACCCGGCCGGCACGACGACCAAGATCAATCTGCCGGGGCCGGTGATGGATGCTGCCGGCGCCGCCGAGCTCACGTCGGCGGTCGTCGAGGCCTGCGCCGACGCCGACTGGCTCGTGCTGGCCGGATCGGTTCCTCCCGGTGCGGGCGCGACGTTCTACACCGACGTCATCCGCGCCGTGCGCGAGGCATGGGGCGATCGCGCCCCGCGCATCGCCGTGGACGCCTCCGGAGCCGCGCTCGAGGCCGTCGTCCGCGACGGGCGTCCCGACCTGATCAAACCGAACGACGAAGAGCTCGCCGCGCTCGTCCGCGAAGACCCCTCGGACGACGTCGATCTCGTCGCGGAGGCCGTGCGGCGGGCGCGCACGGTCGTCCCCTCGAACGTCGGTGCGGCCCTCGTCACCCTCGGCGGTGCGGGAGCCCTCCTGGTCACCGGCGACGATGTGCTGCGCGCCGTCGCTCCGAAGATCACGGTGGCCAGCACCGTCGGTGCGGGCGACAGCTCGCTGGCGGGGTACCTCCTCGCCGATGTCGCCGGCGGGGCGCCCGCCGAGCGACTCGCCAACGCGGTCGCGTACGGTGCCGCCGCCGCGATGCTGCCCGGAACCCAGGCGCCCACCCCCGCAGACCTGCCTCCCGGCAGCGTCCGGGTCGTCCCTCTCCTCCCCACAACCTGATCCACCCCTGACCACGGAGGTCATGACATGTCCCGCATCATCACACCTGAGCTCGTCAGCCTCGACGAGCCGCTGGGCGACGGCAAAGCCGACGTCATCCGGGCCCTCGCCGAACGGGTCGTCGCGAACGGCCGGGCGCGTGACGCCGACGAGCTCTTCGCCGACGCCTGGGCGCGCGAGGAGAAGGACGAGACCGGTCTCCCCGGCGGCATCGGCATTCCCCACGCGCGCAGCGCGTCGGTGACCGAGCCCACGCTCGCCTTCGCGCGGCTGAAGCCCGGGGTCGACTTCGGCGCCCCCGACGGCCCGGCCGACATCGTGTTCCTCATCGCCGCCCCCGCGGGGGCCGACGAGGCGCACCTCGCCGTGCTGTCGCAGCTGGCTCGGAGCCTCATGAACCCCGACTTCATGGCGGGCCTGCGGTCGGCGTCCACGCCCGAGGAAGCCGTCGGTATCGTGAGCGCCGCGATCGAGCCCGCGCCCGCCCCGGCGGTCGAGCCCGCACCGGCGGCGACCCGCGCGGAAGCGCGCACGCAGACGTCGTCGACGGGATCCACGCCGGCCCGGATCGTCGCGGTGACCGCGTGCGCCACGGGCATCGCGCACACCTTCATGGCGGCCGACGCTCTGACGGCGGCGGGCAAGGAGGAGGGCGTCGACCTGATCGTCGAGCCGCAGGGTTCCAGCGGCTACAAGGCCCTCCCGCAGAGCGTCATCGACAACGCCGATGCGGTCATCTTCGCCACGGACGTCGACGTGCGCGAACCGCAGCGTTTCGCCGGTAAGCCGGTCGTGCGCTCCGGAGTGAAGCGAGGCATCGAGCAGCCCAAGCAGCTCATCGCCGAAGCGATCGCCGCGTCGAAGAACCCGAACGCCGCGCGCGTGACGGGCGAGGCGACGACCTCCGCAGCCGATACCGCCCCGGTGTCGTGGGGTGCGCGCATCCAGCGCATCCTGCTCACCGGTGTGAGCTACATGATCCCGTTCGTCGCGGGCGGCGGTCTGCTCATCGCGCTCGGCTTCCTGCTCGGCGGCTTCGAGGTCACCACGAACGCCGCGACGGTCATCACCCAGAACTCGTTGTGGGACCTGCCGACGACCGACATCACCTCGCCGCTCGGACCCCTCGGGCAGTACCTCGGCTCGGTGGCGTTCATGATCGGTGCGACGTCGATGGGCTTCCTCGTCTCCGCCCTCGCCGGTTACATCGCGTTCGCGATCGCCGACCGCCCGGGTATCGCCCCCGGATTCGTCGCGGGTGCGGTCGCCGTGCTGATGAACGCCGGTTTCATCGGCGGCATCATCGGCGGTCTGCTCGCCGGTTTCATCGCCTGGTGGCTCGGCCGCCTGAATGCGCCTCGCTTCCTGCGGGGGCTCATGCCCGTCGTGATCATCCCGCTCCTCGGATCGATCTTCGCCTCGGGACTCATGGTGCTCTTCCTCGGTCGCCCGATCGCCGCGCTCATGACCGTGCTGACCGACTGGCTCACCTCGATGTCGCAGAGCGGCGTCGGCGCCGTGCTCCTCGGAGTCATCCTCGGGCTCATGATGTGCTTCGACCTCGGCGGACCGGTCAACAAGGTCGCCTACGCCTTCGCGACGGCCGGACTCGCCGCCGCCACGGTGGACAACACCGCCCCGTACCTGATCATGGCGGCTGTCATGTCGGCAGGTATGGTGCCCCCGCTCGCCATGGCTCTCGCCTCCACGGTTCTCGCGCGCAAGGAGTTCACCCCTGTCGAGCGCGAGAACGGCGTTGCGGCGTGGCTGCTCGGTGCGTCGTTCATCAGCGAGGGTGCGATCCCGTTCGCCGCCGCAGATCCGCTGCGCGTCATCCCCGCCTCGATGGTGGGCGGCGCTGTCACGGGCGCGCTCAGCATGGCCTTCTCGGTGCAGTCGTACGCCCCCCATGGCGGGCTCTTCGTGTTCTTCGCGATCAACCCGATCTGGGGCTTCCTCATCTCGATCGTCGCGGGCACGGTGGTGTCGGCTCTGATCGTGGTGGCGCTGAAGAAGTGGGTCGGCCGCAAGGAGCTGAAGGACGCCGAAGCGCCGGAACTCGCCGCCGTTCCGGCATGATCGATATACACCCATCGGAAGGAACCACCATGGCAGAACGTCAGGCCACCATCGCCAGCAGCTCCGGACTGCACGCGCGACCCGCGAAGCTCTTCGTGCAGGCGGTCCAGGAGAAGAAGATCCCCGTGACGATCGCCGTCGCCGGTGGCGCCGACCTGAACGCCGGCAGCATCCTGTCGCTCATGGGCCTCGGCGCTGCCAAGGGAACCGTGGTGACGCTCAAGGCCGAGGGCGAAGGCGCCGACCAGGCGCTCGACGAGCTGGTGACCCTGCTCGAGACCGACCTCGACGCCCAGTAGGACGAATCGATCGGATGCTGCGGACCCGCGAGGGCCCGCAGCATCCGTCGTTTCCGGGGTCAGGCGGCGCGCTCGGCGTAGACCACGCGGTTGTCGACATAGGAGGCCGCCGCCGTGTCGAAGACCCCTCCGCACGTGATGAGTCGGAGTTCGTCGTCGGCGACCGCGCCGAAGACACGGCTGGTGGGGAACGCCGCCTTCGGGTAGTCGGCCACCTCGGTGACGACGTAGGAGAAGACCGTTCCCCCCGTATCGGCGACCTCCACGATGTCGCCGGGCACCAGCTCCTCGAGGCGGAGGAAGACGGCCGGGCCGGTGGGGGAGTCGACGTGGGCGGCGATCACCGTGGGGCCTCGGCCTCCGGGGCGGCCCCCGCCGGTGAACCAGCCCACGTCGTCGAAGTCCTCCGGCACCTCCATGTCGCCCTCGGCGGTGATGCCGAGGTCGATCAGGGGCTCGTCGAGCTCGATCGCGGGAATGCGCACGCTCGCGGGCGCGAGCGCCTCGACGGTCTCGGGGGACGGCGGCGCCTCAGACACCTCAGGTGCGCCCGTGGGCTCGGCGATGGTCGGCTGCGACGGAGTGGATTCTGCGCGAGGCGCAGACGAGCAGCCGCTGAGCACGAGAGCGGTCGCGAGAGCTGCGGCGCACAAGGGGCCGAGCGCCGCCGTGCGGACACGGCGGCGCTCGGTGATCCGGGAAGGGGCCGTGATCACGCGCTCGCGTGAAGACGACGCCGCGAGGTGACGCCCAGGGCCGCGAGGAGCCCCACCACGCCGGCACCGGCGAGCGTCAGACCGAGAGCGTCGACACTCGACGTCGCGGTACCGCCGGCACCGGTGCTGACTCCGCCGACCGGCACGGCCGACAGCTGTCCGCGGACGACGCCCGCGGCGAAGTCCACCGTGTGCGAGTCGCCGGTGAATCCGGCGGGGTTCGCCTCGATCTCGGCGAGCGTGAAGCCCTCGCCGCTGTCGACGCCGTCGGTGACGATGCCCGTGGTGAAGGGGCCCTGCAGGCAGCCGGAGCTCGTGCGGGGGCCGTCGCCGACCGGCGCGGGGTTGGGGAAGGCGATGCGCGGCGGGCCGGGCTTGCCGACCGCGGCCTCGTGGATGTGCGTCGCCGTCTTGGCGGGGCTCTGGTAGTCGCCCGACACGCCATTGAGGGTGATGTCGTAGCAGATGATCTCTTCATCGCTGTTGATGCGGAACGTGAACGAACCGGTCGCGCCCTCCTGGCCCGGAGTGACGACGCCGTCGTTGTTGATGACCTGGTCGGGAGTGGCCATCACGGTGAAAGCGCTCGTGAACGACGAGGGCTCGGCCACCTCGGTCTCGGCGTGCGCCGGCGATCCGAGGGCCACGAGGCCGACGGCGGCGACGGCACCGAGCGCGATCGTGCGGGGGAGTGTGTTGTTCGACATGTCTCGACCTTTCGACGCGGACGCGGGATGCCTCCGTTGGAGGGGGATACGTGGCGGACGGCGCGTGCGTTCACGTCGGACGGACATTTCTTTCCTCCCGGATGAACGCGGCGGCGCAGGTCGCGGTATCACTCGCAGGACCTCGGCCAGAGGTGCGGTCGTCTAGCCTGTGAGGAGCGTGAGCCCGTGGCGGCAGTCGTCGAGATGCGCGCGGGGGGCGTGATGGAGCAGCCGATCGACTTCGATACGTCGCGGGCGTTCGACGACCACGGATCGGTGCTCCTCGGCTTCGCCGTCAACGCGTTGCGCGACCGCGCCCTCGCGGAGGATTGCGTGCAGGAGACCTTCCTCCGCGCGTGGCGATCGCGAGACCGGTTCGACCCCCGGCGAGCGAGCGAGCGCACCTGGCTGTTCGCGATCGCGAGGAACGTCGTGACCGACGCTCTCCGGGCACGCGCGCGCCTCGGGCGAATAGGGTCGGATGCCCTGCTCGAGCAGCAACCGTCGTCCGACCGTGATCCGCTCGAGCGCCTCCGCATCGTCGAGGGGCTCTCCCGGCTGACCGAGGCCCACCGTGAGGTGGTCGTCGCGGTGCACCTCGACGGGCGTTCGTATCAAGAGCTCGCGGATGCGACGGGGACGCCCGTCGCGACTCTGCGCACACGCGCCTTCCACGCGCTCCGGGCCCTCCGCGGCCACCTCGAAGGATCGGAGGAACCCGATGCACAGTCCTGATGACCGCGCCGCCGAGTTGATCGCTGCGGCCGTGGCCGGCGAGTTGTCGCCCGACGAGAAGCGCGAGCTCGATGCACTCCGTGCGCAGCATCCGTGGATCGACGGCGAGATCGCCGAGCTTCGGCGGCTGACCGCCGACTTCGACGGGATGACGTGGCAGGAGGTCGCGCCGGATGATGCGCTTCGCGACCGGGTCGCGGCGATCCCTGACGCCGTTCCCATCGACCTCGCTCCCGTCCGGGAGTCGCGCCGGACGCGGTGGATCCTGCCCGCCGTCGGGGCCGCCTGCCTCGCGGTCGGGCTCGCCGTCGGCGTGGCACTTCCGCCTGCGGGCTCAGCGCCGACCGGGCCACCCGGAACCCTCGGCGCGCTCGAGACCATCGATGTGCGCGACGAGCCGTCGGGAGCGGCCATCGATGCCGACCTGGTCGCGCACACATGGGGCACCGAGGCCATCCTCGATGCCACCGGGCTCGATGTCGGGGTGACCTACGCCGTCGTGCTCTTGGGGTCGGACGGCACCGAGTTCTCGGCGGGTGCGATGCTGGGCTCGGATGTGCCGATCCACTGCAGCGTCAACGCGGCGGTGCTGCGGGAGGACGTGGTGCGTCTCGAAATCCGTGACTCCCGCACCGGGGTGGTGGCATCGGCGGACCTTCCCGAGGTCTGACGGGCACCGTGGGGACATGTACCGCCGCCCGATCCACCCGAACTCAGGACGAATGTCATCAGCCGACCTCGCGCGTCTCGGAACCACGCGGCTGCGCGGGCGGCGGTAGAAATCCATCCTGAGCTGGTGTCGGGCGATCACGCCCAGAGGCGTCGGCGCCGCAGCGTCAGAGGTCGGTCGAGTCGCCGGGATCGAGCGAGACGAACTCCCCGCCGTTCTCCTCGACCGCCCACGTGAGACGCGCACGGTGCATGTCGCGGCCGATCTGCGACACGGTCATGTCGTGGGTGCCGAACGCACGGCGGGGTTTGACCGCGAGCACGAAGTCCATGGCGTCGCCGACCTTGAGCCACGGAGCCCCGAGCGGTGCGGCGAGGAGGGCGATGTCATGCCCCTTCGGCAGGGCATAGGAGTCGCCCGGGTAGTAGAAGTCCCCATTGACGAGAACCCCGACGTTGTCGACGGTGGGGATCGAGGAGTGGATGACCTCGTGGGTTCCGCCGAAGAACTCGAGTGAGAACGGATCGAGGGCCACGGTGTCGCCGGGATGCACGACCGTGATGTCGAAGCCCGCAGCGGCCTTCGCAACTCCTTCGGGCGCGTAGACGGGCACTCCGGGCACGGCTCTGAGGATGCGGTCGAGGTGATCGGCCGTCCAATGATCGGGGTGCTCGTGGGTGATGACGACACCGACGACGTTCTGCAGGTCGTCGAGCGGACTGGTGAAGGCGCCGGGATCGATCAGGAGGGCCTTGCCCGCGACCTCGAGTCGGAGGGCGGCATGTTCGTACTTCGTCACTCGCATGGTGCGAGTCAACTCGCCCGCACCTCCGACGGCAACCTCCGGAGGCGGCCTCGGCTCGATTTGGCCGAGTCGTCGTCGCCGTGGCATAATTGAACGGTTGTCGCAACGGCCCCATCGTATAGCGGCCTAGTACGCCGCCCTCTCACGGCGGTAACGCGGGTTCGAATCCCGCTGGGGTCACAACACGAAAATGCCCGTCCGAGTGGACGGGCATTTTTCGTTTGGCGACGTAGCTGGATGAGACGCCGCACCGCGGGTCGGGACCACCGCCCGAGGCTCCGCGCGCCGTTCAGTCGGTGGGCTCCTCCGCGCTCGCTGTCGACTGGCCGTCCGCATCGTCGACCGACTCGGCGTCGTCGGTCTCGGTGACCACGCTCTCCGCAGAGTCGGCTTTCACCTCGTCGGTGAGTGCATCGGTCGGCGGGCCGTCGTCTGCGTGCGCGTCGTCTGCATCGCGTCGAGGGGTCGTCTCGCTCATCGTGTCCGCTCTCCTGTCCTGTCAGGACGCGTCACGCGTCGGGCTCCGTGGCGAGCCGGTCGGCGTCGGCGCTGTCGATCAGATCGTCGTTCGCGTCTGCGTCGAGCACCTCGTCGCCATCGACCTCTTTCGTCGCATTCGACTCGGCGTCGCCAGGGCCGGGCACGATCGGGGGAAGGGAGTTGGTCGTCATCGTTGTCTCCTCTGTCGGGGTTCACGAACCTACGCCGCGTCTGCCGCTACCCGCGCGGGGGTTGACGAGCGTCCCGATCGGCTCCGCCGCGTCAGGACAGTGCGCGAAGGTATCGACGACGAGCGATCCGTTGCGCCACGCGCAGGATCGGATGCACCGCACGCCAGCCCGCCACGTCGGAGCGCGCGGTGAGGGATCGCACGGTGATGCTGACCACGCCGTCGTCGTCGCGATCCACGATGAACGCCTCCTCACCGCGCACGGGGTGCCCGGGGAGGGTGCGGTACGCGAAGCCGACGCGGTCCCGCTCCATCACCACGTGAACGACCTCGACCGGCTCGACCACGCTGATACCCAGGAGACGAACGCGGATGAGAGGCCGATCTCCGACGGAGACCGGCGCCGGACCCACCACGGCGAAGCCGCTCCGCGTCTTGACGCGCCAATGCAGAAGATCCGCCGACGCGCGTATCCAGACGTCGTCGCCTCTCCCGACGACGGACGACACCTCCGAGCGACGGAAAGCCGTGTCGACGGCGGGCCACACGACCGAGGACGGATCAGTCACGGCCGGCGCGCGCGTCGAGAGCGTCGAGCAAGAACTGGTTGCGCTTCTCGATCAACCGTCGTAGATACGGCACGAGAACCGGCCGTTCGAGGACGAACCCCAGAACGGGGGAGGCCAGGGTGATTCTGTCTTCCATCACCGTGCCGCCTTCCGGGCCGTCACGGAAAGTATGCTCGTGTCGGAACCTGCGAAACGGTCCGTCGGTCTGCTCATCGACGAAGCGTCGCGGCCTTTCGAGCACGGTGATCTTCGTCGTGAGGCGGAACCAGATCCCGAAGTGACGAGCGCGCCAGGTCACCGATTCGCCGAGTCCGATCCGTCCGTGCGCGGTGCCTGCGACGACGGTCTCTCCCGATCGCCGCATGGAACCCACGTGAGCGTCGATACCCAGCGAGAGATCGAACAATGATTCTGCGGGGTGCTGCGTCGTCGTCTCGATCGAGAACGAACGGGTCACGACGGCGCTTCCGCGTCGAGAACTGCGGCGACCGATTCGATCTCGACGAGCTGGTCGGCGTACCCGAGCACGGTGACTCCGAGCAGCGTGCTCGGCACGTCGTGCTCTCCGAAGGCGTCGCGCACGACCTCCCATGCCGCGATCAGATCGCTCTGGCGTGTGGAGGCGACCAGGACGCGGGTGCTGATCACGTCGTTCATCGTGGCGCCGGAGGCCTCCAACGCGAGCTTCATCGTCTCGACGCACGCCTCGGCCTGCGCGGCGACATCACCGCGTCCGACGGTCGCGCCCTCGGCGTCGAGCGGGCACGCTCCGGCGAGGAAGATCAGCCGTGCGTCCTTCGGGGCCGTGGCCGCGTACGCGTACTCGGCGACGTTCGAGAGGGCGGAGGATCTGATCAGCTGAACGGCGCGAGGCATGCACCGATCCTCCCATGGGGGGTCTTCAGGACTTCCAGGGCAGGTTCAGATCGTCGGGGTCGACCTCGATCTCACCGACGTCGTCGGGGCCTCCCGTACCCGGGGCGACCTCGACCTGGTCGGGATCGATGTCGGAGTCGACGTTGTCCGAGAGCGTCTCGCCCTGCTTCTGCTGGGTCTCGGTGTCGCTTCCCGGGCTGTACGTGCGGTCCTTGCGCACTGATTCGGGATCGGTGAGGCCCGGGGTCTCGGTGGTCGGACGCGTCTCGTTGTCGGAGTTCATGGGTGCGACGCTACGAGCGTCCTCCCCGCCTGGGCCCCGGGTTGACAGGTCTGCCGCCCGCCCCGGTGCTGGTCGACTAGCCTCGGTAGGAGAGACCCGCGTTCACCCGCACGCGCATCTCGCAACGAAGGGACACCCCATGAGAGTGGTCTCGTCAGCCGACTGGCGTGACGGCATCCCGTTCGAGACGCCGATGATCGTCGCGGACGTCGCCCCGGGCGAGCCGACCCGATGCTTCACGTGCGGCTCAGCGGCCGAACCGAAGCCGCGCACCGAGCTCTGGGTCGTGAAGCACCGCCATCCGAACGATCACGGGGGTTTCGTCCGCTTCTACTGCGCCGACCACCGTCCGGTCTTCGCGGCTCCCGTGACCGAGACGGTGGGCCGTTCGCGGCCCGCACCGAATCGCGAACGTCGAGCGCCCGCCGCCCGTCGGGAGCCGGTCGTCGAGAAGCAGCGCGAGACCTGTCCGAACTGCTTCGTCGAGGTCACAGCGACCGGCGAGTGCGGTATGTGCGGGTGGGCCGCCTGAGCTCACGCCGGATCCGGCGCGAAGGTCACTCGTTCGTCCTGTCCTGAGCAGCGCCCTTGCGTGCGCGTGCGCCGCGCACGAGCTTCACGACACCCCAGACCAGGATCGCCGCCACACCGACGACCACGATCCACGGCAGCAGGAATCCGATCGCCACCACGATGCCGTTGAGGGTGGCGACGAGTCCGTTCCACCCTGCGGCGATGCCGTCGCCGAAGCCGGCGGGATCGGCCGTGACTGTCGGCGTGACCGGGGTCAACTGCACCGTCAGCGTCGACAGCGACACCTGGTTCTCCAGAGACTCCAGCTGCTGGCGATCGGAGTCCAGCGTCGCCTGACGATCCGCGAGCGCCGACTCGGCGGCGATGAGATCGGCAACCGACTGGGCTTGGCCGATGAGTTCCGTGAGGCGCGCGACCGAGGCCTCGGATGCGGCGACACGCGCCCGCAGATCGATCGCCTGGTCGGTGACGTCCTGCCGCCCGATGCTCGACGAGGTGACCTCGCCGAGGGCGTCGAGCGCCGCTACGGCGTCCGTCAGCTGATCCGACGGCACGCGAACGCTGATCCAGCCGCCGTCGACGGGGGAGGGGTACGGCGCGACCATCGTGTCGGAGGCGCCCCCGGACGACTCGCGCGCGCTCGTGGCGGAGTCGATGCTCGCCGTCTCGACGTAGCCTCCCCGTGCCTCCGCATCATCACCGATGGCGCGGGCGGCGTTCGCCACGTCGTCGACGACGATGCTCGCCGAGGCGGTCGTCGCGATCTCCCGCGCGCCGTCTGCGGCGGCCGAGCCCGACTCCGCTGCGTCAACGGCCGAACCGTCGAGCGAGACCGATCCCTCCTCGATGGTGCCCGGGACGCTGCGTCCGGGGACGACGGCCGGGGCATCGGCGGCGCTCGACCCCGCGCTGCTCGTCCCGGTGGTGCCCACCGAGATGTAGGGCGCGATCACCGCTGCGACGACCACCACGGCCGCCGCAGCCGCTGCGCCCGCCCACCATCGGCGTCGAACCGTCCGCCGGTCCGACTGCATCTTCCGCTCGCGACCGATGCGCGCGAAGACGAGCTTCTCCATGGCCTCGACCCGCTCGTCGGGGAGATCGGGCAGGGCGAATTCGGTGGGGGGAGTGGTGTTCATGAGCTCTCCGTCTCGGTCACGGCGCCGCGCACCCGGGTGCGGATGCGGGAGAGACGATTGCGGACCACTCCGTGCGCGACCCCGAGATGGTCGGCGGCAGCTTGGTAGCCGTAGCCCTCTTCGGTGCACAACCGGAAGATCTCGCGGTCGAGGGGGCTCAGCGCCGTCACTTCTCGCAGGATCGCTTCGACGGTCGCCGAGTCGATCACCTGCTTCTCGACATCGACTGTGTCGGGGATGCCGTCGTGCACCTCCGTCGTGCGCGCCCGATCGCGGGTGCGCGACCGCAGCCGGTTCGATGCCTGCAGGCGACAGATGGTCGCGAGCCACGGAAGAGCCGACGACCCTTCGAGGTGAAAGGTCGGAAGCTTCCGCCACGCGACGACGAACGTCTCCTGGGTGACGTCCTCGGCGTCGGTCGCGTTGCCGAGCAGCCGATGCGCGATCCAGTAGACCGGACGCGCGTGGGTGCGGTACAGCGTCCGGAACGCCAACTCCGACCCGCCGGCGGCGCGCGCCATGAGCGTGGCATCGTCGATCGAGTCGATCATCAGCATCCCGTCCCCGAAGCATCCGTGAGCCTTCGGTGCATTGTCTCTCACCTACAGGTGTCGCCTCGGGCGGGATCGTCTCAGACCATTTCGCCACGGCGGTAGACTCGCCCGGCAAGACTTTCGGCCTCCGTCACACCCCCCGCTTCGAAAGGCCGTCATGGACCTGGAACTTCCGCTCGCTTTCGAGATCGGCTCGCTCGTCGTGCTGACGCTGATCCTCGTCGCGGACCTGCTGATCATCCTGAAACGCCCGCACATCCCGTCCACGCGCGAGTCCACCCTCTGGGTGGTGTTCTACGTCACTCTCGCGCTCATCTTCGCGGGCATCATGTGGATCGTCGCGGGTGGCGAGTTCGCCGGACAGTTCGTCGCCGGCTGGTTGACGGAATACAGTCTCTCGATCGACAACCTGTTCGTCTTCGTGCTGATCATGTCGCAGTTCTCCGTACCGCGTCGGTACCAGCAGGAGGTGCTGATGGTCGGCATCATCATCGCGCTCCTGCTGCGCGGCGCGTTCATCCTCGTCGGCTCGACCGTCATCGAGAACTTCAGCCCGATCTTCTACGTCTTCGGCGCCTTCCTCGTGTACACGGCGATCCGCCAGGCCTTCCCCGGCGACGACGCGCACGACGACGAGGCCAAGCGCGAGAACTTCATCGTGCGCCTCATCCGACGCACCGTGAACATCAGCGACGACTACGACGGCGCCAAGGTGCGCACCGTCGTGGACGGCAAGAAGATGTTCACGCCGATGATCATCGTGTTCGTCGCGATCGGCGTGACCGATCTGCTGTTCGCCATCGACTCGATCCCCGCCATCTTCGGCATCACGACGAGCCCGTTCATCGTCTTCACCGCGAACATCTTCGCCCTGATGGGGTTGCGCCAGCTCTACTTCCTGCTCGGCGATCTGCTCGACAGGCTCCGGTACCTGCACTACGGGATCGCCTTCATCCTGGCCTTCATCGGCGTGAAGCTCGTGCTGCACGCGATGCACGTGAACGAACTGCCGTTCATCAACGGCGGAGAGCACATCGAGTGGGCGCCGGAGATCTCCACGTGGGTCTCGCTCGCCGTGATCGTGCTGTCGATGGCCGTCGCCACGATCGCCAGCTTGATCGCCTCCTCGCGTGAGAAGGCGCAGGAGACGCCGGTCGATGCCGCCGCCGCGGTCGCCGACGAGAAGGGCACGCCCGCCACGGTGGAGCAGCCCCCGGCGCCCGGCGACACCCCGCGCTGACCCCGGCGGGTGTCGCGCTAGAACGCGGCGAGGTTCGACGCGAGACCGCCGCCGGTGTACTCGGAGCGGAGGATCCCGCGGCGTCGAAGGATCGGGACGAGCTCGTCGAGCATGCGGTGCACCGTGACGGGGTGCAGGTCGCCCCAGAGGAGCACACCGTCGTTGCCCCACGTGCCGAGCTCCTCGATGCGGTCGGCGAGCTCAGCGGCCGTGCCGACGAATCCCGACCCGTCCGACAGGCGCCCCAGCCGTGCGTGCGCGGCCAGCACCTGACGGAGGGGAGCGGACGCATCGTGCCCACCGATCAGGCGACGGATGCTGCCCTGCGAGACGTGGTCGCCGAAGATCCCGACGTCGAGAGGCTTGTCGAGGTCCAAAGCGGTGAGATCGGTCTCGAGATCGCTCGACTGGCGCTGAGCGATGAGGGTGAGAGCGGCCTCATCGGGATGAGCGGATGCCGCGACCAGCCGGTCGGCCTCCTCCGGCGAGGAGACGATCACGGGCTGGATCGCGAAGAGCACCTTGATGTCGTCAGGGCTCCGGCCGGCGGCACGCGCGGCATCGTGGATGCGACCGCGGTAGGCCGTGATGCTGGCCTCGTCGAGAGGAGCCAGCGCGAGCTGCACGTCGGAGTTTGCTCCGGCGAAGCCCAGACCGCGGCCGGAGCCGCCGGGGGAGACGATCGAGGGTTCGCCGTCGGTGAAGGGCACGGCGTTGAGCGGTCCGTCGAAACCGAAGTGCTCTCCACGGTGCCGCACGGTGCGCAGCCGCGTGCCGTCTGCGTACCGACCGGTCGCGGTGTCCTCGAGGAGAGCGCCGTCGTCCCAGCTGCGCCAGAGATCGCGGATGCCGGCGAGCCACTCCTCGGCGCGGTCGTAGGCGGCGTCGTGGCCGAGCTGGGCAGCGGTGCCGAAATGACGTGCGCTACCGGTGTCGGTGACGACGTTCAGACCGAGGCGGTGACCGCTGAGGTGCTGCAGCGTCGCGAACTGGCGGGCTGCCGTATACGGCAGGTAGGCCGCCGGGTTCACCGTCGGCGCGATACCGAGATGCCGAGTGGCGGCGAACAGGTACGGCGCGAGCAGCAGGGGGTCGAGCTTGGGTCCGCCGAAGGCGTGACGGACGCGGAGGTCGATCGTGTCGGCGCTTCCGAGCGACGGAGCGTCCTCGATGATGACGAGATCGAATCCGGCCTGCTCGAGTGCGCGCGCCGACTCCTGGTAGAGGTCGGGGTTCGTCCACCGGTAGTTCCAGTCGAGGTAGGGATGGCCCCACCCGTGCGGGCCGAAGCCCCGCGCGAGGAACCATCCGAAGTGCTGCAGCTTCGTCACAGCACGACCACCTCGCGCTGCGGCGTCGAGGCCGGCAGGCTGTCGAATGCCCGCCCCAGGTCGCGCAGCAGGTCGTCGACGTCCTCGATCCCGATTGAGACGCGGAGCGTGCCGGGGAAGACGCCGGCCTCCTCGCGCTCGGCCTCCGTGCGCCCCGCGTGACTCGTGCTGGCCGGGTGCAGGATCAGCGATCGCACGTCGCCGAGATGCGTCATGTGCGTGATGATCTCGACGGACTCGGCGATGTGGCTGGCCGCCGCCTTGCCGCCGGCGAGGGTGAAGGTGAACACCGATCCGCTGCCGCGGGGCAGGTAGCGCTCGGCGAGCGCGTGATGCGGATGCGACGGCAGACCGACGTAGTCCACTCCGACGACCTCCGGTCGGGCGGCGAGCCATTCCGCCACGGCGAGGGCGTTCGCGCTCTGGCGCTCGACGCGCAGGCTGAGGGTCTCGATGCCCTGCCCGATGAAGAAGGCATTGAGCGGCGAGGGCGTGGGACCGAGGCGCGGCACGACGCTCTCGCGGATGTACTGCCCGCGCGCGCGCCGGCCGTACTTCTCGGCGTAGCTCGGGCCGCCGAGCCGGTCTGCCGTGGTCAGGTGGGGGTAGAGGTGACCGGACTTCGCCGCGTCGAACCGACCGTCGTCGACGATCACACCGCCGAGGACCGACCCCTGACCGGCGAGGAACTTGCTCGCCGAGTGGACGACGACGGCCGCTCCGTGCTCGATCGGACGGAGGAGGTACGGGGTGGTGAAGGTGCTGTCGACGATCAGCGGGATTCCCCGCTCATCGCCGATGCCCGACACCGCCGCGACGTCGAGCACATCGTTGCGCGCATTGGAGAGCGATTCGGCGAAGAACGCCTTCGTGTTCGGCCTGATCGCGGCCCGCCACTCGTCGATCGAGGTCGCGTCGACGAAGGTCGTCTCGATGCCGAGACGCTCGAGGTTGTGGATGATCGCGCCGCGCGTGCCTTCGTAGATCTGCGTCGCGGCGACGAGGTGATCTCCGGAGCTCAGCAGGGACAGCAGAGCGCAGACGACGGCGGCCTGCCCGCTGGCGACGAGGATGGCCTGGTCGCCGCCCTCGAGCGATGCCAGGCGGCGCTCCACGGCGTCGACCGTGGGGTTGCCGGTGCGCGAGTAGCCGAAGCCGGCCCCCGTGCCGAAGTGGTCGGCGGAGTGCTCGACGTCGGTGAATCGGAAACCGGCGGTCAGATAGATGGGGAGAGCGCGAGGCTCCGCCGATACCGTCTCGTCTGCGATGTGCACCTGGCGCGTGGTGAATCCGGTCGACTCGGTCATGCGTCGCTCTCCTGCCTGGTCATCGGAACAGGCTGACACGTGCCATGCCTCCCCGCGAAAGTCTGGGGCGTCTTGTTACGGGAAACCACGAAGGAGCCGCCCCCGAGGGGGCGACTCCTTCGTGCGGACCGGGTGGTCAGGCCTTGCGGCGTCCCACGATGAGGCCGTAGATCAGCAGAACGATGATCGAACCGCCGATAGCCAGCAGCCAGCTGCTGATCTCGAAGAAGCTGTCGACACCGACACCGAAGATGGCGCTGCCGATCCATCCGCCGAGGAGCGCGCCCACGACGCCGAGGAGCAGCGTGACGAGCCAGCCGCCACCCTGCTTGCCGGGGAGGATCAGTTTGGCGATGGCGCCGGCGATGAGGCCGAGGAGGAGGAATCCGAGGAAGCCCATGGCGAGATGTCCTTTCACTGAATACGAGCGACGCGGCTTCCGGGTGAGAAGCTGCGTTGACCGGCGCTGGTGGCGGTCACCTGCGGACACCGGTCGTGTCTTCGTACGCGTGCCTCACTGTAGAAGCGGTGGGAGTTTCGCGAGGAGACCTTGACACATCGTCCGTGTCGTGCCTACTGAGAATCGAAGGGGGTCGATTCCGCGGGCGGTCGTCGGGCGGTGGTATCCTGGCGCCGTGCGGATCGCTCGTCTCCTTCTTAGCGGCCGCGGCGAGACCTCGTTCATCTAGGCCTCTCTCGTCGCGGAGTTCATCGCGGGCCGAAATCCCCACCCGAGGAGAACGACAGAGTTCATGAGCACAGCATCCTTCGACGACATCGTCGTGCCCGATCGTCCGCGCACCCTGGCCGAGAAGGTCTGGGACGACCACTTGGTGGTCAAAGGCGAGAACGGCGAGCCCGATCTCATCTACATCGACCTCCACCTGGTGCACGAGGTGACCAGCCCGCAGGCCTTCGACGGCCTGCGCACGGAAGGCCGACCGGTCCGC
This sequence comes from Microbacterium hatanonis, assembly GCF_008017415.1. Lineage (NCBI taxonomy): Bacteria > Bacillati > Actinomycetota > Actinomycetes > Micrococcales > Microbacteriaceae > Microbacterium > Microbacterium hatanonis. The sequence continues at coordinate 1,625,264 of NZ_VRSV01000001.1, read as the reverse complement.
CGTCTCGATCTGACGATCGCGACCGAGGACCACAACACCCCGACGCTCGACATCGACAAGCCGATCGCCGACCTGACGAGTCGCACCCAGATCGAGACCCTGCGGCGCAACGCCGCCGAGTTCGGCGTGCGCATCCACTCGCTCGGCGACGCCGAGCAGGGGATCGTCCACGTCGTCGGCCCGCAGCTCGGACTGACCATGCCGGGCGTGACGGTCGTCTGCGGCGACTCTCACACGTCGACCCACGGTGCGTTCGGCGCGATGGCCTTCGGCATCGGCACGAGCGAGGTCGAGCACGTGCTCGCGACGCAGACGCTGCCGCTGAAGCCGTTCAAGACGATGGCCATCACGGTGGAGGGCGAACTCAAGCCCGGAGTCACCGCGAAAGACATCATCCTCGCGGTCATCGCCAAGATCGGCACGAACGGCGGACAGGGCTACGTGCTCGAGTTCCGCGGCAGCGCGATCCGCGCCCTCTCGATGGAGGGGCGCATGACGATGTGCAACATGTCGATCGAGGCGGGTGCCCGCGCCGGAATGGTCGCGCCCGACGACATCACGTTCGAGTACGTGCGCGGGCGTGACCACGCGCCCACGGGGCAGGACTGGGACGACGCGGTGGCCTACTGGCGCACGCTGCCGAGCGACGAGGGCGCGGTCTACGACGCCGAGGTGTTCCTCGACGCCAACGAGCTCGAGCCCTTCGTGACCTGGGGCACGAACCCCGGCCAGGGGGTCTCGCTCAGCGATGTCGTGCCGACCCCGTCGCAGTACACCGACGCGAACGAACGAGCAGCGGCAGAGCGCGCGATCGAGTACATGGACCTGACGCCGGGCATGCCGCTCAAGGAGGTCGCGGTCGACGCGGTCTTCATGGGCTCCTGCACCAACAGCCGCATCGAAGATCTCCGCGCTTTCGCATCGGTGATCGAGGGCCGGACGAAGGCCGACGGCGTTCGGGTCATGGTTGTTCCCGGCTCCGCCCGCGTCCGTCTCGAAGCCGAGGCCGAGGGGCTCGACAAGATCTTCATCGACTTCGGGGCCGAGTGGCGGTTCGCCGGTTGCTCGATGTGCCTGGGCATGAACCCCGATCAGCTCGCACCCGGTGAGCGTTGCGCATCCACATCGAACCGCAACTTCGAAGGGCGCCAGGGCAAGGGCGGGCGGACGCACCTCGTCTCGCCGCTGGTCGCGGCGGCGACAGCCGTGCGCGGGACGCTGTCCAGCCCGAGCGATCTCGCTCCGCTCTCCGGCGAGTCGACTACGCAGAACCAGGGAACGGAGGTGGAGGTCTGACATGGATGCTTTCACCACGCACACGGGAATCGTCGCGCCGCTGAAGCGATCGGCCGTCGACACCGACCAGATCATCCCCGCCGTCTACCTGAAGCGCGTCACCAAGACCGGCTTCGAAGACGCCCTGTTCTCGAGCTGGCGCCAGGATCCGGAGTTCGTCCTCAACCAGCCCGCCTTCGCCGGCGCGTCGATCCTCGTCGCCGGCCCCGATTTCGGCACCGGGTCGAGCCGCGAGCACGCGGTCTGGGCCTTGCGCGACTACGGCTTCCAGGTCGTGCTGAGTTCGCGTTTCGCCGACATCTTCCGTGGCAACTCCGGCAAGCAGGGCCTCGTCGCCGGCGTCGTGACCGAAGAAGACATCGAGCGCATCTGGGCCGCCGTCGATGCTCAGCCGGGCATCGAGATGACCGTGGATCTGCGTGAGCGGCGCGCGAGCATCGGCGACCTCCAGGTCGCCTTCGACATCGACGATTACACTAGGTGGCGGCTTCTCGAAGGGCTCGATGACATCGGGCTCACCCTGCGCAACGAAGACAAGATCGCGCAGTTCGAGGCTCGCCGCGAGGCATGGCGGCCGCGGACACTTCCTGTTCCGTAAGCCAGATCGACCCCACCCGGGCCGGTTCTTCCGCCCCTCGTCGATACAAGTGAGGTCCATCGAATGAGTTCAGTCGTCACGGGCGCTGTCGCGCCGGCATCTTCTTCCGAAGAGGGCGAGACGCTTCGCATCCGCGGCGGCAGGCCGCTCACCGGGCGCGTGGAGGTCAAGGGGGCGAAGAACCTCGCGACGAAGGCCATGGTCGCCGTGCTGCTCGGCAACTCGACGAGCATCCTGCGCGACGTTCCCGACATCAGCGACGTCGGGGTGGTCCGCTCGCTCCTCGAGGTGCACGGAGTCCACGTCACGGACGGCGAGAACCCCGGCGAACTCGTCTTCGATCCGAGCGGGGCCGTGTCGGCGAACTTCGAGCAGATCGACGCGTACGCGGGGGCCTCCCGCATCCCGATCCTGTTCTGCGGACCGCTCCTGCACCTCCTGGGCGAGGCGCTCATCCCCGACCTCGGCGGCTGCCGCATCGGCGATCGCCCGATCAACTTCCACATGGACGCTCTGCGGGCGTTCGGCGCGGTCGTCGACAAGACCTACGAGGGCATCCGCATCACCGCCCCCGACGGCCTCCACGGCGCGCAGATCGAGCTGCCGTACCCGAGCGTCGGCGCGACCGAGCAGGTGCTGCTGACCGCCGTTCGGGCGAGGGGCGTCACCGAGCTTCGCAACGCCGCCATCGAGCCCGAGATCATGGACCTGATCGCCGTGCTGCAGAAGATGGGCGCGATCATCTCCTACGAGCCCAACCGCGTCATCCTCATCGAGGGCGTCGACGAGCTCCGCGGCTACGACCACCGGTGCATCTTCGATCGCAACGAGGCCGCTTCGTGGGCCGCCGCGGCGCTGGCGACCGACGGCGACATCTTCGTCGGTGGCGCCCGCCAGCAGGAGATGCTCACGTTCCTCAACGTCTTCCGCAAGGTCGGCGGCGAGTTCGACGTGCACGAGGACGGCATCCGCTTCTTCCGCGGCGGCGAACTGCGTCCGGTCGTCGTCGAGACCGATGTGCACCCCGGCTTCATGACCGATTGGCAGCAGCCCCTCGTCGTCGCGCTGACCCAGGCGAACGGCGTATCGACCGTCCACGAGACGGTGTACGAGAACAGGCTCGGCTTCACCCGGGCGCTGGTGCAGATGGGCGCCGACATCGTCGTCCACTCGAACGGGATCGCCGATCCCGCGCGCAGGGTCCCGCGACGGGCGCTCGAGCAGGCCGCCGTCATCACCGGTCCCACCCCCCTCCGCGGTGCCGACGTCGTCGTCCCCGACCTGAGGGGCGGCTACAGCTACCTCATCGCGGCTCTCGCGGCCGAGGGGGAGTCGGTGGTGCGCAACGTGGGGATCCTGCGTCGCGGGTACGAGAAGCTCTTCGCCAAGCTCGACACGCTCGGCGCCGACTTCGACGTCATCGGATAGCGATGGCGTCCGGTCGCCGCGCCGCGTCGCGCGAGAAGTCCCGTCCGAGCGTCTTCTGGCCGCTCGCGGCCGTCGTCGTCCCCCTCACCGGCATCTTCGCCAAGATCGAGATCGAGGACGGCGACAAGCTGCCGCGCGAGGGAGCCTTCGTGCTCGCCCCGAACCACTACTCGAACTTCGACCCGCTGATCGTCGCCGTCGTGGTGTGGCGGCTGGGCCGCGCCCCGAGCTTCATGGCGAAAGAGAGCCTCTTCCGCGTGCCCGTCCTGGGTGCGGCACTCCGCGCGACCGGGATGGTGCCGGTCTCGCGCAGCTCGTCGGCGTCCGCCGCCCGCGACACGATCCGCGGCTCGGAGCAGCTCGTCGAGCACGGACGCGGTGTCATCGTCTACCCCGAGGGGACCCTCACGCGCGACCCCGACCTGTGGCCGATGCGGGGGAAGACCGGTGCCGTCCGGCTGTCGATCGCCGGTGACATCCCCCTGGTGCCGATGGCGCACTGGGGTGTGCAGGACATCATGCCGCGCTACGGCAAGATCAGGCTCTGGCCGCTCCGTCGACGAGTGCGCGTGGTGTTCGGCGACCCGATCCTGCCTTCCGAACACGGCGCCGATGTGTCGCGCCCGTCGACGCTCGTCGCGGCCACCGACGTGCTGATGGACCGGATCTCCGGGCTCCTGGCGCGCCTGCGCGGCGCCACCCCGCCCGAGCAGCGCTGGAACCCGTCGGCGCACGGCCAGACCGAGACGGGCCGCCTTGAGTCGTAGATCGGATGCTGCACTCCCGCGCGTCGCCGTCGTCGGAGCCGGGAGCTGGGGCACGACCTTCGGCAAGATCCTCGCGGACGGCGGAGCGCACGTCACCATGTGGGCGCGCCGTGCCGAGATCGCGCAGGAGATCAACGAGGCCAAGCGCAACAGTCAGTACCTGTCGGGCATCAACCTCCCCCGGGAGATGTCGGCGAGCGTCCATCTCGCGGAGGCCGTCGACGGGGCGACGCAGATCTATCTGTCGGTGCCGAGCCAGGCGCTGCGCGAGAATCTGAAGGCGCTCCGGCCGCTCGTCGACGCGACAGACGTGCCGATCGTCTCGCTCATGAAGGGCGTCGAGAAGCGCACCGGCCTGAGGATGAGCGAGGTGATCGCTCAGGAGCTGCAGTGCGACCCGGAGCGCATCGCCGTGGCGTCCGGCCCCAATCTCGCCCTGGAGATCGCGCGCGAGCAGCCCACCGCCGCCGTCATCTCCTCGGTCAGCCGGGAGACCGCCGAGGCGGTCGCGCGGCGCGCCCGGAACCGGTACTTCCGGTCGTTCGTGAACACCGACGTCATCGGCACGGAGTTCGGCGGCGTGCTGAAGAACCTCATCGCGGTCGCGATCGGCATCGTCGACGGGGTCGGGTACGGGGAGAATACGAAGGCCTCGATCATCACGCGCGGGTTGGTCGAGATGACCGATTTCGCCGTCGCGCAGGGCGCTCAGCCCGAGACCCTGCAGGGTCTCGCGGGCCTCGGCGACCTCATCGCGACCTGCCAGTCGCCGCTCAGCCGGAACAACACGGCAGGGCGGCTGCTGGGCCAGGGGTACAGCCTGCAGGACGTGGTGAAGCAGATGGAGCAGACCGCCGAGGGGCTGTCGTCGGTGACGCCCGTGCTCGAACTCGCCCGCAAGGCGGGGGTCGAGATGCCCATCGTGGCCCAGGTGAAGCGCGTGCTGGACGGCACGATGAACCCGCGCGACATCGCGCCACATTTGACGACCGACGACGATACGCCGAAGGGCGAGAGGACGCAGAATGGTTCGGACAGCGGTAGCGGTGCTCTTTGGCGGTCGATCCAGCGAGCACTCGATCAGCTCCGCCACGGCGGGCGGGGTCCTTCGGGCGATTGATCGCGACCGCTACCGGGTGTTCCCCGTAGGTATCACCCGTGACGGCGTCTTCGTTCTCGAGGACGACGACCCCGACAAGTTCGCGCTCGACGCGCACGCTCTGCCGGAGGTCGTCGACAACGGCACCCGCGTCTTCTGGCCGCATGCGGGGGAGCGCACTCTCGTCGTCCGCCGAGCCGACGGCACCGAGGAGGAGCTGGGCGAGATCGACGTCGTGCTGCCGATCCTGCACGGCACGCACGGGGAGGACGGCACCGTTCAGGGCTTCTTCGACACCCTCGGCATCCCGTACGCCGGGGGAGCGGTGCTCGATTCCGCACTCTGCATGGACAAGCACTTCATGAAGATCGTGCTCCGCGATTCGGGCATCGCGGTCTCGCCGTGGATCACGGTGCGGCGGGGAGAGTGGACCGGCGACGTCGCCGCGATCGCCGCGCGCGCGGGCGAGCTCACCTTCCCCTGGTTCGTGAAGCCCGCTCGCGCGGGCTCATCGGTGGGGGTGTCGAAGGTGCACGACCTCGGCGAGCTCGCCGAGGCCCTCGACCTCGCATTCGCGGAGGACGACAAGGTGCTGGTGGAGCAGGGCATCGCCGGGCGCGAGATCGAGGTCGGCGTGCTGGGAGCCCGCGCGGGCGGCGAGCCGCGCGTGTCGCTCCCGGGCGAGATCGTGCTCACGAGCCGCGAGTTCTACGACTTCGAGGGCAAGTACCTCGGCGGCGACGGCGTCGACGTCGTCTGCCCCGCCGCCATGAGCGACGCGGAGACGGCGGCGGTGCAGGATGCTGCGCTGCGCGCCTTCGCGGCCGTGGAGGGTCGCGGACTCGCACGCGTCGACTTCTTCCTCGGTGAGGACGGACCCATCGTCAACGAGCTGAACACGATGCCGGGTTTCACACCGATCTCGATGTTCCCGAAGTGCTGGATCGCGTCGGGCCTGTCGTACGAGGCGCTCATCACCGACCTCATCGAACAGGCACTCGAGCGCGCGTGACGTCGGCCCGCACCGAGACGCGCCATCCGGGTTGAGAAACGCCGCCAGGCGCGCGGTCTCGGCCGATCGGAGTGCGGCGGTGAGCCGGCGGCCCGTCAGCCGTCGGTGCCCGGCCGGTCGGTGCAGACGCTGCCGGTCTCGACCAACTGACGCGCGAGCATCGGCGAGACGGCACGGAGGGTGTCCGCGCTGCCCACGACGTCGAAGTCGAGGTAGACCTCGACGGCGGGCGTGCGCCCGAACGTCGTGAAACGGTAGAACGGCGCGTCGGTCTCGTCGACGAGCCAGTCGACGCCCTCGACGTTCTGGCACGAGAGTGTGGACGGCCCGGGGACGGCGACACCGCACGTGAGGAGGATCGCCGAGGGATCGCCCCACGCTCCGGTCGCCTGAGCGTCGGTCCAGCGGCGGGTCTCGCCGGCGATGGTCTGGGGGAGCCTCACCGACACGTCGGCGCACGCGGGGTCGTTCGCATTCGGCGCGGCGTCCATCGAGACGGTGCCGGCGCACGCCGAGAGTCCGGCGACGGCCGCGAGCACCACGCCCGCGGCGAGGAGACGGGGCAGGCGGATCACTTCTCCAGGGTACCCGCCGCGCGATCGTGTCGATGCGCCGGGCGCTAGCGTGGGACCGTGCAGGAGCAGACCGTGGGCGACCTCAGCGAAGGGGCGATCCTCCGCCGCATCCTCGACCGCCTTCCCACGAGCCGGGCGATCGTCGGGCCGGGTGACGACGCGGCCGTGCTCGACGCGGTCGACGGGCGGGTCGTCGCGACGACCGACACCCTTGTGCACGGCCCGGACTTCCGGCTGGCGTGGTCGAGCCCGTTCGACCTGGGGTGGAAGGCCGCGGCGGTGAACCTGTCCGACGTCGCCGCGATGGGCGCGCGCCCCACCGCGCTGCTCGTGGCCCTCGCGATGCCCGACGACCTCCCCGTGTCGTTCGTCGACGGACTCGCCGCGGGTCTCGCCGCCGCGTGCGCGGAGCTCTCCCCGGGGTGCGCGGTGGAGGGCGGCGACCTCACGGTCTCCGACACGCTCACGATCGCCGTCACCGCTCTGGGATCGCTCGATGGCCGGGAGCCCGTTCGTCGCTCGGGTGCCGCGCTCGGCGACACCGTCGCCGTCGTGGGCGACCTCGGCGTCGCGGCCCTGGGCCTCTCCGTGCTGTTCCGCCGCTTCGTCGACGCCGCGGGGTCGCCGGTCGCGATCGATCCCAGCGGGTGGGCGGGGCTCACCGCAGCCGAGGCCCTCGGGTTGCAGCGGCAGCTGGCGCCGCGTCCTCCGATCGCCTCCGGAGCCATCGCCGCGATCGCGGGCGCGACGGCGATGATGGACGTCTCGGACGGACTGGTCCTCGACGCGCGTCGGATGGCCGATGCGTCCGGGGTCACCATCGACATCGTCCGCGCGCTGCTCGGCGCAGACCCCGATGCGGCGCTCGGAGGCGGCGAAGACCACGCGCTCCTCGCGACCTTCCCCCCGGGCGCAGCGCTGCCGGAGGGGTTCCGTGCGATCGGCGAGGTGCGCGCGCGCGTCGCTGCGGCGGTGACGGTGGACGGCGTCCCGTACGAGAAGCCCGGCGGGTGGGACCCCTACAGGGACTGGGACGCGGGAAGAGGCTGACCCCACCACATCGCCGTGTCGCCGTAGACGCGGTCGCGGAGGGGCTCGAGGCCCGCGTCGATCCACCGAGGACCGGGAGAGCGCTTGGCGCGCTCGACGATCACGACGGCATCGGGCGACAGGTGCGGGGCGAGGGCGGTCAGAGCCTCGGTCAGATCGCCGTCGGAGACGTCGTAGGGCGGGTCGACGAAGACGAGGTCGTACGGCCCCGCGGCGTCTCGGAGGAATCCGGTCACCGTCGCGCGGTGGGCCCGGAGAGGCGGCGGGCTCCCGAGTGCCTTCGCGACGCGCTCGGCGTTGCGTCGGATCAGTGCCACGGCCTGCGGAGCATGCTCTACGAGATCGACGGATGCGGCGCCTCGGCTCGCGGCCTCGAGTCCGAGCGCGCCCGATCCGGCGTAGAGGTCGACCACCCTCGCGCCGTCGACGAGCCCGGCCGCGTCGAGCGCACCGAAGAGCGACTCGCGGACACGTTCGCTCGTGGGGCGGGTGCCCTTCGGAGGCACGTCGAGCACGGTGCCTCCGGCCGAGCCGGAGATGATGCGGGTCACCGTCTCACCCTACAAACACCCGCACGGCATCCGAGGCGGTGTCCGGCGGCGATGTCGGCGATCCTGCCTAGACTTTCCCCATGCCCGCCCTGACTCTCGCGTCGCGTCTCGACGGCGTGGTGGGCGGCAAGACGGCTGCCGCGTTCGAGCGCGCCTTCGGCATGGCGACCGTCGGCGAGCTGCTCGGTCACTACCCGCGTCGGTACGCCAAGCGGGGCGAGCTGACGCCGATCGCCTCGCTTCCCCTCGGCGAGCCCGTGACCATCGTCGCGGAAGTCGTCCGCGCCGGCGAGCGTCGCATGCAGAACAAGCGCGGATCGCTCGTGGAAGTCGTCATCACCGACGGCGACGGACACATGAGCCTCACGTTCTTCAATCAGCCGTGGCGCATCAAAGAGCTCTACCCGGGGCGCCGGGGCATCTTCTCGGGCAAAGTGGGCGAATACCGGGGCGCGACGCAGCTGACCAACCCGGATTACGAGCTGTTCGAAGACGTTGAGCAGGCGCGCATGACGGCCGAGGCGAACGCGAATCTGCCTATCCCCATCTATCCGGCCACGAGCACGGTGACCAGTCGCATGATCACGGACGCCATCGCCCTCGTCTTCGCCGGTCTCGGCCCGATCGATGACCCGCTCCCCGAGACCCTTCGCGCGCGGCACGGTCTGCTCGAGGCGCGTACGGCCTTCGAGAGGGTGCATCGGCCCGACTTCGAGGAGCAGGTCGGGCCGGCGGTCGCGACGCTGCGCATGCATGAGGCGCTCGTCCTGCAGTCGGCGCTTCTGCAGCAGCGGCAGTTCGTGAGGGCGATGTCGGCGACGCGGCGCCCCGCGTCCGCCGGGGGGCTCCTCGAACGCTTCGACGCACTGCTTCCCTTCGATCGGACTCCCGACCAGGTCACGGTGGGCGACGCGGTCGCGGCCGATCTGGTCGGCGAGTGGCCGATGAACCGGCTGATCCAGGGGGAGGTCGGATCGGGGAAGACCCTCGTGGCATTGCGGGCGATGCTGCAGGTCGCCGAGTCGGGTGGCCAGTCGGCGTTGATCGCGCCGACCGAGGTGCTCGCCGCGCAGCACGTGCGCTCGATCGCCCGCATGCTCGGTCCTCAGCTCGCCCCTGAGCTGATGCCGACGCTGCTCACGGGGCAACTGCCCGCCGCCGAGCGACGCAAAGCGGCGCTGCGCGCCGCATCCGGTCAAGCGCGCATCATCGTCGGAACACACGCATTGCTCAGCGCGTCGACCACGTTCGCCGACCTCGGTCTGGTGGTGGTGGACGAGCAGCACCGGTTCGGCGTCGAGCAGCGAGAGGCTCTCCGTGCGAAAGGCTCCACGCCGCACACGGTCGTGCTCACGGCGACGCCCATTCCGCGCACCGTCGCCATGACGGTGTTCGGCGACCTCGACGTGTCCACGATCCGCACGATGCCCGCAGGGCGCGCAGGGATCTCGTCGTTCGTCGCCCCCGTCGCCGAGAAGCCGGGCTGGTTCGCGCGGGTGTGGGACCGCGTTGCCGAGGAGGTCGCCCAGGGACGACAGGCTTTCGTCGTGTGCCCCGCGATCGACGCCGAGGCCTCCACGAAGGACGACACCGCCGACGACATGGTGGCCGAGGCCGAAGCCGCGGCTCCCCGCATCCGGTGGGGCGTGGTGCAGGTCGCCGACGTGCTCTCGCGTCACCCCGCCTTCACGCAGCTGCGCGTAGAGATCCTCCATGGCAAGATGCCGTCCGACGAGAAGGACGCCGTCATGCAGGCGTTCTCGCGCGGCGACATCGATGTGCTCGTCGCGACGACCGTCGTGGAGGTCGGCGTAGACGTGCCGAACGCGTCGGCGATGGTGATCCTCGAGGCCGACCGCTTCGGCGTCTCGCAGCTGCACCAGCTGCGAGGCCGAGTCGGACGAGGCGGCCTGCCCGGCATCTGCCTTCTGGTGACCGAGGCCTCGGCGGGCACGTCGGCGCGCGCGAGGGTGGAGGCGGTGGCCAGCACGCTCGACGGCTTCGAACTGGCCGAGGTCGACCTCGAGCTGCGAGGGGAGGGCGACGTCCTCGGCGCCGTCCAGTCGGGTGCTCGCTCGTCGCTGCGACTGCTCCGCGTGGTCAAAGACGCCGACGTCATCGCCGAGGCTCGTGCGACCGCCGAGCTCATCTTCGCCGATGACCCCGCCCTCGCCCAGCATCCGGCTCTCGCAGCCGCGATCGACCGACGTGTCGGCGTGCTGGAGCGAGCAGCTCTCGCTCGTTCGTGACCCGTCGGGTCGCCGGGTTCAGGTTTGTGCCATCGTCGCTCGATAGGCTGACGACATGGACAGCCGGATCGCCGTCGTACCGGGGTCGTTCGACCCGCCGACGCTCGGACACATCGACGTCATCCGCCGAGCCGCAGCGCTCTACGACCAGCTGCACGTGCTGGTGGTGCACAACCCCGGCAAGGAGGCGCTGCTCCCCATCGCGCAGCGTCAGGCGCTCCTGGAGCAGTCGATCGCCGAGGACGGCATCGAAGGCGACGTGGTCGTGGCCGCGTGGAGCATGGGCCTGCTCGTCGACTATGCGACCGATGTCGGGGCGGGCGTGCTCGTGAAGGGCATCCGATCGCAGATCGACGTGGCGTACGAATCGCCTATGGCGATCGTCAACCGCCACCTCGCCCACATCGAGACCGTCTTCCTGCTGCCCGATCCGGCCCACGCGCTCGTGTCGAGTTCGCTCGTGCGGCAGGTCGCCGCCCTCGGCGGAGACGTCTCGCCGTTCGTTCCGCCGGCCGTGGCGCGGTTCCTCGATACGGGTGCCAGCGCTCGCTGACGGAGCCTCGGCCGCGTGCGGCGGGTAGCATGGACGACCGTGAGAACTCGCCGACCCGGACCCTTCATGCTGCACGTCCGCGATATCGTCCACCACCCGGGGGAGATGCGCGAGTTCGAGCTCGACCTCGACACGCCCGAGAAATGGGGCGAGGGCCTCGTGTCCATCCCGGCGGGCGAACCGCTCGACCTCGACGTGCGTCTCGAGTCCGTGCACGAAGGCATCCTCGTCACCGGCACGGCCGACACGCGGCTGACCGGGGTGTGCGGCCGCTGCCTTCAAGACATCGCCGAGCCTGTCGAAGTCGAGTTTCAGGAGCTTTTCACGTATCCTGGAAACGAAGCGGCTGATTTCGAGGTTCAAGACGATTACGTAGATCTTGAAACTCTGATCAGGGACGCCATTGTCCTCTCGCTTCCGTTCCAGCCGGTGTGTCAGCCGGATTGCCTCGGGCTCGACCCGGAAACAGGCGAGCGACTGACCGAGAGCACCAGCGAAAGCGAGCGAACGCCTGTCGATCCTCGATGGGCTGCGCTCCAGCAGTACCCCTCAGACCCTGACGGCGAAGCGCCCCGCCGCGCCACGCCCGAATCCGAAGACACCGTCACAGAGAAGAGCTAGTCATGGCAGGTAACCCCCCGAAGCGGAAGGTCTCCCGCTCCAACACGCGCTCGCGCCGTGCCCAGTGGAAGGCTGCCCCCATCACGCTGACCACCACGGTCGAGAACGGCAAGGTCGTCTACAGCCGTCCGCACCAGGCCAAGGTCGTCACCGACTCGCAGGGCACCGAGCTGTTCCTGGAGTACAAGGGACGCAAGGTCGCCGACGTCTGACGTCCGCGGCAGGTGCCGTGACAGTCGCTTCTGCTGAGCGCCAGACGCTCATCGACAGGCTCGGGGTCGATATCGACCCCGAGCTTCTGTCGCTTGCCCTCACCCATCGTTCGTTCGCGTACGAGAACGGCCACATCCCCCACAACGAGCGCCTCGAGTTCCTGGGCGACTCCGTGCTGGGGCAGGCCGTGACCGTGCGCCTGTTCACCCGGCATCCCGACCTCGACGAGGGGTCGCTCGCCAAGCGCCGCGCCAGCGTCGTGTCGACCGTTGCTCTCGCGGAGGTCGCGCGGCGCATCGGTCTCGGGGATCACGTGCTCCTGGGTCGGGGCGAGATGCTCACCGGCGGGCGCGATAAGGATTCGATCCTCGCCGACACGACCGAGGCCGTGATCGGCGCGGCCTACCTCTCGGCCGGCCAGGACGAGGCGACGGCCCTGGTGCTGCGCCTGGTCGAACCCCTTCTCGATGACCCGGAGCGCTACGGCGCGGCGATGGATCCGAAGACGAGTCTCCAGGAGCTGGCCGCTCAGCAGGGGGCGTCCGCGCCGAGCTACGAGGTCGATGCGACGGGCCCCGACCACGACCGGCGCTTCACGGCCACGGTCCGCGTCGGCGACGTGGTCACCCGCGGCCAGGGCACCAGCAAGAAGCAGGCCGAGATGGCGGCTGCGCTAGCGGCGTGGCGCGAACTCGGCGGACGTGCCTGAGCTCCCCGAGGTCGAGGTCGTCCGCGCCGGCCTCGCGCCCGCCGTCTCCGGCGCGCGCATCGCGGCGGTGACCGTGCTCGACGAGCGCGCACTCACACGCCACGGCGACAGCGGCCCTTCATTCGAGCGTGCTCTGATGGGTCGTTCGTTCACCGCCGCGGTGCGCCGGGGGAAGTTCCTCTGGCTGCCCCTCGCCCACAGCGGCCCCGACCCGCAGGCGATGATCGCGCACCTCGGCATGAGCGGGCAGATGCTGCTGCGGCCGTCGGGCGCTCCCGTGGAGCGCCATGAACGCGTGCGGCTCGATCTGCAGCATCCGACGCACGGCGAGCTTGCCGTCGTCTTCGCGGATCAGCGCACGTTCGGCTCGCTCGCGATCGACGCACTCGAACCGACGCCCGACGGCGCCGCCGGGGGCCGAGGAGATGCGGCCGCGGTCGCTCCGCGCCAGGTTGCGCACATCGCCCGCGATCCTCTCGACCCCGCCTTTCGAGACGGCGTCTTCCGTTCGGTGCTCGCCCGCAAGGCGTCGGGGATCAAACGCGTCCTCCTCGACCAGACCGTCGTGAGCGGCATCGGCAACATTTACGCCGACGAGTCGCTCTGGGCCGCGCGCATCCATCCGGAGACGCTCGCGCTCGATCTGTCGACCCGGGCCGTGAACCGGTTGCTCGCGGAGGTTCGAGCCGTGCTGGAGAAGGCTCTCGCCGAGGGCGGCACGAGCTTCGACGCGCAGTACGTCAACGTGAACGGACAGGCGGGCTACTTCGCGCACTCGCTCAACGCCTACGGGCGCACGGGGGAGCCGTGCGCCCGCTGCGGGCGACCGATCATGCGGGTGTCGTTCACGAACCGCTCGAGTCACTACTGTCCGCGGTGTCAGCGCCTGCCGTCGTCGGGTCGCTGAGCACCTTCTTCCAGGCGCCCTCGTAGCCGATCGGTTCGAACCCGATGGCTTCGTTGATGTCGAGCATCGGCCGGTTCTCCTCCGCGTTGTACGTGAGGACTCGCGGCGATTCCGGTGCGATGTCGAGCCAGGCCAGCAGGCCCACGCACTTCACCAGCATCCCGAGCTTGTGGCCTCGGTGCGATGAGAGCACGAGAGTGTCGTACTGCGAGGTCGCCTCGGTGAGGTCGTTGTTGATGACGAGCTCGTTGAACGCGACGAGCTCACCCGTCTCGGTATGCTGCGCCGCGGTGACCAGGGCGGTCCGCCCGGCGTCGACGATCTTCGCGTCGGCGCGAGCGACTCGGGCGGCGTCCCAGACTTCCTCGTCGAACTCGAGCCCGGCGGCGGGTGCGTCGGTGTTCATGCGCGACTTCATCCAGGCGTAGCCGTCGACGAATTCGGGCGGAGTCGGGAGACGCCACTGCACGGCCCGGTAGCCCACGGCAGCCTCCGTGGCACGCGCGCACAACTCTCGCACCCGGGGGAGTCCGTCACGAAGGTCGAGAGCACTGATGCGCTCGACCTGCTCCAGCTGATGTCCACGATGCTGGAGGAACCGCGCGATGTGGTCGAGGGGGATGCTCCCGAACCCCGTGGGCGGTTCCAACCGGTCTCCGGGAGAGGGCGGATGTTCCGCCCACGTCTGCAGCACGGTCCGTCCATGCGCGCGAGCCGTCGACTCGACCAGGGCGTACGCGGCGGTTCCGACCCCGCGGCCCCACACCGACCGTCGCAGTTCGACGAGCCAGAACACGACGCGGGACCCGGCTTCCTGCGGCACGTCGACCCCGACGCGTCCGACGGGTTCGCCGTCGAGGAGCACGAGCCAGGAGTATCGGATCTCGGCCGGATCCGGCGCATAGTTCGGGAGGAGCTCGGCGGGGGCCATCCGGCCGTCGTCATGCCCGGAGGTCTCCGCGTAGACGAGGTTGCGCACGTGCGTCATGGCGATGAAGTCGGCGGCATCCGGGTCGTCGATCGTGCGGGGAATGGTGAGGGGCCGGATCTCGAGTCCGGCGGGCGGGGCGTTCATAGGTGTTCCTTCGAGAGGGATCCGCCGGCCGTCGCGTGGGCGGCCGGCGGATCGGGGTCAGAGGGGGAGGCGTCGATCGAACTGCATCCGCGCGGCGGCGCGGGCGCGTTCTTCCTCGGCGCGGTGCTCGGCGAGGAGCCGGGCGTGGTCCGCGTGGTCGCGGACGCGATGGATGCGGCGGGTGCTCCGCAGGAGCAGCCACAGTCCGAGGCGCAGGGAGAGCCGATCGAGGAGGGAGATGCGGCCGCCGGGGTCGGCGACCGCCTGGAGGATGTCGTGCTCGGCGCGGTCGGCCGACCGAACACGCGAGGCCAGATCGTTCATGGCAGTCACTTTCGAGGTGGTGCGCGCGGGCATTCGAGCGACGCACGCGAGGCGGACGGGAGCCGCCGGGAGACGAAGGAGGACGCGAGACGCGTCGGGGAGCTCGAGCGCAGCGCGCGAGCGGGCCCTCGGAAGGGCGGAACGGATGGACCGGGGCGTCAGACGGCGGTCGTGCCGAAGGCGGCGAAGGAGCGGGTCACCGCAGCACGGACGCGGAACGCGTCTCCGGTAAGAGTGGGCTGGATCATGGTGACCTCCTTTCGACTTCGCAGCGGGGTAAGACGTTACCCGGGAGATGGAGCGAACGTCAAGCTTTCTCCCAGAATCGATGGATCTCCGGGCGTGTCGTCGTGCTGGTCGGATGCGCCTCCGGCCCGCCGAACGGGGTCTCGACGCTCTTTCCGGTACCGTGATGCGTTGATCCGAAGGACGACGCCATGCATCTGAAGAGCCTCACGCTCAAGGGCTTCAAGTCGTTCGCCCAACCGACGACCTTCGCGCTCGAACCGGGTGTGACGTGCATCGTCGGTCCGAACGGATCCGGCAAGTCGAACGTCGTCGATGCCCTCGCCTGGGTCATGGGAGAGCAGGGCGCCAAGACGCTCCGCGGCGGCAAGATGGAGGACGTCATCTTCGCCGGCACCTCGACGCGCGGCCCTCTCGGTCGCGCGGAGGTTCAGCTCACGATCGACAACTCCGACGGCGCGCTCCCGATCGAGTACTCGGAGGTCTCGATCAGCCGTACCCTCTTCCGCACCGGATCGAGCGAGTACGCGATCAACGGCGAGAGCTGTCGTCTGCTCGACGTCCAGGAGCTGTTGAGCGACTCGGGCCTCGGACGCGAGATGCACGTGATCATCGGGCAGGGTCGACTCGACAGCGTGCTGCAGGCGACGCCGGAGGATCGCCGCGGCTTCATCGAGGAGGCCGCCGGAATCCTCAAGCACCGCCGTCGGAAAGAGAAGACGCTCCGCAAGCTCGATGCGATGGAGGCGAATCTCACGCGTCTGAGCGACCTCGCCGGCGAGCTGCGCCGGCAGCTCAAGCCCCTCGGGCGTCAGGCCGAGATCGCGCGGGAGGCCGCGACGATCGCGGCCGTCGTCCGCGATGCCAAGGCGCGGCTGTTCGCCGACGAGCTCGTCGCGCTCCGTCGCGAGCTCGCCGACCACGCCCGCACCGAGCACGAGCGCCATACCGAGCGGCTCGTCCTGCAGGATCAGGCGGCGAACATCCGGGCCCGCGTCGAGCGCCTGGAGACGGAGCAGCGCTCTGAAGCCGTCGACGCCGCGCGTCGCGTCGCCTTCTCTCTCGAACAGGTCCAGGAGCGTCTGCGCGGGCTCTACTCGCTCGCCGGTCAGCGCCTGTCGCTTCTTGGTTCCGACGATGCCGACCCGTCGGCGATCGTGACGACGGTGTCGCAGGCGTCGATCGACGACGTGCGGACGGAGATCGACGAGCTGGCCGAGGGACTCGGCGACGCGCAGGATGCAGCGTCGGCCGCGACCCGCGAGGTCTCGCGCGCCCGAGCCGAGCTGGACGCGCTCGACACCGACATCGCGGCGCAGAGCGCTCTCGTCTCCGAGCACGACATGCGACTCACCGCTCTTCGGGGTCGGGCGGAGGCGGCGACGTCGGCGTTGACCGCCATGCTGGCCGGCGTCGAGCGCCAACAGCGCGCCCTCGACGCGGCGACCGCACGACGCGACGAGGCCGCTCAGGCGCTCGAGGCCCTCGAGCCCGTGGTGATGCCCGAGCAATCGGTGGCCGAGCACGCGGCCGCCTACGAGCGCGCGCAACGCGATGCGACGGAGGCGGAGAGCGCGGTGGAGGCGCTCCGCGAGCGGCTGCACGCCGCCGAGCGCGAGGTCGAGTCGCTGACCGCGCAGACGACGGCCCTCGGGAGAGCTCTCGACGTGCGCAACGCCGCCGCCGGACTCGCCGCGCGGGGTGAGCGCGGTGTGCGTGGTCTGCTCGCCGACAGCGTCAAGGTCACCGCAGGTTTCGAGGCGGCGATCGCGGCGGCTCTCGGTCCGCTCGCGGAAGGGCTGCTCGTCGACGCGTGGGACGACGCCTTCTCGGCGGCGTCGTTCGCCCGGGACGACGACCTCGGTGTCGTCGACATCACGGTGGCGGAGCCGGAGGTCGTTGCGGCGGCGAACGCGGCGCCCGCCGGACTCGTCGCGGCCTGCGATGTCGTCGCGGCGCCGCCGGGCGTGCTCGGGCTCCTGGCCGACGTCTTCGTGGCTGACGACCTCGACGCGGCGCGCGCTGCGGCGGCGGTGTTGCCCGCCGAACTCGTGCACGCGACGATCGTCACTCGCAGCGGCGAGACCGTCACCGCCTACACCATCCGGGCAGGGTCGGGCGAGGGGCGCTCGCGCCTCGAGCTCGCGGCCGAGCGGGATGCTGCGGCCGAACGTCTGTCGGAGATCGTCGTCGTCGCCGACTCGCTGCGCGAAGCCCTCGCCGAGGCGGCCGTCGTGCACCGGGAGTCGCGCCAGAAGACCAAGGACACGCTCGCTGCGCTCCGAGAGCACGACGCGAACGTCGCGTCACAGGCTGAGAAGGTCAACCGCGCCACCGTGAGGTTCGAAGCCGCCGTCGCGGAGTGCGAGCGGCTCGCCGCGGGTCTGGCGCAGGCCGCCGCCGCCGTGACCGGCGCAGAGGATGCTGCTCGCGTGGCGCAGCAGGCCCTCGAGTCCGCGCAGGAGGCGCCGCGTCCGATCCTCGACGCGTCGGCTCGGGACGGAATGCTCGCTGAGCTGGAAGCGGCCCGAGACGGCGAGATGCGCGCCCGACTCGACGTGGAGACGCTGCGCGAACGGGTGCGCGCCGGCGAGGCCCGCATCGTGCAGCTCGAGCGACAGCGCGAGCGCGAACGCGCCGCGGCCGAGGAGGCCGCTCGGCGCGCCGTCATCCGGCGCGCGCAGCGCGAGATCGCGGCGGAGGTAGCCCACCAGCTCCCCGCTCTCCTGGATTCGGTCGACCGTTCCGTCAGCCGGGCGCGCGTGGAACTCTCCGAGGCCGAGTCGGCGCGCACCGCGGTCACCGCGGAGCTGACAGGGGTGCGCGCCCAGGAGACCGCCGTGCGGGAGCGTCTCGCCGGATTGACCGAGAGCGTCCACGGTCTCGAGCTGCAGATCCACGAGAAGCGCCTCCACGCCGGCAGCCTCCTCGAGCGGGTGGGGTCGGAGCTGGGTCTGAGCGAAAATATTCTCATCGCGGAATACGGCCCGGATCAGCCCATCCCGACCGACGACGGCGACGCCGCGGTCGAAGCATCCGTTCCCTTCGACCGCCCAGCGCAGCGTCGGAGGCTGCAGGAGGCCGAGCGCAAACTGGGCCAGCTGGGACGGGTGAATCCGCTCGCGCTCGAGGAGTTCGCCGCGCTCGAGCAGCGCCACGCGTTCCTCACCGAGCAGCTGGCGGACCTGACTCAGACACGCGCCGACCTCATGACGATCATCGACGAGCTCGACGAGCGCATGCAGACGATCTTCATCGCCGCGTTCGACGACATGAAGGTCGCGTTCGGTGAGATCTTCCCGATCCTGTTCCCCGGAGGCACGGGCAGCGTGGCCCTGACCGATCCCGACTCGCCGTTGACGACCGGCATCGAGGTGACGGTGCGCCCCGCGGGCAAGAAGATCGAACGGCTCTCGCTGCTCTCGGGCGGTGAGCGATCGCTGGCCGCCGTCGCCTTCCTCGTGGCGATCTTCACGGCGCGTCCCAGCCCCTTCTACATCCTCGACGAGGTGGAGGCCGCTCTCGACGACGCGAACCTCGGGCGCCTCCTGGGCGTGTTCGAGCGGCTCCGCGAGAGCAGTCAGCTCATCGTGATCACGCACCAGAAGCGCACGATGGAGATCGCCGACGCGCTCTACGGCGTTTCGATGCGCCAGGACGGCGTTTCCGCCGTGGTCGGTCAGCGCGTCGGCGACCGCGCCGCGCGCTGACCGTAGGCTGGATGCATGGCTGAGAATCCCTGGTCGCTCGGCCGTGCACTGCGCGGCATGTTCGTCAAACCCACGATCGACGAGACGACGTGGGATGACCTCGAGACGGCGCTCATCACCGCCGACTTCGGTCCGGACGTCACCGAGCGGATCATCGACGAGCTCCGCGAGAAGGTCGAGCGCTTCCGCACGACCGACCCGAAGGACCTCCAGCGGATGCTCCGCGAGACGATCGAGGAGCATTTCGCGAAGTTCGACACGACGCTCCGCCTCACCGAACGCCCGGCCGTGGTGCTCGTGGTGGGCGTGAACGGTGTCGGCAAGACGACGACGATCGGCAAGTTCGCGAAGTTCCTGCAGCGATACGGGCGCACGGTCGTCGTCGGTGCCGCCGACACCTTCCGCGCGGCCGCGGTCGACCAGCTCGCGACGTGGGCCGAGCGCGGCGGCGCCGCGATCGTCCGGCCGCAGCACGAGGGCCAGGACCCGGCATCCGTCGCCTTCCAGACCATCACCTACGCGAAGGAGACGGGCACGGAGATCGTGCTCGTCGACACCGCGGGCCGCCTGCACACCAAGGGCGGACTGATGGACGAGCTCGGCAAGATCAAGCGCGTCATCGAGAAGCAGGCGCCGATCAGCGAGGTGCTGCTCGTGCTCGACGCGACGACCGGCCAGAACGGCCTCATGCAGGCACAGGCCTTCCTCGACAGCGCCGGAGTCACCGGCCTCGTGCTCACGAAGCTCGACGGGTCGGCGCGCGGAGGCTTCGTCCTCGCCGTCCAGGAGCTCACCGGCATCCCCGTCAAACTGCTCGGACAGGGCGAGGGGATCGGAGATCTCACCGGCTTCACGCCGCACGTCTTCGCCTCTGCGCTGGTCGATTGATGACGGGCTTCGTGACCGGCCCGGCCGTGCGCGGTGCGGCGACTACCGTCGTGACCGCCGGACTGGTTTCATAGGGCCATGGCGATCGAGCACGACTTCTTCGGACTCCTCGAGTCGGGTCCGGACGGATCGATCTTCTGGTCCGAGAATGTGGAGTTCGGCGACCAGACGGTGACGGTCGACCTCACGGCTCCCGATCAGGACGACGTGTCGCAGGAGGCCCTCGATGCCGCCGCCGGGATGGTCTCCTCGCTGGAGGGCATCGACCGCACCGCGCGGGACGCGATGGTCTCCGAGCTCGATGACCGCACGAGCGAGGTGATCGAGTACATCCTCCAGCAGCAGCAGCTCCTGGGCGAGGAGCTCGACGATCTGCTCGTGGACGTCTCGGGCGACACCCAGATCGACGTGATCCGGTCGCTGCAGCTGATGAGCATGACGATCCTCGCCGACGAGCACGGGGGAGACGATCCCTTCGCGGTGCTCGAGTACGCGCTCGACCCCGAGGCCACCGACGACGTGCTGCTGGTCAATCTCGGTTCGGACGGCATCGTGCAGTCGGTGACCAGCGCCGACTGACGGTCCGGCTACACGGCCTGTGCGAACCCCTCGTCCGCAGCGGCGATGTCCTTCGCCAGGTGGGCGAGGTGCGGCGGGATGTCGCGACCCAGCGACACCATCGACTGCGCCCAGAGGCGACCCGCGCGATAGGACGACCGGACGAGCGGGCCGGCCAGCACCCCGAGGAATCCGATCCGCTCGGCCTCCTCCTTGAACTCGACGAACTCGGCGGGCTTGACCCAACGCGCGACGGGCAGGTGGCGGGGCGTGGGGCGCAGGTACTGCGTGATCGTGATGATGTCGGTCCCGGCTTCGCGCAGATCGCGGAGCGCCTGTACGACCTCGGCGGGCTCTTCGCCCATCCCGAGGATGAGGTTGGACTTCGTGATGAGGCCCGCTGCCCGTGCCCGGCTGAGCACGCCGAGCGAGCGGTCGTAGCGGAAGGCCGGGCGGATGCGCTTGAAGATCCGCGGCACGGTCTCCACGTTGTGCGCGAAGACCTCGGGCCGCGCGTCGAAGACCTCGTCGAGGAGAACCGGGTTGCCGGAAAAGTCGGTGGCGAGGATCTCCACGCCCGTCCCGGGGTTGTCGGCGTGGATGCGGCGCACGGTCTCGGCGTGGAGCCACGCGCCCTCGTCGGGCAGGTCGTCCCGCGCGACGCCGGTGACCGTCGCGTAGCGCAGGTTCATGCGCTGCACGCTCTCGGCCACACGGCGGGGCTCATCGGTGTCGTAGTCGGCGGGTTTGCCGGTGTCGATCTGGCAGAAGTCGCATCGTCGGGTGCACTGGGACCCGCCGATGAGGAACGTCGCCTCGCGGTCCTCCCAGCACTCGAAGATGTTCGGGCACCCGGCCTCCTGGCAGACGGTGTGCAGGTCCTCCGTCTTCACCAGCGACTGCAGTGCGGTGTACTCCGGGCCCATCCGCGCCTTGGTCTTGATCCATTCGGGCTTGCGCTCGATGGGCGTCTCGGCGTTGCGCACCTCGAGGCGCAGCATCTTGCGCCCGTCGGGCGCGGCGACGCTCACGCGGCCACCGCCGCGAACTCGGCGGTGAAGGCGGTCGTCACGGTCGCGACGACGTCGGCGGGAGAGACCGCGCGACCGGCGACCTCGCTCACCGTCGTGACCCCCGCGTCGCTGATGCCGCACGGGACGATCTGCCGGAAGGGCGCGAGCGAGTTGTCGCAGTTGAGGGCGAAGCCGTGCATCGTGACGCCTTTCTCCACGCGGACGCCGATCGCCGCGATCTTGTTGTCGGACAGGGGGCCGCGCACCCAGACGCCGCTGCGTCCCTCGACCTGGCGGCCGTCCACGCCGTGGATGCGCAGCGCGGCGATGAGCACGCGCTCCAGGCGTCGGACATGCGCGACGACGTCGATGGGCTCGGCGAGCCGGATGATCGGGTATCCGACGAGCTGCCCCGGGCCGTGCCACGTGATGCGGCCGCCCCGGTCGACGTCGACGACGGGGATGCCGTCGCGCGGGCGATCGGCCTCCTGCGTGCGGGTGCCCGCCGTGTAGACGCTCTCGTGCTCCAGCACGATCAGCGTGTCGGCTCTCGTGCCGGTGACCACGTCGGTGTGGATGCGTCGCTGCAGCGCCCATCCATCGAGGTAGGGCACGTAGTGCGGGGCGAGGCCCGCTTCGAGGATCTCGATCATCTCGACCTCCGCCGGAGTTGTTGCATGGAGTCTAACAACCTCGAACAGCACGCGGACGTCACTCCCTCGCGCCTACCCTGGAAGGCATGGCAGCTGATCAGCGCGGGGGTCGACCTCGCGCGTCCTCTCGAGAGACCCTGGCGGAGGCGGCATCCGAGCTCTTCCTCGAGAAGGGCTTCGCAGAGACGTCGGTCGCCGACATCACGACGCGCGCCGGGGTGAGCCGCTCGAGCTTCTTCAACTATTTCGCGACCAAGAGCGACGTCCTCTGGGCGGGCTTCGATGAGCGTGTCGGGCGTTTGCAGGGAGTGCTGGACCGCGACGACGACGCCGACGTCGACGCGGCGGTTCGTCGCGCGCTGAGGGATCTCCTCGACGGATTCGATCCCGACACCCTGGCGTTGGCGCTCGCCCAGTCCGACACGATGGGACTCACGGACGAGATCGAGCGCGAGTCGGCGGTCCGGCGGGCGCGCATCGCCCGTGCGGTAGCCGAGAGGCTCGTCGCCGGAGGCGTCGACCCCTTGCGCGCCGAGGTGCTGGGTGCGGCCCACGGGGGAGCGGTGCTCGCGGCGCTGTCGCGATGGGCGGGTGCCGGCGCAGGGCGCACCCCGCTCGGTGCGATCCTGTCGCGGGCCCTGGAGGCGGTCACGCCCGCCGGCGGTGGAGGGGCCGTGCGGCAGCTGCGCGTCGTCGTCCGCGCCGACGACTACGAGGCCGCCGTCGCGTTCTACCGGGATGTCGTGGGCATGCCCGAGAGGGCTGCGTACCAGGGCGACGGCGATGCGCACGTGACGATCCTCGAGGCCGGAGTAGCGACCCTCGAACTTGCGAACGCCGCTCAGGTCGCGATGATCGATCGCGTCGAGACCGACGGCGACACGAGCGACCGGATCCGCCTGGGCTTCGAGGTGACGGACGGCGCGGCGGCGACCGAGCGGCTGGCGGAGGGCGGTGCGGGCGTGCTCGCCTCGCCGCGCATCACGCCGTGGGGTTCACTGAACAGTCGCCTACGAGGCCCGGCCGATCTGCAGCTGACTCTCTTCGACGAGGATCCGGCGTAGCAGCGGCGGATGCTGCGGGCCCACGCCGGTGCGCCGCATCCGCTCGCGTAAACTTGTCGGATCATGGCTACTTTCGGCACGCTCTCCGACCGTCTCACAGAGACGTTCCGCAACCTCCGCACCAAGGGCAAGCTCACGCCCGCGGACGTCGACGGGACCGTGCGCGAGATCCGTCGCGCCCTCCTCGACGCCGACGTCGCACTGCCCGTGGTCAAGGACTTCACCGCGTCCGTGCGCGAACGCGCCCTGGGCGACGAGGTCAACAAGGCTCTGAACCCGGCTCAGCAGGTCGTGCAGATCGTCAACGAGGAGCTCGTCGGCATCCTCGGCGGACAGCAGCGTCGCCTGCAGTTCGCGAAGAACCCGCCGACCGTGATCATGCTCGCGGGTCTTCAGGGATCGGGTAAGACGACGTTCGCCGGCAAGCTCGCCAAGCAGCTCGAGAAAGAGGGCCACACGCCGCTCCTCGTCGCCGCCGACCTCCAGCGCCCGAACGCCGTCAACCAGCTGCAGGTCGTCGCGCAGCAGGCCGGCGCGACGATCTTCGCCCCCGAGCCCGGCAACGGCGTCGGCGATCCGGTGAAGGTGGCGAAGGCGGGAGTGGAGCACGCGCGACGCCAGCAGCACGACGTCGTCATCATCGATACGGCCGGGCGCCTCGGTGTCGACGCCGAGCTGATGAAGCAGGCGTCGAACATCCGCAAGGCGACCGACCCCGACGAGGTGCTGTTCGTCATCGACGCGATGATCGGCCAGGACGCCGTCAACACGGCCAAGGCCTTCCAGGAGGGCGTCGACTTCACCGGAGTGGTGCTGTCGAAGCTCGACGGCGATGCGCGCGGTGGAGCGGCTCTGTCGGTGGCGTCCGTCACCGGGCGTCCGATCATCTACGCGTCGACCGGCGAGGGCCTCGACGATCTCGAGCCGTTCCATCCCGACCGCATGGCGAGCCGCATCCTCGACCTCGGCGACATCCTGACCCTCATCGAGCAGGCGCAGTCGGCCTTCGACGAGGAAGAGGCGATGAAGGTCGCCGAGAAGCTCGCGACATCGACCTTCACTCTCGAGGACTTCCTCGAGCAGATGCAGCAGATGAAGAAGATGGGCTCCATGAAGAAGATGCTCGGGATGCTCCCGGGTATGGGCTCCATGAAGCAGCAGATGGAGAACTTCGACGAGCGTGAGATCGATCGCACCGAGGCGATCATCCGCTCGATGACGATCGCCGAGCGTCGCAATCCGAAGCTCCTCAATGGTTCGCGACGGCTGCGCATCGCGCGCGGTTCGGGCATGACCGTCACCGACGTGAACTCGCTCGTGCAGCGCTTCGACCAGGCTGCGAAGATGATGAAGACGATGGCCCGCGGCGGGGTCCCCAACATCCCGGGCATGGGTCCGGTGCCCGGAGCCGGGCGTCCGGGAGCCTCCTCCAAGCGCGGCAAGCAGCAGAAGGCGAAGGGGTCGCGGTCGGGCAACCCGGCCAAGCGTGCCGCCGAGAACGCCGGCATCGCCGCATCCGCCCCCGCCGCTCCGACCGGGTCGGGTTTCGGCCTCGGTGGCGCGAAGGGCGCTGCTCCGTCGGAGGCCGACCTCGCCGAGCTGCAGAAGATGCTCGGCCGCGGCTGACGCTTCGCGCCCGCGCCGTTCCGCACGTAGGAGATGGCGTGTACGTAGGCCGTTTCTCCGCATATCGTCCTACCTCTGCGCCATGACCTACGCCGGGCACGGCTGATCGCGCCCGGCTCGTCCTCCCCAGCCCGCTGGGAACGGAGGTTATGCACGGTGACGCGGATTGTCGTCGTGTCGGGAGCTCGCCGTCAGCGAGCGTTGCGCAATGCGACTCCCTCCCTTCCCCGTCTGGCTTCGAGAGCAGGGCGGTATCGCCCACTCGGCCACCGCCCGCGCCGCGGGGTACTCCCAGCGTGCGATGGCCGACGCGGTGGCGGGCGGCTCCGTGCACCGAGTGCGGCGCTCGTGGCTGGTGGCGCGTGATGCGGATGCCGGAGCGAGGTCGGCCGTCGAGGCCGGCGGTCGCATCACGTGCGTCACCGCCGCAGCGCGAACGGGGCTGTGGGTGCCCGACCGCGATGGACTCGTACATGTGGCGGTGAAACCCACTGCCTCCCGGGTGCGCGGAGCGTCGTCGGTGGTCCACTGGGGATCCGGCCCTGTGCCCGTTCCGCCCCATTCGGTCGAGGACCCGCTGATCAACGTGCTGTTCCACGTCGCTCGATGCCAGCCGCGGCGCGACGCGTTCGCGGTCTGGGAGTCTGCTGTTCGGCTCGCCATGGTCGAACCCGCCGAGCTCGCGCGCGTGACATCGAGGTCTTCGGCTGCCACCGACATCGCCGAGCATCTGTCGGCCCTCAGCGACTCGGGGCTCGAGTCGATCTTCGTGCATGGCGTGCGGGCCCTCGGACTCGCGGTGCGCCAGCAGGTGTGGATCGACGGGCACCCGCTCGACGCGGTGATCGGAGATCGCCTGCTCGTGCAACTCGACGGATTCGAGCACCACTCGAGCGCGCAGGATCGACGGCGCGACATCCGAGCCGACACCAGGCTCGCGCTCCGCGGCTACACCACCCTGCGATTCGACTGGTACCAGGTTCTGTTCGACTGGGCGTTCGTCGAGCGATCGCTCCTCCTCGCTGTGGCGCAGGGGCTCCACCTCGCGCCACCGGGGTTCCGGTCGTAGGAGACGGCGCGAGGGTAGGCCGTTTCACCGGCGATCGTCCTGCAGTGGCACCATCTCCTACCCTCGGCGCAGGGGAGAGCGGATGCTGCGCGCTAGAGCGACGACAGCAGGTGCTCGCGCAGCGTCGGCCCGCCCCGGAACTCGCGGATCAGATGCTGGACGACCTGGCGCAGATCGCCGTCGGCCGCCTCGGCGACCGCGATCTGCCGCGCGGAGCTGCCGCCGGTGGCGAGGATCGTCTGCAGACCCTCGAACTCCCGCGCGCACTTGAGCTCGGACGCGACATCGCGAAGACGATCGATCGTCTCGTGGAGGTGCTCGACGACGGGCTCCTCGCGTCCGTCCGAGTCGACGATGACTCTGGCGTCGAGACCGTAACGGGCCGCTCGCCACTTGTTCTCCCGGGCGAACCAGGGCTGGATGCGGGGGAGCTCCCGCCCTTCGTCGAGGTCGCGCGAGAACTGCTCGACCAGCGACTGCACGAGCGAGGCGACGGCGGCCAGCTCGGGCAGCGTCGACATGCCGTCGCACGCGCGCACCTCGATCGTTCCCCAGCGGGGTGCGGGGCGGATATCCCACCGCACTTCGGAGGCATCGGCCATGACGCCGGTGCGCACCATGTCGTCGAGATACCCCTCGAACTGCGCCCAGTCGTCGAGCGGCCAGGGGAGTCCGGCCGTCGGGAGCTGCTGGAAGACCAGCGCGCGGTTCGACGCGTAGCCGGTGCGCTCTCCCGCCCAGAACGGACTGGAGGCCGAGAGCGCCTGCAGGTGCGGCAGGTAGGTCGTGAGCGCGCCGATGATCGGCAGCACCTTGTTGACGTCCTCGACACCGACGTGGATGTGGATACCCCAGATCATCATGTTGCGCCCCCACCACTGGGTGCGCTCGATGAGGCTCTCATAGCGGGTCTTGTCGGTGACCTGCTGGTCGTACCACTGCGCGAAAGGGTGGCTTCCGGCGCACAGCAGTTCGAGGTGGCGGGGTTCGGTCTCGGCCCGGACGGCGGCGATCGCATCCGCGACGTCGTCGACGGCCGCGGCGACCGTGTCGCCGATGCCGCTCGTGATCTCGACCGTATTCGTCAGGAGTTCGCCCGTGACGGTGAAGCGTTCGAGGGCGGTGGACTCCTCCAGCGCGTCCAGGATCTCGGGGGCGCGGGGGACGAGGTCGCCCGTGTCCGCGTCGGCGAGCATGAGTTCCCACTCGATCCCGACCGTCGAACGGGGGGAGGTCGCGAAGGGCACCGTCATGGCCACATTCTGACATCCCGCGATCCGCGAGCCGTCGTTTCGCGGCACGCGCCGTCATCTGGCAGAATAGAGGGTCGGACCCGGTACTCGACCCTCTATCCAGTTCCCGGTCCACCTATTTGAGCTTCCGCCGGGTGTGCACCCCACTCTCCAGGCGTTCGGTTCGTTCGCTTTCCACACATTCAGGAGAATCGTGGCTGTAAAGATCCGTCTCAAGCGCCTGGGCAAGATCCGTGCGCCGTACTACCGCATCGTCGTCGCCGACTCGCGCACCAAGCGCGACGGCCGTGTCATCGAAGAGATCGGCAAGTACCACCCCACCGAGGAGCCCTCGTTCATCGAGGTCGACTCCGAGCGTGCGCAGTACTGGCTCGGCGTCGGCGCTCAGCCGAGCCCGCAGGTGCTCGCCATCCTCAAGATCACGGGCGACTGGGGCACCTTCAAGGGCGACGCGAACGCGACGTCGACCCTGAAGACCAAGGCCGAGAAGGTCCCCTTCGAGGTCGACTCCTCGAAGAAGTCGGTCATCAAGCCCAAGGCCGACAAGCCCGCCGCGGCTCCGGCCGACGCAGCCGAGGGCGACGCCGACGCGGCGTCCGCCTCCGAGTAAGCCGTTGCTCGCCGCCGCGCTCGAGCACGTCGTCAAGGGGATCGTCGATCACCCCGACGCCGTGTCCATCCGTTCCTCCACGTCTCCTCGCGGTGACGTGCTGGAGGTGCACGTGCACCCCGATGACCGGGGTCGCGTGATCGGGCGCGGCGGACGCACGGCCAAAGCCCTGCGGACGGTCGTCGGCGCTCTCGCCGACGGTCGCCGCGTGCGGGTCGACGTCGCCGATGACTGACGTGCCCGCAGAAGGTCGCGCACACTCGCCGCGACCGGCCCGCACCCAGTTGCGCGTCGGACGCCTCGTGAAGGCGCACGGGCTCAAAGGAGCCCTCAAGATCGAGCTCTACACCGACGACCCCGATGGCCGCTTCGCGCCCGGGTCGACCTTCACCCTTCAGGTTCCCGAGTCGTCGCCGTGGCACGGAAAGCCGCTCACGGTGCGCGAGTTCCGTTGGATGAACAGCCACCCGGTCGCCTTCTTCGAGGGTGTCGAAGACCGCAGCGGAGCCGAGGAGCTCGTTCGGGCGATCCTCTGGATCGACGAGGACGCCGAGTCCGCTCCCGTCGAGGACGACGCCTGGTACGACCACCAGCTGGTCGGCCTCGATGTCGTCCGCGACGGCGACGTCGTGGGCCGCGTGATCCGCGTCGATCACCTCCCCTCGCAGGATCTCCTCGCCGTGCGCCCGACGGGCGCCGCCGACGACGAGATCCTCGTCCCGTTCGTCAAGGCGATCGTGCCCGAGGTCGACATCTCGGCAGGGCGCGTCATCGTGACCCCACCGGCAGGCCTGTTCGAGGAGCTCGAGTCCGACGAATCGGAGACCGCAGCCGGTAAGGCGGACGTGGCGCAACCCGCAGCGTCCGAGTCCTCCGAGGGCGACGATACGGACCGCTGACGTGCGCATCGACGTCGTCTCGATCTTCCCGGCTTTCTTCGACGCCCTGGAGGTGTCGCTCCTCGGCAAGGCGCGCGGTGCGGGGATCCTCGACGTCCGCGTCCACGATCTGCGTTCCTGGGCGCATGACCGTCATCGGACGGTCGACGATACGCCGTACGGCGGCGGAGCCGGCATGGTGATGAAGCCCGAGCCCTGGGGTGAGGCGTTGGATTCGATCGTGGCGGATGCTGGCGACGACCCCGCCGCGCAGCATCCGGTCATCATCTTCCCCTCGCCCGCCGGCGAGGTGTTCACCCAGGCCACGGCGCGCGAGCTCGCCGAGGAGCGGCACCTCGTGTTCGGCTGCGGTCGCTACGAGGGGATCGACGAGCGCGTGTTCTCGTACGCGGCGACGATCGGCCGCGTGCGGCTCGTGAGCCTCGGCGACTACGTACTCAACGGGGGAGAGGTGGCGTCGATGGCGATGATCGAGGCCATCGGGCGTCTCGTGCCCGGCGTCGTCGGCAACCCGGCGAGCCTGGTCGAGGAATCGCACGAGGACGGCTTGCTGGAGTACCCGTCGTACACCAAGCCCGCCTCCTGGCGCGAGCGCGAGGTGCCGCCGATCCTCCTCAGCGGCAACCACGGAGCGATAGCCACGTGGCGTCGCGAGCAGCAGATCGAGCGCACGCGCGATCGTCGGCCAGACCTGCTGGCCGAGTAGGGCACCGCGTCAGTCGACGCCGAGGAACGACCGGTCGGTCAACACGATGGGACCTTCGGCGGTCATCGCCACGGTGTGCTCGGCGTGTGCCCCGCGCGATCCGTCGGCGCTGCGGAGGGTCCAGCCGTCGGCATCGGTGACGAGCTTGTCGGTCGTCGCCAGGAACCACGGTTCGAGCGCGACGACCAGTCCTTCACGCAACGGATACCCGCGCCCCGCCTTGCCGTCGTTGGGCACGTGGGGGTCGCCGTGCATGACCCGGCCGACGCCGTGGCCGCCGAAGTCGGTGTTGATCGAGTAGCCGTCGGCGTGCGCGACGGACGCGATCGCCGACGAAATGTCGCCGATCTTCTGGCCGACCACCGCGGCGTCGATGGCAGCGGCGAGCGCGCGCTCGGTGGTGTCGATGAGGGCGAGGTCCTCGTCGCGCGGTGTTCCGACGACGAACGAGACCGCGGAATCGGCGACCCATCCGTCGATCGCGACGGCGAAGTCGAGCGAGACCAGGTCGCCGTCGCGGAGGGCGTAGTCGTGGGGGAGTCCGTGCAGCACCGCGTCGTTGATCGATGTGCAGATGACTTTGCCGAACGGACTCGCGCCGAACGAGGGGTGGTAGTCGATGTAGCAGGACTCGGCGCCGGCGCGCCGGATCAGTTCGTGCGCGCGGCGATCGATGGCGAGGAGGTTCGTCCCCACCTTGGTGTCGTCGCGGAGTGCGGCGAGCGTCTCGGCGACGAAGCGACCCGCCGGGCGCATGGCGTCGATCTCGGCCGGGGTGCGCAGTTCGATCATGGGTGTCCTTTCGACCGCTCTATTCTTTCGTGAGACGACCTCGCGACCTATTCGCCGCGAGACGAACCCGAGAGGATGCTTCGGGCTCGCCCTGCAACGGCAGAGACGTCGAGGGCGCCGCGTAGCATCGAAGGATGTGGCTCCGACGGCTCTTCTTCCGCTGGCTCTTCCCGGCCGCCGTGGTGCTGCCCCTCTGGCTTCTGGTCGGGTGGGGCGTGTTCCAGGCGGGTGGGCTCGCATTCCTCTGGGTGCTCTTCATCGCGGCCCCGTCGGTGCTGGTCGGGCAGACGGTGCTCGCGCTCCTGGTCCGCGCGCGAGGGAGCGTTCGTGCCGATCGGGCCGTGTCGTGGTGGGACGTTCTGGCGTTCTCGGTCTGGCACGCGCTGATCATCGCGACCGGTTTCTTCCCGTCGTGGTTCGCTCTCGCGCTCGTCCTCGCGATCCTCGCGGCGGTGGGCGTCTTCTGGGTCAGCATCACGCAGCTCTGGCGCGAGACTCGGGGATCGGTGATGCTGCTGCGTACCGTCGACGGCACCGGGTACATCCCTCCGACGCATCCTTCTTCCACGCCGAGAGCCGACCCGGCGGTCGTCGTGCTGGAGGAGCGCCCGCACCGTTCGTAGGGTGTTTTGGACCGCTGCCGCATCCGTGGCAGAATAGACGTTTGTGTCCTGACCGGTTCTGCCACAGGGGAACCCGCCGCTTCCGCGGCACGGACGCGTCATCCCATTCTTGAACACATCATGCTGTCGACCTGTGGCGGCCGCAGGAAGAGACGATCATGCAGATCCTCGACGCAGTCGACGCGGCTTCGCTCCGCACCGACATCCCGACCTTCGCCCCCGGCGACAACGTGAAGGTCCACGTCAACATCACGGAGGGCAACCGCTCCCGTATCCAGGTCTTCCAGGGCATCGTGCTCGGCCGGTCCGGCGACGGCGTCCGCGAGACCTTCACGGTGCGGAAGATCAGCTTCCAGGTGGGTGTCGAGCGCACCTTCCCCGTGCACAGCCCCGTGATCGACCACATCGAGGTCGTCACCCGTGGAGACGTGCGTCGCGCGAAGCTCTACTACCTCCGCAACCTCCGCGGCAAGAAGGCCAAGATCAAGGAGAAGCGCGACGCTCGCTGAGTCGCTTCTCTCGAACGCCCCGGGCTGATGCCCGGGGCGTTCGTCTTTGCCCCTCCGACATCGGTCGAGATGGGCGGTCGCCGTGCACCGGAGGCGGCAGAGCGTGTGCGAACCTTGTGTGTGCGGTTCCCGAACGGCGGCGAGCCGAGTGAGGCATCCCATGAGCAGTGACCCGGCCGCCCCCGCCGACGAATCGGCCCCCGTCCTGGCGGAGGACAAGCCCCGTCGCGGGTGGTTGACGTTCCTGCGAGACGTCGTGGTCATCGTCCTGATCGCGCTCCTGGTGTCGTTCCTCGTCAAGACCTTCCTCGTCCGCTCGTTCTACATCCCGTCGGCGTCGATGAACCAGACGCTGATCGAGAACGACCGCATCCTCGTCGACGAGATCACCCCGCGCTTCGGCGGTTACGACCGCGGCGACGTCGTCGTCTTCCGCGATCCCGGAGGCTGGCTCGAGAAGACGCCTCAGGCGCCCGTGTCGCCCTTCACCGAAGGCGTGGAGTGGGTGCTCTCCCTGGTGGGTCTCGCAGCCCCCGACAGCGATGAGCACCTCATCAAGCGGATCATCGGCGTCGGTGGTGACCACATCGTCTGCTGCAACGCCCTCGGGCAGACCACGGTCAACGGGCAGGCGATCGACGAGACCGCCTACCTGAACCTCCTTCCGGGGAAGACGGCGCCCGACGTCCGCGAGTACGACGTGACGGTGCCCGACGGCTCGATCTGGGTGATGGGCGACAATCGCGACAACTCGCAGGACTCCCGCTTCCACCAGGATCAGCCCGGGGGCGGGTTCGTGCCCGTGGACAACGTCGTCGGACGTGCGTTCCTCATCACGTGGCCCTTCGACCGCTTCGGGCTGATCGATTTCCACCACGAGGTGTTCGCGGGGGTGCCCGCGCCGGAGGCGGCACCGTGACGCTCCGAGCCGAGGTCGCCCCGTGACCGTCGTCGAGCCGCGTCTGACGCTGGAACGCCGACTCCTCAAGGACTATCCACTGGTCATCGCGTGCGACGAGGTGGGGCGCGGCGCCCTCGCCGGTCCGGTCGCCGTCGGTGCCGCCGTCGTCGATCCCGCGCTGTCGCGCAGACGTATCCCGCCCGGGCTGCGTGATTCCAAGCTCGTTCCCGAGCCTCGACGGGCCGACGTCGCCGCCCGCGCGGCGTCGTGGGTGCCGCACAGCGCGGTCGGGTGGGCGAGCTCGGTGGAGATCGACGAGATCGGGATCATGGCGGCGCTCGGTCTCGCCGCCGTCCGGGCGCTTGCCGACCTTCGGGCGCACGGGGTCGTCCCCGAGACGGCGATCGTGATCCTCGACGGCAATTACGACTACATCACCCCGGCCGGGGCACAGGGGCTGCGCGTGACGCCGGTGATCAAGGCCGACCGCGACTGCGCCAGCGCTGCGGCCGCCTCGGTGATCGCGAAGGTCGCGCGAGACGCGCTGATGGTGACACTCCACGACGACCTCCCCGCGTACAACTGGGCGAGGAACAAGGGATACGCGAGCCTCGACCACCGCGAGGCGATATCCGCGAACGGTCTGAGCGCCCATCACCGGCATTCCTGGGCCATCGCAAACGCACCGACGCTCTTCTGAGACCCGCTGTCCCGGGCGCACGCGCGCGCCCGTAGGATGGAGCAACCATGGATGACGATGTTTTCGAGGACTACGACCGCGAACTCGAACTCGCCCTTTACCGGGAGTACCGCGACGTTGTCTCGCAGTTCCAGTACGTGATCGAGACCGAGCGGCGGTTCTATCTCGCGAACGAGGTGAATGTCGTCCGCCGCGACACCGAGCACGACTTCTATTTCGAGATCTCGATGACCGACGTCTGGGTCTGGGACATCTACCGGGCTGACCGGTTCGTGAAGTCGGTGCGGGTGCTCACGTTCAAGGACGTGAACGTCGAGGAGCTCTCGCGCCGGGACTTCCAGCTGCCCGAGGAGCTCTCGCTCGACAACTGACCTCGTCGCATCCGTTCCTCCCCAGGAGGCGGATTCTCCTCTGCTGCCACAGCTCGACCGCGGAGCCCGGCTCGACCGCCCCGCGGCGCGCACGATGGGGACATGGCAGCCAAAGACGAGTTCGGACGCGCGGGTGAACAGCGCGCCGCCGACCATCTGATCACGCTCGGATACCGGATCGTCGATCGCAACTGGCGGTGTTCGCAAGGAGAGGTCGACATCGTCGCGGTCCGCGGGCGGTCGCTGGCGGTGGTCGAGGTCAAGACCCGGCGGTCGTTGGCGTTCGGCCATCCGCTCGAGGCCATCGACGACCGGAAGACGGCGCGGCTCTGGCGTCTCGCGGCGGCGTGGATCGCCGCGCACCCGCAGGAGGCTCGGGGGCGCAGGCTGCGCCTCGATGCGATCGCGATCACCGGCGACGATCCGGCGACGGGCGTCCTCGAGCACTTGGAAGACGCGCTGTGAGCGTGGCACGCACCCTTTCCGTTGCGCTCAACGGGCTCGAAGGAGCGATCGTCGAGGTCGAGGCCGACCTCTCGGAGCAGACCCCGAGGTTCGTGATCATCGGGCTCCCCGACAAGTCGCTCGGCGAGGCCGTGCAGCGCGTGCACAACGCGTGCGTCAACCGCGGGCTCGCGCTGCCGCGCCGCCGTCTGACCGTCAACCTGTCGCCGGCGAGCCTGCCCAAGCAGGGATCCGGCTTCGACGTCGCAATCGCGGTCGCAGCGCTCGCGACCGAACGCGAGATGGATGCTGCGGGCGTCGCGTCGACCGTGCACCTGGGCGAGCTGGGTCTCGACGGCCGTCTGCGCCCGGTGCCCGGCGTTCTCCCCGCGGTCGCGGCGGCCGCGCGCGCGGGGGTGCGCCGCGTGGTCGTGCCCCGCGCCAACCTCGCGGAGGCCGAGCTCGTCGACGGGATCGAGGTGTGCGGTGCGAGCTGTCTCGCCGAGGTGGTGCGGTGGCACGGGCTCGACGTCGACATCCCGGCGGTCGAGCCCGTGGCGCTCGCCCGTGAGCACGCCTCCGATGACGAGGTGCCCGAGCTGGCCGACGTGATCGGCCAGCGCGAGGCGATCGACGCGCTGCTCGTCGCCGCCGCGGGCGGCCACCATCTGCTCATGAGCGGACCACCGGGTGCAGGCAAGACGATGCTCGCGCAGCGCCTTCCCGGAATCCTTCCACCGCTCGACGAATCCGCTGCGCTGGCCGTCGGTTCGGTGCGCTCGCTCTCGGGCGAGCCTGTGACCCGGCTGTCGAGGGTGCCGCCTTTCGAAGCACCGCATCACAGCACGAGCATCGCCGCGCTGGTCGGCGGGGGATCCAGGATCGTTCGTCCGGGCGCGATCGCTCGCGCGAGTGAAGGCGTCCTCTTCCTCGACGAGGCGGGGGAGTTCACGGCGAGCGCGCTCGACGCACTGCGCCAGCCGCTGGAGTCGGGGTCCATCGTCATCCATCGCTCGGGAGTCACGGCCGCGTATCCCGCACGATTCCAACTGGTCGTCGCCACGAACCCCTGTCCCTGCGGAAACTTCGCCGTGCCCGGCGCGGAGTGCGTCTGCCCGCCGCAGGCCATCCGGCGCTACTTCTCGCGGCTGTCGGGTCCGCTCCTCGATCGCATCGACATCGAGTTGTCGATGCGACGGGTCTCCGTCGCCCGCGACGATCCTTCGCTCGGTGCGACGATGACGACCTCCGCAGCGCGCGAGAAGGTCGGCGAGGCCCGCGCGAGGGCCGCCCACCGGCTGCGCGACACGCTATGGCGACGCAACGCCGAGGTGCCCGGCTCATGGTTGCGCCAGGGGCCGCTGGCTCCCGCTCCCGTGGTGCGGCGGCCCATCGATGCGGCATTGCATCGGGGGATGCTGACACTTCGGGGCTACGACCGTGTGCTGCGCGTGGCGTGGTCACTGGCCGACTTGGCAGGGCGCGGAGCCATCGACGTCGGCGACGTCGGGCGCGCGCTGTACTTGAAGAAGGGAGTCCCGGCGTGATGCGGATCGAGTTGACCCCCGCCGCAGCTCGCGCGGCGCTGTCGGGCGTGCGTGACGACGACCTGGAGGAGGCGGACCTCATGGACGCCTTCGCTCGATTGGTCTGGAGCGTCGTCGTCGAGCCCGGCGACGGGGTGGCCGGACGCGTCGTGGAGGAGTGGGGCGCCGCCGAGGCTCTCCGGCGCCTGATCGCGGGTCACCCGCTGCAGACGAACGGGATCGATGCATCCGATCTGGCGAAGGGCCTTTCGCGGTGGAAGCCGCGGGGCGACGCGACAGCGGTGCGGGCGGCGACGGAGTCCGCGCGTCGGACGGGTGCCCGCCTGGTCCTCCCCGACGACCCCGGCTGGCCCGGCCGTCTCGCCGACCTCGGCGTGCACGCGCCGTTCGTGCTGTGGGCGCGGGGCGATGTCGCGCTGGTCGCGGATGAGATGCCGACGGTGGCGATCGTCGGGGCGCGCGCGGCTACCGCCTACGGCGAACACGTCGCCGCTGAGCTCGCGGCGGAGCTGGCATCGGCCGGGGTCACGATCGTCTCCGGTGCCGCATACGGTATCGACGGGGTCGCGCATCGCTCCGCGCTTCATGTCGGCGGGCGGACCGTGGCTCTGCTGGCCGGGGGAGTGGACCGGCCCTACCCCTCCGGTCATGCCGCTCTGATCGATGCGACCGCCCGCTCCGGTGCCGTCCTCGCGGAGACCCCGTGCGGCACGCCGCCGACGAAATGGCGTTTCCTCGCGAGGAACAGGCTGATCGCGGCATTGGCCGACACGACCGTGATCGTCGAGGCGGGTGTGCGCAGCGGTTCGCTGAACACCGCCGCGCACGCGGCCGCCCTGGGACGGCCCCTCGGTGCGGTACCCGGTGCCGTCACCAGTGCGTCATCGGCCGGTTGTCATCGCGTCATCCGCGACTTCGACGGCTCTTTGATCACCGGTGCCGCCGACGTCCGCGAGCTCCTCGGCCTGACTGACGCGCCCACCCTGTCGTTCGACGAGACCCGCACCGACGAGATGACCCGTGTGCTCGACGCGATGAGCACCCGCCAGTCGCGGAGCCCCGACGAGATCGCCCGCCGCAGCGGCATCGAGCCTCAGGAGGTGAGGGGTCTCATCGCCCTCGCCGAGCTGTCGGGACAGGTGCTCGAGCGAGCGGACGGATGGAGACGCGCACTGTCCACCCGGTGACGCGCCTGCACCTGATTGTGCGCCCTCACCGGGTGACGCGCCGACGGGGCGCACCGTGGCATCCGCGACGGGAGGCATGCTGGGCACATGGATTGGGAGCGGACGGTGGAGGCGTACCTGCAGCAGCTGACAGAGGTGCGCCGACTCGCTCCCGCAACCGTCCGCGCCTACCGTTCCGATCTCACCGACCTCCGGTCGCACGTCGGCGATGTCGACCTCGATCGCATCGATCTCGAGGAGCTCAGGTCATGGCTGTGGTCCGCGACGCAGGCGGGCTCGGCGCGCTCGACGATCGCGCGCCGCACCGCGGCCGTCCGTGGGTTCTTCGCGTGGGCGACCGAGCAAGACCTGGTCGCCGTCGACCCGACACTGCGGCTGGTCACGCCCAAGCGCGGCCGAACCCTTCCGCGGATCGCGACGGCGGATGCGCTGCGCGAAACGCTGGATGCCATGGCGGCTGTCGCCGCGGAGGGCGATGCGATCGCGCTCCGCGACCACGCGATCCTCGAGCTGCTTTACGGGGCGGGGATGCGGGTGTCCGAGCTCTGCGGGCTCGACGTCGACGACGTCGACGGTGACCGTCGCACCGCGCGCGTGCTCGGCAAAGGGTCGAAGGAGCGCATCGTGCCCTTCGGAGCCCCCGCGGGTCGCGCCGTCGACGCCTACCTCGTCCGCGGTCGCCCGGCGCTCGCGTCTCGTGCGGCAACCACCGGCAGGGCGCTCCTCCTCGGCACGCGCGGCGGCCGGATGGGCGTCCGCAGCGTCTACGACCTCGTCTCGCGCACGCTGGCACCGCTCGTGGGTTCCAGCGTCGGCCCCCATGCCCTCCGTCACTCGGCCGCGACGCACCTCCTCGATGGAGGCGCCGACCTTCGGGCCGTCCAGGAAATCCTCGGTCACGCCAGTCTGGGCACGACCCAGATCTACACCCATGTCTCGAGTGAACGGCTGGCGGCCACCTACCGACTCGCCCACCCCCGCGCCTGAACCGACCCCCGGCGCTACGGTGGAGGAATGCGCACTCGAGCACGCCGTCTCGCCGCTGCACTCGCGCTCGTGAGTGCGCTGTTCGTGGCCGGATGCTCCGCGGTGCCGCAGCCCCTCGTCACGCGCCTCCCCAGCGATGGGCCGCCGTCGGCCTCGGGCGAGCCTTCCGTCTCGGCCTCGCCGTCCGCGTCCCGCGCCCCCACCGCTACGGCCACGGCGTCGTCGACCCCGTCGGCTTCGGTCGACGACGCGGGCGACTGCGCCGGTCAGGAGCGGACGATCTCCGAGAGCGATCGCACCGTCGTGCTGACCGGGCAGTGCCCGCTCGTCCGCATCGAGGGGAACGCGGTGACCGTCGATGCCCGAGGAGCGACCGTGGGCGCTGTGGCCGTCGCGGGAGATCGCATCGCCCTCGCGGCCGGAGCCATCGGCGACGCGACGGTGGACGGCAACGACGCATCGCTCGACGTGGCGTCGATCGGGGCTTTGACGATTCGCGGCGACCGCAACACCGTCGTCGCGCCGGGCGGCGGCGGAGACCTGGTCGTCGCGGGGAACGACAACATCGTGACCGCTCCGGTGTCGAACGTCACCGTCGACGGACAGCGTAACCGCATCGGCTGATCAGCAGCACGGGAGGAGCACCGCGCGCGGCACGCCTCCCAGCAGCAGCATGGGGTTGATGTACTCCCCGGCGAGGCGCACCCCGAAGTGCAGCACGCCCGGCGGCGTGTGCCCGCCCTCGCTC
The DNA here is from genome assembly GCF_008017415.1 of Microbacterium hatanonis. Classification (NCBI taxonomy): domain Bacteria; kingdom Bacillati; phylum Actinomycetota; class Actinomycetes; order Micrococcales; family Microbacteriaceae; genus Microbacterium; species Microbacterium hatanonis. The sequence goes on along the minus strand of NZ_VRSV01000001.1, from coordinate 1,587,133 downwards.
CGTGCGGCCACGATGTCGCCTCGCGAGACGGAGGAGCCGGCCTGCGCGAGAGGCTCGACCGGTTCGAGGGTCGTCACGAGGCCTCCGCCGTGGTCGATGGTCACCACCCCGCGTCCGGCCACTGGCCCGGCGAACGCGATGATCCCCTCGGACGGTGCGCGCACCTCGCCCCCGTCCATTGCCAGGTCAACCCCGCGATGACCGGCACCGTAGGCGTGCGGCGGAGCCGCATACGGTTCGACGATGCGCAGGGTGTCGACGGGCCACCGCCATCCGAGGGTCGTGAGGTCGGGTGCTTCCGCAGCCGTCGCCCCTGCCGTGGCGAGGAGGGCGACAGTGGATGCCGCGACCGCGAACAGCACGGATCGGGTGCGTCTCGACATGACTGACAGCTTCGCTTCTGGAGGGGCGGGTGGATCCGCGTTCCGTCGGGAGCGGTGAAGATCCTCCTGGGAACCGGTCTGGGGAGGAAGGGGAGACCCTCTGCGGCGCGCGTACCTGGGAAACGGGGCGCGCTGGTAGAGTGGATGTCGCACCTCGTGTATCGGGGTGACTCCGCGTGCCCTCAGCGCTCCGTGGTTCTCCGAACCGCACCGCGCGGCATCCGCACCCATCGGTCCCTGAGCAGTTTCAGGGCGGGTGCGCGCCGGGCACCAGGCCCGCCGTTCCTCCGGACCGGCGAGATCAACCGCAGACGGCGCGTGCGCGCGCCGAGAACAGGAGAACGGCCATGGCCGTCGTCACCATCCGCCAGCTGCTCGACAGCGGCGTCCACTTCGGACACCAGACCCGCCGGTGGAACCCGAAAGTCAAGCGCTTCATCCTCACCGAGCGCAGCGGAATCCACATCATCGACCTCCAGCAGTCGCTGACGTACATCGACAAGGCGTACGAGTTCGTCAAGGAGACGGTTGCCCACGGCGGCACCATCCTCTTCGTCGGTACGAAGAAGCAGGCTCAGGAAGTGCTCGCCGAGCAGGCGACGCGCGTCAACCAGCCCTACGTCAACCAGCGTTGGCTCGGCGGTCTCCTCACCAACTTCCAGACGGTCTCCAAGCGCCTCGCTCGCATGAAGGAGCTCGAGGAGCTCGACTACGAGAACCCGGCTGAGAGCGGCTTCACCAAGAAGGAACTCCTTCTGAAGAAGCGTGAGCTCGACAAGCTCCACAAGTCGCTCGGCGGTATCCGCAACCTGCAGAAGACCCCCTCCGCGATCTGGGTCGTCGACGCGAAGCGCGAGCACCTCGCGGTCGACGAGGCCAAGAAGCTCGGCATCCCCGTGATCGGCATCCTCGACACGAACGCCGACCCCGACGAGTTCCAGTACCCGATCCCCGGCAACGACGACGCGATCCGTTCCGTGAGCCTGCTCACGCGCATCATCGCCGACGCCGCCGCCGAGGGCCTGATCCAGCGCCACAACCCCACCGACGAGGCGGCCACCGAGGCCGAGCCTCTCGCCGACTGGGAGCGTGAGCTGCTCGAGCAGGGTGCTCCCGCGCAGTCGTCGGCCGACACCGAGAAGGTCGCCGACCTGGGCGAGGCCAAGGCCGAAGCCGATGAGCTCGTCGCAGACGAGCAGGTCGAGACGACGGAGCGTGCCACCGAGTCGATCGCCGACGCCCTGGGCGCCGAGGCGCACGACGAGGCCGTCGCGGCCGCCGCCGGCGAGTCGACCGAAGAGGTCGCCGCCGACGAGGCCACCGACGCCAAGTAACCGGCGCATTCCCCTCAGACGCTACGATCGGCGCGCCCGCCCTCCGACCTCGGTCGGAGCGGCGGGCGCGCCGGGCATCCGTCACCCACATACGAATCAAGGAGCCAGCACCCCATGGCAAACTTCACCATCGCCGACATCAAGGCGCTGCGCGAGCAGCTCGGCACGGGCATGGTCGACACGAAGAAGGCGCTCGAAGAGGCCGACGGCAACGTCGAGAAGGCCGTCGAGATCCTCCGTCTCAAGGGAGCGAAGGGCAACGCGAAGCGTGCCGACCGCTCCACCAGCGAGGGACTCGTCGCCGCTCGCGAGCTGAACGGCAAGGTCACGCTCGTCGAGCTCGCCTGCGAGACCGACTTCGTCGCGAAGAACGAGCGCTTCATCGCCCTCGCCGACAAGGTCGCGGATGCTGCTGCCGCAGCCGCCGCGGACTCGGCCGAGGCAGCTCTCGCCGCCGACGCGAACGGCCAGACGGTCGACCAGCTCATCTCGGACGAGGCCGCGATCATCGGCGAGAAGGTCGAACTGCGCCGCGTGCGCACCCTCTCGGGCGACCACTTCGAGATCTACCTCCACAAGACGAGCAAGGACCTCCCGCCCCAGGTGGGCGTGGTCCTGGCCTACTCGGGTGACGACGCGGAGACCGCTCGCAGCATCGCGCAGCACATCTCGTTCGCCAACCCGTCGTACCTCTCCCGCGACGACGTGCCCGAGGGCGATGTCGACAAGGAGCGCGAGATCGTCACCGAGATCTCCCGCAACGAGGGCAAGCCGGAAGCGGCTCTGCCGAAGATCGTCGAAGGGCGTGTCAACGCGTTCTTCAAGCAGGTGTCGCTGCTCGACCAGGACTACGCGAAGGACAACAAGCTGTCCATCGCCCAGGTCGCGAAGAACGCCGGTATCACCCTGACCGACTTCGCCCGCTTCAAGGTCGGCGCGTAGCTCGTCTCCAGAGCCCGGGATGCATCAGCATCCCGGGCTCTTGTCTTGCCCGCCACATGCGCGCGGTACCTTTGAACCCGACGAGAGGACGACACCCGTGATCGATGAGAACTCCACCCGCCGCAGGGTTCTGCTGAAGCTCTCCGGGGAGGCGTTCGGCGGGGGGCAACTCGGGGTCAATCCCGACGTCGTGAGCCAGATCGCCCGCGAGATCGCCGCCGCCGTCGACCAGGTGGAGATCGCGATCGTCGTCGGTGGAGGCAACTTTTTCCGCGGTGCCGAGCTCAGCCAGCGCGGCATGGATCGCGGTCGTGCCGACTACATGGGCATGCTGGGCACCGTCATGAACGCCCTCGCCCTTCAGGACTTCCTGGAGCAGGCGGGTGCCGCCACGCGCGTGCAATCGGCGATCTCGATGACCCAGGTCGCCGAGCCCTACATTCCTCGCCGTGCCGTCCGGCACATGGAGAAGGGCCGCATCGTCATCTTCGGCGCGGGCGCCGGACTTCCGTACTTCTCCACCGACACGGTGGCCGCCCAGCGCGCGCTCGAGACCGGTTGCACCGAGGTCCTCGTGGCGAAGAACGGTGTCGACGGGGTCTATACCGCTGACCCGCGCACCGATCCGACGGCGACCCGTATCGACCACATCACGTACATGGACGCTCTGCAGCGCGGCCTCAAGGTCGTGGACTCCACCGCGTTCAGCCTCTGCATGGACAACGGGATGGACATGCGGGTGTTCGGGATGGAGCCGGCCGGCAACGTCACCCGCGCGCTGGTGGGCGAGCCGATCGGTACGCGCGTCTCGGTATGACGGTTCGTCGCGCCCGGGAAGCGCGGCGCAGCGCCGTTAGAGTTATGGCACAGGTTTTACGAATGGAGTCACCGTGATCGCCGAAGTTATGGCCGATGCAGGAACGCGCATGGATCGCGCCGTCGAGGCGGCGAAGGACGACTTCGCCACCGTCCGCACCGGGCGGGCGAACCCGCAGATGTTCCAGAAGATCCTCGTGGACTACTACGGCACCCCGACGCCGCTCGCGCAGCTCGCGTCGCTGAACAACGCCGAGGCCCGCACGCTGGTCGTGACGCCGTACGACAAGTCGGCGCTGAAGGCCATCGAACAGGCGATCCGCGACATGCCCAACCTCGGTGCGAACCCGACCAACGACGGCAACCTCGTGCGCGTGACGCTTCCCGAGCTGACGCAGGAGCGCCGCAAGGAGTACGTCAAGATCGTGCGCACGAAGGGCGAGGACGCGAAGGTGCACGTCCGCGGCATCCGTCGGAAGGCGAAGGACGACCTCGACGCGCTCAAGAGCGAGATCGGCGAAGACGAGATCGCCCGTGCCGACAAGGAGCTCGACTCTCTGACACGTGCGCACGTCGACGCGATCGACGATGCACTCAAGCGCAAAGAAGCAGAGCTCCTCGAGGTCTGAGACTCCCCATGACCGACGCTCCCGGGTCGGAAGGCCCCGAGCCGTCCGAACCTCCCACCAGCCGCCGTGAGGGCGGCGGGCTCCGTCGCGCGCACAGCGCGGCCGACGCATCCGCCTCCACGACGACCGGTGCGCGTTCGGCGCGGGCCGAGTTCGAGACGCACGTCGCACACGCGAGGGCGGAATTCGAAGAGGCGAACGAGCGGATCAAGCAGCGCACGGGCCGCGATCTCATCCTCGCCATCGTCATCGGCGTCGCGATCGGCGTCGTCGTCGTCGCGTCGCTCATCTTCTTCAAGTGGATCTTCCTCCTGTTCGCGATCGCGGCGACGTCGCTCGGAGTGTTCGAGTTCGTCCGTGCGTTGCGGGCGTCCGGCCGCCGCGTCGACCTGATCCCGCAGCTGCTGGGCGGCGTGGTCCTGATGCTGAGCGGCTATTTCGTCGACCTCTGGTTGCACTGGGTGCTCACGATGGTCGTGGTCGTCGTCCTCATCGTGTGGCGGCTCCTGGGGCAGATGTTCTCGCGTGATGGGCGCACGTACGGTGCGGTGCTCTCCGACGTGCTGATCACCGGTCTCGTCGTCCTGTACGTCCCGTTCCTCGGGAGCCTCGCGATGATCCTCCTCAGCCAGGACGGCGGGGAGTGGTGGGCCTTGGCCTTCATCATCATCACCGTGGCCGCCGACACCGGCGCCTACGTCACGGGGCTCACTATCGGGCGGCACCCGATGGCCCCGAGGATCAGCCCCAAGAAGACCTGGGAAGGCTTCGGCGGCGCGTTCGTGGCGGCTCTGATCGCCGGAGTCCTCCTGGCGCTGTACATGCTGGGCCTGCCCTGGTGGACCGGGCTCATCATCGGCGCCGTGATCCTGGGGACTGCCACGATCGGTGATCTCGGGGAGTCGATGGTCAAGCGGGATCTCGGCATCAAAGACATGAGCTCGTGGCTCCCCGGACACGGCGGGGTACTCGACCGCCTCGATTCGATCCTCCCGTCGGCTACGGCGGCCCTCGCTCTCTTCTACCTCCTCTCACCTCTGGCGGTGTCATGACGATGTCTTCCGACCTGGATACGGCCGCGGTCGAATCGCCGTTCCCCGAGACGTTCGGGCGCCAGAAGGGGTACGAGAAGCGCGCGGTCGACGCGTTCCTCGCGCAGGCCCGCGCCGCGTTCGAAGCAGATGAGCCCGGCACCCTGCGTTCCACGGTCGTTCGGGAGACCGCGTTCCCCCTCGTGAAGAAGGGCTACGCGATCGCCCCGGTGGACGCCGCTCTCGGGAGGATCGAAGACGCGTTCGCCGCTCGCGAGCGCGAGCAGGCCATGTCGCGGCGGGGCGCGCGTGCGTGGGTCGCCGAGTCGCGCCAGACCGCGCAGGTCGTGCTCGATCGGCTGACGAGGCCTCGCCGGCACAGGTTCGACCGGGTCAGCGTGCTCCGCTACGGCTACCGCGTCGACGAGGTCGATCTCGTGGCCGACAAGATCGCCCGCTACATCGCCTCCGGCGACCCCGTCACCCCCGATCAGGTGCGAGCCGTCGCATTCCGCATGCAGCGCGGCGGATACAGCGAGACGCAGGTGGACGCGGTGCTCGACGCGGTCGTCGAGGTCATGCTCGCGGTCGGTTGACGTGACGCGCCGGACGCGGGTGACAGCCCCGCGGTGCGCCCGTTAGACTCGACGGCATTGTGACTCCCGGCACCGACCTGACTCGCGCTTCTTCGCGCCGCCTCGCACGTCGGTCGCACGCGACGGTCGATGTCGTCTCGCCCGTGGCGTCGGTGCGTCCGCAGCCGCGATGGTCGCGACGTCGCGGTGTTCTGTCGGTCTTCGCCGGGTGCGCCGCCCTCGCATTCGCGGTCGCCTACGTCGGCCCTCTCGGCGGGGCGGTCGTCGATGCCCGAGCCGCCGAATCCGACGGCGTCTCCCTCTACTCGGTCTCGATGGACGACGCCCAATCGTTCGCGAGCGGGGCCGATGCCGCGGCCGCGTCGCTCGACCGGGCGGGTTACTCCGTGTACGTCACCCCGAAACCCACTCCGACCCCGACACCGACTCCGAGCGCCAGCGCCTCCAGCGGCACCGCTCAGAAGTCGATCTCCGCGCGACCGCAGTACACCGGCGGGGGATCGGCGGCGGAGTGGATGGCGGCCGCAGGCATCGCCGAGGGCGATCAGGGCTACGTCGATTACATCGTGTCGCGCGAGAGCGGCTGGAACCCGAACGCCACGAACAGCTCATCGGGGGCGTGCGGGCTCGTGCAGGCCCTGCCGTGCAGCAAGGTGCCGGGCAACGGCTACGACCCGGTCGACAACCTGCGCTGGGCGACGGGGTACGCCGTCGGTCGCTACGGCAGCTGGTCGGCGGCGTACGACTTCTGGACCCGCAACCACTGGTGGTGAGCGAGCCGCGTCATGCCCCGCTCACATCGCCGTCGTCCTGACTCCTCGTCGTCGGACGACTCCCTCGATCGACTGATCGCGGGGTGGAAGCGCTCGGAGACCCGTCGCGGTGCCGAATGGACGGTGCAACCCGTCTCGGCGTCGAAGGCCGTCAAGGCGTACACCTGCCCGGGGTGCGGCCGCACGATCGCCGCCGGCACGGCCCACGTCGTCACCTGGCGCGCGGACGGCGTGCTCGGAGACGCTGCCGACCTCGCGAATCGACGACACTGGCACACGCACTGCTGGAGATTGGGCTGACATGGAGATCCGAGGACCGATCGTGCTCCCCGCGCGCCGCGAGGACATCGAACTGCAGACGTCCGATGGCCTCCGGCTCGTCGGTGAACTCGCGCTTCCCGAGGAGACCGCGCCGGTCGCGACGCTCGTCACGCTGCATCCCTTGCCGACGGCCGGCGGTTTCATGGACTCCCACATCATCCGCAAGGCTGCGGCGCGATTGCCGGCTCTCGCCGATCTGGCCGTTCTTCGTTTCAACACCCGCGGGACGACCTCGCCGCGAGGGACGAGCGAGGGCGCTTTCGACGGAGGTGCGGGGGAGAGGTTCGACGTCGCCGCCGCCATGGAGATGGTTCGCGAGCGCGGCCTGCCCCGACCCTGGATCGTGGGGTGGTCGTTCGGTACGGAGCTCGCGCTCAAGTACGCGCGCGAGCACGACGTCGAGGGCGTCATCCTCCTGTCGCCCCCGTTGCACCGGGCCACACCGGAGGAGGTCGCCGCGTGGGCGGGGGATCACCGTCGCGTCGTCGTGCTCATCCCCGAGTTCGACGACTACCTGCGCCCGCCCGAGGCGGCCGAACGGTTCGCATCGATCCCCGACGCGGAGCTGATCGCCGTAGAAGGCGGAAAGCACCTCTGGGTCGGGGAGGCCCAGACCGCTCGCGTGCTCACGGAGATCGTCAAAACAGTCAATCCCGCTGCCCTGCCGCTCCCGACAGAGTGGGCGGAGAGCACCTCCGCATCCTGACCCGCGTCAGCGTTCGTTCTGTCTCGGGATGATGACCTGCCGGTAGATGATCAGGATGCTGGCCGCCACCGGGATCGCGACCAGTGCGCCGAGCAGCTGGCCGAGCGCGGCGCCGGCGAGGGCGGCGATGACCACGACCGCCCCGGGAATGGACACGGCGCGGTTCATGATGCGCGGCGAGATGATGTACGCCTCGATCTGCATGTAGACGAGGTAGTAGACCGCGGCGACGAGCGCGAGCGTCGGTGACTGGAGACCGAAGAGGCCGCCCCCGCCGCCGAGGCCCGGGATCAGGCACGTCAAGACGATGATCGTCGAACCGGTCAAGGTGCCGACCAGCGGGATCAGTGAGAAGAAGAAGGCGACGACGGCGAGCACGGCGGGGAACGGTGCGCCGATGATCGTGAGGAAGATCGCGCTCAGCACGCCGTTGATGACTCCGAGGCTGATCTGACCGATGACGTAGAAACCGACCGAGTCGACGATCTGCTCGGCGAGGTCGATGAAGCGAGGACGCTTCGAGGCAGGAACCAGCTGGTACACCGCCGACTTCAGGGACGGCGTCGACGCCGTGAAGTAGATGGTCAGGATGAGCACGATGAACGCTCCTCCGAAACCGGCGATCACGGTTCCGAGGATCGTGATGATGCTGCCGCCGATCTCGCCTCCGATGGAGCCCACGTCGAGGGAGGTGTACCAGTTCTGGACGTACTGCCACGCCTGGTCGACGTTGATGCCCGGGAAGTTCGTCTGAACCCACTGACGCACCTGTTCGACGATGTCGTCGAGGTTGCTCGTCTGGACGATGACGTCGATCTGGCCGATCAGCTGCACGATCTGGTCCACGATGATCGGCACGACCGCGAGGATGATGCCGGCGAACACCGCGAGGACGCCCAGGATCGTGACGAGCACCGCCGCCCAGCGCGGCAGTCTGCGCTTCTCGAGCCAGCCGACGATCGGTTCGAGCCCGAGGGAGAGGAACAGGGCCGTCCCGACGTACAACAGGATGGTCGAGAGAGCTTGGATGCTGCCGATCAGCAGAAGCCCGACGCCGACGCCCAGCGTCGCGACGAGCGCGACACGGAACGGGTTGTGGATTTTCACGGTGCGCTGCTCCTGACTCGGACCGGTCGATACCGGGGGTGAGGTCAGAATACGGCGCGGCGAGGCGGAATCGCGGAACCCGGGCCATCGGGACAACTTTCAGGCGGTGTTGGATAGTCTGGAATGTCGAGTAGCGGTTTCCGCCCCGGAGACCGGCGATGGGGTAGGTGTATTCGTGCGTTTCGTGTGGGCCGTGGTGGCGTTCCTCATCGCCGCCGTCATGATCGGAGCGGGCATCGCCCAGCGGACGGTCTTCGAAGGTCCTTCGACCGAGACGCAGACGATCCAGACCGACGGCGCGACCGCGTACACGCTCATCGACGGCGCGGTTCTCACACGGCTCCCCGGCGCGCAGACCGTGACCGCCGAGGGCGATGGAGCGGTCTTCGCGGCATACGGACGAACGGCCGACCTCCGCGCGTGGCTCGCCGACACGGCTTTCACCGAGATCACCGTCGACGGCGAAGGCGCCGTGTCGAACGCGACGAGCACCCCGACACCCAGTCCGAGTCCCAGCGGGTCCGCGGATGCGGCCGAGGATGCTGCGGCCGGGGACGATTCGGCCGGCTCGGACGCCGCGGCGACGGTCGCGCGCGATCCCGCAGGATCCGATCTCTGGCTCGAGGAGTTCCAGGGCGACGGCTCGCTCACCATGCCGCTCCAGCTTCCCGACACCATGAGCGTCCTGCTCGCTTCCGACGGGAGCGCACCGGCGCCGTCGACCATCGTGCTGTCGTGGCCCCTGCCCGTGACGACCCCATGGGCCGGACCGCTGATCGTGAGCGGCTCGATCGTGCTGCTCGTCGGGATCTTCCTCTACGTGCTCGCGATCCGGCATTCCCGCCGGTCACGCGGCCCGCGGAGGAAGGGCTTGCCGATGCCCGTGACCGAGCCGATCGATCTGGCCGTCGAGGGCGTCGACAAGGGCGTGATCACCGCCGGTGCCCCCGCGTCGCGCAGGTCGGTGTCGTCGCGTCGTCGCGCATTCCTCGTCGTGCCCGCCGTCGCTGCGACGACGCTCCTCTTCGCCGGATGCTCGGCCGACGCGTGGCCCGACCTCGCGAGCTCGGCCACCCCGACACCCACCGAGACGGTCATCGTGCCCGAGGGTCAGCAGGCACCGGCGGTCACCGAGAACCAGGCGGAGCGGATCGTCTCCGAGGTGGCCGCGACGATCGCCTCCGCCGATGCCGCGGGTGACGCGGGTCTGGCCGCCACCCGTCTCGGCGGCGCGGCCCTCGCAGAGCGTCAGACCAACTACACCCTCCGCGCCGCGATCCCCGAGCATCCCGCTCTGCCGGCGATCCCCGCGTCGCCCGTCGAGATCGTGCTGCCGCAGGCCTTCGACGGCTGGCCCCGTTCGGTGTTGACCGTGGTCGAGAACGACGCCGACACCACTGTGGCCCCCACCATCATGCTCCTGACCCAGGAAGACCCGTGGTCGGACTACAAGGCGATGTATGTGGCGAGCCTCGAAGCATCCACCGAGCTGCCCGACGTCGCGGCCTCGTATGTCGGTGCCTACCAGGTTCCCCCCGACTCCGGCTTCCTCTCGCTCGCGCCGGACGACCTCGCCGCCGCGTACGCCGACGTCATCAACAACGGTGAGAACAGCCAGTATTGGTCGAAGTTCGACACCCAGGGCGACCTTCTGCTCGCGGGCATCCAGGCCAACAAGGATCAGCGCACCGCCGATCTCGCGCAGACCGGCACCAACACGGCCGAGATCGCCTTCGAGTCCGTCGCGGGGTCGCAGGAACCCTTCGCCCTCGCGACGCTCGAGGGCGGCGCGATCGTCGCGGTGAACGTCAACGACAACGACACGGTGAAGCCGACGAACGCCGACGCGGTGATCAAGCTGCTCGACAACCCGGCGGTGAAGACCCTCACCGGCGTCGAGGAGTCGTCGACGGGGTTCTTCACCACATACTCCGACCAGCTCTTCTTCTATGTCCCCGCCCAGGGTTCGAGCGAGCAGATCCGTCTGCTCGGGTATCGATCCAGCATCCTCGAAGCAAAGGTGATCCCGTGAGCACGCCCGCATCCGGTGCCGTCATGCGCGGAGCGGTGGATCTGTCCACCCTGCGCAACCGTCCGCAGCCTCCCGCAGAGGGAGCGGTGCCGCCGGCGCCGTCCGGTGACGCCGGTGCCCTCGTTCGCGACGTCACCGACCAGACGTTCGGCGAGATCCTCGAGCTCTCGCGCACCGTCCCGGTCGTCGTCGACCTGTGGGCCGAGTGGTGCGGGCCGTGCAAGCAGCTCAGTCCGATCCTCGAGAAGGTCGTCGTCGAGCTCGGCGGACGCGTGGTTCTCGCCAAGGTCGACGTCGACGCGAACCCGCAGCTCGCCCAGGGCTTCCGTGCCCAGTCGATCCCCATGGTCGTCGCGCTCGTCGCGGGCCAGCCGGTGCCGATGTTCACCGGCGCGGTGCCGGAGCAGCAGGTGCGCGAGGTCTTCGCGCAGCTGCTGCAGCTGGCGGCGCAGAACGGTGTGACCGGCTCGCTGTCGGTCTCGGACGAGCCGGCGGATGCCGCCGAGCCCGAGGAGCCCGCATTGCCGCCGCTGCACGCCGAGGCCTTCGAAGCCATCGAAGCCGGTGACTACCCGCGCGCCATCGCCGCGTACGAGAAAGCGATCATCGAGAACCCGCGCGATGACGACGCCCGCGCCGGACTCGGCCAGGTGCGTCTGCTCGACCGTGTGCAGGGGCTCGACCTCCAGGCCGCTCGAGCGGCCGCAGCTGCGTCTCCCTCCGACGTGGACGCCCAGTTCGCGGTGGCCGACCTCGACATCGCCGGCGGTCACGTCGAGGACGCCTTCGATCGTCTGCTCGAGCTGTTCGCGGCTCTCCCCTCCGACGACCGGGCTCCCGTGCGCGAGCGCCTCCTCGAACTCTTCGGCCTGGTCGGGGATGCCGACCCCCGCGTGGGTGTCGCGCGTCGCCGCCTGACCTCGCTGCTGTTCTAGACCGCCGAGACCGCCCTCGAACAACGAGACCCCGACATGATGTCGGGGTCTCGTTGCGTGGAACGGGTCTCGCGGTCAGGAGGCGTTGTGCTTCAGGAAGAGCACGCCCAGCGGGGGAAGCGTGGGAGTCGCACGACCGTGGTCGTCGGTGTGGACCACGCCGTAGTTGCCGACGCCCGATCCGCCGTAGACGGTGGCGTCGCTGTTGAGCACCTCGGTCCAGACGCCGCCCTCGGGCAGATCGATGGGGTAGTGGTGCAACGGCTCGCCCGAGAAGTTGGCGATCACGACGACGGTGTTGCCGTGCGAGTCACGCCGGGAGAAGGCCGAGACGTTCGGGTTCCATGAGGGGCCTCCGAGCCGGCTGAATGCCGCGCCGTCGTGATCGCGGGCCCAGAGCGCGGACTCATCGCGGTAGACGCGGTTCAGCGCCGCCACGAAGTCGTGGAGCTGAGCGTGCGCCGGCTGCTCCAGCATCCACCAGTCCAGACCTCGACCCTCGGACCACTCGGACATCTGTCCGAACTCCTGGCCCATGAAGAGCAACTGCTTGCCCGGGTGGCCCCACATGTAGGCGAGGTAGGCGCGCATGTTCGCGAGCTTCTGCCAGTGGTCGCCCGGCATGCGGCCGAAGAGGCTGCCCTTGCCGTGGACGACCTCGTCGTGGCTGATCGGCAGCACGAAATTCTCGGTGAACGCGTAGACGAAGGAGAACGACAGCTCGCCTTCGTGATGGGCGCGGTAGAGCGGATCGCGGGAGATGTACTGGAGCGAATCGTTCATCCAGCCCATGTTCCATTTGAAGCCGAAGCCGAGCCCGCCGTGCGAGGTCGGTGCCGTGACCCCGGGGAAGCTCGTGGACTCCTCGGCGATCATCGCGATACCGGGGTAGCGCTTGTAGGCGGTGGCGTTCACCTCCTGCAGGAACTTGATCGCCTCGAGGTTCTCGCGGCCGCCGTACTGGTTCGGAGCCCACTCGCCCTCGTTGCGCGAGTAATCGAGGTAGAGCATCGACGCTACCGCGTCGACGCGCAGCCCGTCGACATGGAACTCCTCGAACCAGTAGAGGGCGTTCGCGACGAGGAAGTTGCGCACCTCGCTGCGGCCGTAGTCGAAGATGAGGGTGCCCCAGTCCTTGTGCTCGCCCCGTCGCGGGTCGGGGTGCTCGTAGAGGGGCTCGCCGTCGAACTGCGCGAGCGCGAAGGCATCCTTCGGGAAGTGCCCGGGAACCCAGTCCATGATCACGCCGATGTCGGCCTGATGCAGCCGGTCGATGAGGTATCGGAGATCGTCGGGTCCGCCGAATCGGCTCGTCGGGGCGTAGTACCCGGTCACCTGGTAACCCCACGATCCGCCGAACGGGTGCTCGGCCAGGGGCATGAACTCGACGTGGGTGAAGCCCTGCTGGGTCACGTACTCGACCAGCGGGTCGGCCGCGTCACGGTAACCGAGGCCGGGCCGCCAGGAGCCCAGGTGCACCTCGTAGATCGACATGGGCTGGTCGGTCAGCGGCGCCGAGGAGCGGTGGGCGAGCCAGGTGTCGTCGGTCCAGGTGTAGTCGGAGGACGTGACGACGGATGCGGTGGCGGGAGGGACTTCGGCCAGGCGCGCCATCGGGTCGGCCTTCTCGATCCAGTTGCTCGCCCGCGTGAGGATCTCGAACTTGTAGCGGGCGCCGGAACCGATCTCCGGGATGAACAGCTCCCAGACGCCGCTCCCGCCCATGGACCTCATGGAGTGGGCCTGGCCGTCCCAGCCGTTGTGATCCCCGAGCACGCGGACTGCTCGCGCATCGGGCGCCCACACCGTGAACGCCACGCCCGCCGTGCCGTCGAGCACGCGCTCGTGCGCGCCGAGCACGCGCCACAGCTCCTCGTGGCGGCCCTCGGCGATCAGGTGCAGATCGAGCTCGCCGATCGTCGGCACGTGCCGGTACGGATCGTCCGCCGTGTGGGACGACCCGTCGTCGTAGGTCGTGGTGATGGTGTACCGCCCGGGCGCACCGGTGATGTCGGCCTCCCAGATCCCGCCGCGCAGATGGGTGAACTCGACCGTCGATCCGTCGGCGAGCTCCGCCGTGACGGTCGACGCGAGGGGACGGCGCGTGCGCAGCACCCCGTTGCCGTCCGCGTCGGTGTGGACGCCGAGCACCGAGTGCGGATCGTGGTAGCTCCCCGTCGCGATGGTGTCGAGGACGACGTCGTCGGGGGTGGATGAGAGGCTCATCGGGTCTCCTTCACGTGCAGGATGTGGACGGGCTCGACGAAAGCGTCGAGGCGCACGAAGTTGTGCTGGCCCCACGTCCACTGGGCACCTGTCACGAGGTCTTCCACCTCGAACGTCTCACCGGCCGCACCGTCGACGCCCCAGATGCGCGTGTCGAGGTGGACGGTCGTCTCACGCGCCGAGTGCGGGTCGAGGTTCGCCACGACGATGATCGTGTCGTCGCGACCGGTCGGGCTCAGGGCCGCATCGATGTGCTTGGAGTAGACGAGGATCGCGTCGTCGTCGGTCCAGTGGAACGAGATGTTGCGCAGCTGCGCGAGGGCGGGATGCGCGCGGCGGATCTCGTTGAGGCGCCGGAGGTACGGCGCGATCGATTCGTCGCGTCCCTCGGCCCCGGCCCAGTCGCGGAACTTGTACTCGTACTTCTCGTTGTCGATGTTCTCCTCCGACCCCGGCCTCGCCACGTTCTCGATGAGCTCGTAGCCGGCATAGACACCGTAGGTGGGCGCCGCGGTGGCGGCCAGAGCCGCGCGGGTCTTGTACGCCGGACGACCGCCGTACTGCAGGTACTCGGTGAGGATGTCGGGGGTGTTGACGAAGAGGTTCGGTCGCAGGAAGTCGGCCGTCTCATGGGCGAGCCCGGTGAGGAATTCGGTGAGCTCCTCCTTCGTGTTCCGCCACGTGAAGTAGGTGTAGCTCTGCTGGAATCCGGCCATGCCGAGTCCCTGCAGCGGTGCTGGGCGGGTGAACGCCTCGGCGAGGAAGACCACGTCGGGGGATTCGGCGTTGACGGTCGCGATGAGCCACTCCCAGAACTGCAGCGGCTTGGTGTGAGGGTTGTCGACGCGGAAGATGCTGACGCCCTGCGCCACCCAGTGGCGGACCACGCGCAGCACCTCGGCGCGGATGCCTTCGGGGTCGTTGTCGAAGTTGACCGGGTAGATGTCCTGGTACTTCTTGGGCGGATTCTCGGCGTAAGCGATCGAGCCGTCGGGGAGGGTCGTGAACCACTCGGGGTGCTCGGTGACCCACGGGTGGTCGGGGGAGGCCTGCAGAGCGAGATCGAGAGCGATCTCGATGTCGTGGCGCCGGGCTTCCTCGACGAATGCCCGGAAATCGTCGAGGTCTCCGAGGTCGGGGTGGATCGCGTCGTGTCCTCCCGCGGCACCGCCGATCGCCCAGGGCGAGCCCGGATCGCCGGGCTTGGGGTCGAGCGTGTTGTTGGGTCCCTTGCGGTTCCGCTCGCCGATGGGATGGATCGGCGGGAGGTACAGCACGTCGAAGCCCATGCCGGCGACACCGGCGAGGCGGTTGGCGGCCGTTCGGAACGTGCCGCTCACGACCGTGCCGTCCTCGGAGCGGACGGCGCCCTCGGAACGCGGGAAGAACTCGTACCAGGCGCCGACTCCGGCGCGCTCGCGCTCGACGAGGAGCGAGTACTCGTCGCCGACGGTCGCCAGGGAGGCGAGGGGGCGTCGGGCGAACGACTCCTCGATTTCGGCGTATCGGACGACCTCGAGTGCGGTGTCGTCGGATGCTGCGGGGTCGCGCAACGTGACCGCGCCGCGCTCGAGCAGACGTCGCTCAGCAGCCGGCCGCGACTTCTCCTTCGCTGCCCGACTGAACAGGAGAGCGCCCGACTCGCGCATGAGCGCCGCGTCGACACCCGCGGAGATCTTCACATCGGCCGCGTGCTGCCACGTCGCGAAGTCGTCGGCGAACGCCTCGAAACGGAACTTCCAGACGCCCTGTTCCAGCGGCACGATGAGGGTCGACCACCGGTCGAAGCCGTCGCCGAGCGCGCTGAGACGATGCAGCGACTCGTCCCCGCTGGGCGAGAAGAGACGCACGTGCACGCCGATGCGATCGTGGCCTTCGCGGAAGGCGGTGACCGTGAACGGCACGGCCTCTCCGACATAGGCGGTCGGATCGAACCTGCCGCCGGGCACCTGGGGGAAGGGGAGAGCAAGCGGGATGCGGGGAGTCTGCGTCGCGCCCGGAGAGGGCGTCGCAACCACCGGTCGGACGGGGATGGACGAGGCGCTACGCCACGCCGAGGGGGAAGGAGTTCGCGTCGTCGGAGCCACGGTTGAAACCTATCGTGGCTGTCCGGCCCATGACAGCGGACCCGGAGCGGTTGACAGATGCGTCGTGATCACTCAGCGACGAAGAGACGCATCGAGGTGCCGATGAGCGAGACCGTGTCGCCGGGCAGCGAGGCGCCCCCCTGGCCGGTGGGTCGTTCGTCCGCGCTCGACCAGACCGGCACGTAGCGCTCGATGCCGTCGACCAGGGGCAGGGTGACGTCGATCGGCCGCTCGTCGCCGTGCACCATCAGGAGCACCGTGTTCGCGTCCTCGAACTCCGGAGTGGAGGTCGCGACGTACTGGAGCGTGCGGTGCGCGGGGTTCGTCCAGCGATCCTCCGACATCATCTCGCCGCGCTCGTCGTACCACGCCATCACGGAGGCGGACGGGGTGGATTCGCCGGAGCGTGCGAAGCGGGTCGGGCGCAGCGCGGGGTTGGCCTGCCGGAGGCGGATGAGCTCGCGCACGTGGGCGAACAGATCCTCCTGCCAGGGCTCGTGCTGCCATGACAGCCAGGTGAGCGACGAATCGTGGCAGTAGGCGTTGTTGTTGCCCCGCTGCGTGCGCGCGAACTCGTCGCCCGCCGTCAGCATGGGCACACCCGCCGACAGCAGCAGCGTGCCCAGCAGGTTGCGCATGGCCTTGCGGCGCGTCGCGAGGATGCCCTCGTCGTCGGTCTTGCCCTCGGCGCCGTGGTTGAACGAACGGTTGGTGTCGGCACCGTCACGGTTGTGCTCGCCGTTGCCGATGTTGTGCTTGACGTCGTAGGAGACGAGGTCGCGGAGGGTGAATCCGTCGTGAGCCGTGACGAAGTTGACGCTCGCCAGAGGGCCCCTCTCGACGCTGAAGGTGTTCGACGAGCCCGCGAGGCGCGTCGCGAAGCCGCCGACCCCGACGGGTGCGGTGTCGGCGCGTCGCGCGTAGTCGACGTCGCTCAGCCAGAAGTTGCGGACCCGGTCGCGGTAGCGGTCGTTCCACTCCGACCATCCCTCGCCGAAGTTGCCGGTCTGCCATCCCCCCATGCCGACATCCCACGGTTCGGCGATCATCTTCACGTCGGCGAGCTGGGGGTCATGGAGGATCGCCTGCAGGAGGGGATGCTGCGGGGTGAACGCGTGCGTCTCGTCACGGCCGAGGGTGGCAGCCAGGTCGAAGCGGAAACCATCGACCTGCACCTCCTGCGCCCAGTAGCGCAGGGAGTCGATCACGAGTCTCGCGGCCGCATCGGTCGAGGTGTTCACGGCGTTTCCGCAGCCGGTGACATCGATGTAGGTGCCGTCTTCGGTCTGACGGTAGTAGTTGCGGTTGTCGATGCCGCGGAAGCTCGTGCGCGGTCCGCCGATGCCTTCCTCGGCCGTGTGGTTGTAGACCACGTCGAGAATCACCTCGAGGCCCGCCTCGTGGAGCAGCTTCACCATGCCCTTGAACTCGCGCAGTATGGCCTCCGGCCCCTCCCGGCGACTCTCTGCCGTCGCGTAGGCGCCGTGGGGGGTGAAGAAGTTGAGGGAGTTGTATCCCCAGTAGTTCGCCAGTCCGAGCTGGAGCAGTCGTGGCTCGGTCGCGAAGGCGTGCACGGGCAGGAGCTCGACGCTGGTCACGCCGAGCGTCTGGAGGTGCTCGATCATGGCGGGATGAGCGAGGCCGGCGTAGGTGCCGTGGAGTGCCGGGGG
This sequence comes from Microbacterium hatanonis, assembly GCF_008017415.1. NCBI lineage: Bacteria > Bacillati > Actinomycetota > Actinomycetes > Micrococcales > Microbacteriaceae > Microbacterium > Microbacterium hatanonis. The sequence goes on along the minus strand of NZ_VRSV01000001.1, from coordinate 1,569,545 downwards.
CACGTCGGGGTGCCGTTTCGTGAGGCCCTTGACGTGGCCTTCGTAGATGACCGTCCGATCGAGGGGGATGCGCGGTTTACGCGCATCGCCCCAGTCGAAGCCGCCGTCGACGACGACGGATCGCCAGTCCTCGTATCCGCCGGAGACGAGCCCTCGGGAGTACGGCTCGAGGAGGAGCGTCGTCGGGTTGAAGGTGTTTCCCGGGCCGTGCGGACCGTTGACCCGGATGGCGTACCGCGCGCCGGGACGCAGCAACTCGCTCGTCACGCTCCACACGCCGTCGCCGACGTCGGACATCGGGAGGACTGCGGTCGCCCAGTCGAGATCGGTGTCGTCGAAGACGACCAGATCCATCGCGTCGGCGGTGCCCGACCACACCCGCAGGGTCGCGATCCCGTCTGCGCCCCGCCGCACGCCCAGGTCGTCGAGAGCCGGACCGAGGAAGCGGGGGCCGGAAAGGACGGAGGACGTCTCGGTGCGGACCATGCGTCCTAGAGTAATGAGGCCGGAAGTCCGGAAAGTTACGCAAGGAGGCGGCGTGGCCGTCTACGTCGATCATGCGGCCACGACGCCGTTGCGCCCCGAGGCGCGAGCCGCGTGGCTGGAAGCCCAGGACGTGGTGGGCAACGCCTCGTCGATCCACGGCGGCGGGCAGGCCGCCCGTCGCGTGCTCGAGGGGGCCCGGGAGCGTCTCGCCGCAGTGCTGGACTGCGATCCGGTCGAGGTGGTCTTCACCTCGGGAGGCACAGAGTCGATCAACCTCGCGCTCAAGGGACTCTGGTGGTCGCGGAGGTCGGGTGCGGGCTCCATCGTTCTGCCCGACGGCGAGCACCACGCGACGCTCGACGCCGTCCGGTGGCTCGCCGACCACGAGGGCGCCACGGTCGTCCCGGTGCCCCTCGACGCGGTGGGTCGCATCGATCCCGGCATTTTCGCGCAGGCGCTTCCCGGCGCCGCGGTCGCGACCGCCCTCGTCGCGAACAACGAGGTGGGCACGGTCAACGACGCCGCCGGGCTGGCCGCTGCTGCGGCGGCGGCGGGGGTCCCGCTCCACCTCGACGCCGTCTCGGCCTTCGGACACCTGCCGGTGTCCTTCCGGCACTGGCGGGCGGATGCCGACGGCCCCACCGGGCTCGTCGCGGTGAGCGTGTCGGGGCACAAGGTCGGGGCGCCCGTGGGCGTCGGTGCGCTGGTGGTGGGCCGGGCGGCGACCCCGACGCCGTTGCAGCACGGCGGCGGACAACAGCGCGGCCTCCGTGCCGGCACCCAGGACATCGCGGGTGCTGCCGCGTTCGCGGTCGCCGCCGAGCTCGCCGTCGGCGAGCGCGAGGAGGAGGCGCGGCGCCTCGACGATCTCCGCGATGCGCTGGCACGCAGCATCCGAGACGCTGTTCCGCAGGCAGAGGTGCTCGGCGACCCGGTCGACCGCATCCCGGGGAATCTGCACGTGCTGTTCCCGGGCGCGGCGGGGGAGACGCTGCTGTTCCTGCTCGATCAGGCCGGGGTGTCGGTGTCGACGGGGTCGGCCTGTCAGGCCGGCGTTCCCGAACCGTCGCACGTCGTGCTGGCTCTCGGTCGGAGCGAGCGCGACGCTCGCTCCGTGCTGCGGTTCACCTTCGGCCGCACCTCCACGGCGAGGGACGCCGAGGCCGTGGCCCGCGCGCTTCCGCTCGCGTACGTGCGCGCCGCCGCCGCCCGCTGAGCCCCCGGCGGCCACCGCTCCTAGACTGGAGGGATGCGGATTCTTGCAGCCATGAGCGGTGGCGTCGACTCGGCCGTCGCGGCCGCCCGAGCCGTCGACGCGGGTCACGAGGTCGTCGGCGTGCATCTCGCTCTCTCGCGCGCGGGCGGCACGCTGCGCGCCGGGAGCCGGGGATGCTGCACCATCGAAGACGCCATGGACGCCCGGCGGGCGGCCGACAAGCTGGGGATGCCGTTCTACGTGTGGGACTTCTCCGAGCGGTTCCGCGACGACGTGATCGACGATTTCGTCTCCGAGTATCGTGCGGGCCGCACCCCGAATCCGTGCATGCGCTGCAACGAGAAGATCAAGTTCGCCGCGCTCTTGGAGCGCGCTGTCGAGCTGGGGTTCGACGCGGTGTGCACGGGCCACTACGCGACCCTCGTCGACGGGCCCGACGGGCTCGAGCTGCACCGGGCATCGGATTCCGCGAAGGATCAGTCGTACGTGCTCGGAGTGCTGACGGCCGAGCAGTTGGCGCACACCTATTTCCCGCTCGGGGACACGCCGTCGAAGGCGCTCGTGCGCGCCGAGGCGGCCGAGCGCGGACTGACCGTCGCGCAGAAGCCAGACAGCCATGACATCTGCTTCATCCCCGACGGCGACACCCGCGGCTGGCTCGCCGAGCGTGTCGGCGCCGAGCAGGGCGAGATTCTCGATCGCTCGGGCGCGGTGATCGGCCGCCACGATGGCGCGCACGCCTTCACCGTCGGGCAGCGCAAGGGGCTCCAGCTCGGGGTCCCGGCCGCCGACGGCAAGCCCCGGTTCGTCCTCGAGGTGCGTCCGGTGTCGAACACGGTCGTCGTCGGTCCGAAGGAAGCCCTCGCCACGGCTGAGATCGCGGGGGAGCGCCACTCCTGGGCCGGCCGGGCGCCGGCGGAGTCGGCGTTCGGATGCGACGTGCAGATCCGCGCGCACTCGGATCCGGTGCCGGCGCGTGCGACGGTGGCCGACGGCTGGGTCACCGTGGTGCCGGACGAGCCTTTCGACGGGGTCGCCCCCGGCCAGACCGCGGTCCTCTACGACGGGACGCGCGTGCTCGGCCAGTTCACGATCGCCCGCACCGTGTCGGCGGTTCCGGCGAACGTCTGACGGTCTCGCCGGGGTGGTGTCCAGCCCACGGCGATGTCGGCGACGCTCTCTAAACTGGCGGGATGGCTGACGGCGTCGACGAACTCCCCGACCTCACCCTCGATGAGGCGCGCGACGAGGTCACGTCGCTGGTCGACCGCATCATCGGTGCGCGCGATGCGTACTACGGCGCCGACGCTGAGCTGGTCGACGACGCGACCTATGACGGGTGGATGCGGCGGCTCGAGGCCATCGAACGTCTTCACCCCGAACTGCAGGGGCAGGACAGTCCGACGCTGACCGTCGGGGCAGCATCCGGCACCATGTTCGCCCCCGTCGAGCACGCCGAGCGCATGCTCAGCCTCGACAACGTCTTCAGCGCCGACGAACTCCGCGAGTGGTGCGAGAAGGCCCAGGCTTCGGCCGGACGCCCGGTGCGATGGCTCACCGAGCTGAAGATCGACGGGCTGGCGATCAGTCTGCGCTACGAGAACGGCGTGCTGACATCGGCCGCGACGCGCGGCGACGGGCGCACCGGCGAAGACGTCACGATCAACGCGGTGCGGGTGCACGGCATCCCGCAACGACTGACCGGCGAGGGGCACCCGCCGATCGTCGAAGTGCGCGGCGAGGTGTTCATACCTGTCGCGTCGTTCGAGCAGCTCAACGCGCTGCAGGCGCGGATGCGCGAGCGCGTCGTCGAAGAGAGCCGCTCGCGGGGCCGTGGTTTCGACGAGGCCCGAGCGACGCTGAGCGCCGAGCGACGCTTCCCGGCGTTCGCGAACCCCCGCAATGCGGCGAGCGGTGGTCTGCGGCAGCAGCTCGAGAAGAAGGACGGCCTCGAACTCGAGGCCGGACAGGCCCGTCTCGATTCGCTGCGCCTGTTGGTCCACGGCATCGGGGCGTGGCCGAACCCGCCGGTGGCGTCGCAGAGCGAGGTCTACGAACTCCTCTCCTCCTGGGGGCTGCCGACCAGCCCGTACTATCGCACCTTCGACGACGTCGACGGGGTGCTCGGCTACGTCGCCCACTACGGCGAGCACCGTCACGACGTGGAGCACGAGCTCGACGGCATCGTCGTCAAGGTCGACGAGCTCGACCTGCACGACGAGCTGGGGGCGACCAGCCGCGCGCCGCGATGGGCGATCGCCTACAAGTACCCGCCCGAGCAGGTCAACACGAAGCTCCTCGACATCGTCGTCTCGGTCGGGCGAACCGGTCGTGCGACGCCGTTCGCGGTGATGGCGCCGGTGCGCGTCGCCGGCTCCGTCGTGAGGCAGGCGACACTGCACAACCAAGACGTCGTGAAGGCGAAGGGGGTGCTGATCGGCGACACGGTCGTCCTGCGCAAAGCGGGCGACGTGATCCCCGAGGTGCTCGGTCCGGTCGCCGAACTCCGCGACGGTACGGAACGCGCCTTCGTGATGCCGGAGCACTGCCCCGAGTGCGGCACGCCGCTGGCGCCGGCGAAGGAGGGCGACATCGACCTGCGCTGCCCGAACGCGCGGTCGTGTCCCGCCCAGGTGCGAGGTCGCGTCGAGCACATCGGCTCGCGCGGCGCCCTCGACATCGAAGCACTCGGCGAAGTGACCGCGGCGGCGCTCACCCAGCCCGAGGTTCCCGAGCATCCACCGCTCGACACCGAGGCGGGTCTGTTCGATCTCACCCTCGAAGAGCTCGTTCCGATCCAGGTCGTCGTCCGCGACTCCGAGACGGGGCAACCCCGGATCGACGACGTCACCGGCGAGTACGTGCGACGCACACCGTTCCAGAAGCTGGGCCCGGCGACCTATCCGCCCGGTGCCGAGCTGCTCGACGCCGGCGAGCGGCGACGGGCAGGAATTCGCAAGGATCACAGAGAGGTCCTGCCGTCGGAGCAGGCGATCAAGCTGATCGCCGAGCTCGAGAAGGCCAAGACAAAAGACCTGTGGCGGCTCCTGGTCTCCCTGAACATCCGCCACGTCGGCCCCGTCGCCGCCCGTGCGCTCGCTCAATGGTTCGGCTCGCTCGAGGCGATCCGTGCCGCGTCGCGCGACGAGCTGGCAGCCGTCGAAGGCGTCGGCGGAATCATCGCCGACTCGCTCGTCGATTGGTTCGCCGTGGACTGGCATCGTGACATCGTCGATCGCTGGCGTGACGCGGGCGTCCGGTTCGCCACACCCGGCCACCCCGGTCCGGGTGCGGCGGCGGGGATCGGGGGCGTCCTCGAGGGCATCACGGTCGTCGCGACGGGCTCACTGGAGGGCTACAGCCGCGAGGGTGCGCAAGAGGCGATCCTTCAGGCAGGCGGCAAGGCCGCCTCGAGCGTGTCGAAGAAGACCGACTTCGTCGCGGCGGGTCCCGGTGCCGGATCGAAGCTCGCCAAAGCCGAGGAACTGGGTCTGCGGATCATCGACGCGGCGCAGTTCCATCTGCTCGTCACCGAAGGGCCGAGCGCTCTCGCCGAGCCGGCGGACGAGGACGAGTGACCGCGGCCGTCAGGAGCCCGTGAGCAGTTGCTCGCGCACCTGTCGTCTCAGCACCTTGCCGATCAGCGACTTCGGCAGCTCGTCGACCACGACGACCCGGCGGGGCACCTTGTAGGGGGTGAGGATGCCACGCGCAAAGGTGCGGATGGCGTCCTCGTCCAGCGCTGCTCCGGGCGCTAGCACGACCGCGGCGACCACTTCCTCGCCGCTGTGCTCATCGGGAAGGCCGACGACCGCAACGTCCTCGACCAGCGGATGCTGCCGCAGAACGTTCTCCACCTCGGTCGGGGCCACGTTGAACCCACCGGTGATGATGAGCTCCTTGATGCGGTCGACGATACGCACGAAGCCCGCATCGTCGATCGTCACGATGTCGCCCGTGCGGAACCATCCGTCGACGAACACCGCCTCCGTCTCTTCGGGGCGACCGAAGTACCCGTCGAACACCTGCGGCCCCCGCACGAGCAGCTCGCCTGCCGCCCCGGGAGCGACGTCCGACGTCGGATTATCGGGATCGACGACGCGGCACTCGGTGCCGGGCAGCGGCAGGCCGACGGTGCCCGGCACGCGGTTCGCCGCGACGGGGTTCGCCATGAGGACGGGCGAGCACTCGCTGAGTCCGTAGCCCTCGACGAGGTACCCGCCCGACTCCGCCTCGAAGGGCACGACGAGGTCATGCGGGAGCGCCATCGCGCCGGAGATGGCGATGTCGGTTCCGGTCAGAGGAACCCCCTTCTCGAGGGACGCCTTCAGCAGTCGGTCGGCGATGGGCGGCACGAGAGGGAGAAAAGTCGCCGGATGCTTCTTCGTCACCGCGAGCACCATGTCGGGATCGAAGCGGGGGAAGAGGACGAGCCGAGCTCCCATCGACATGGCGAAGGTGAGGCAGAGGGTCAGACCGTAGGCGTGGAACATCGGGAGGACGGCGTAGACGACGCATCCCTCGCCCCGGGTGATCTGCGGTACCCACGCGCGAGACTGCGCCGCGTTGGCGAGCAGATTGCGGTGGGTCAGCGATGCCCCCTTCGGGACCCCCGTCGTGCCGCTCGTGTACTGGATGATCGCGAGATCGTCCGTGGCCGGGCGAGGGTGCGAGGGGGCGAGCGGCGACGCGCCCAGGACCTTCTCCCACAGCACGGTGCCCGACACCTTCTCGGTGAGCGCCGCCCGTGACTCGCGCGCCTTCGCGATCGGCAGGCGCAGGGCGAACCGGGTGGCGGCGGGCATCGCGCGAGTCACGTCGATCGAGACGAGTGCGTCGACCCTCAGGTCGGAGGGGAACTCCTGCACGGTCCGCACGACCTTGTTCCAGACGATCGCGTGCTTCGCACCGTGATCTTCGAACTGCTTCCGTAGCTCTCGCGGCGTGTAGAGCGGGTTGTGCTCGACGACGACGGCGCCGAGGCGGAGGACCGCGTAGAAGGCGACGATGTGCTGCGGGCAGTTGGGGAGCACGATCGCGACGGGGTCGCCGGCCTTCACCCCGAGAGAGCGGAGTCCTTCCGCCGCCCGGGAGATCTGGTCCTGGAGGTCGCGATAGGTCGTGACGCGCCCGAAGAACTGCAGGGCGGGAGCGTCGGGGTAGTCCCGGGCCGAGGCGTCGACGATGTCGACGAGCGACCCCGACACCGCGTCGAGTTCGGACGGCACCCCTTCCGCGTAGCTGGCGATCCAGGGGCGCGGCGGGTCGTAGGTCGTCACGCGCACAGCCTAGTCAGCGACGCGCCGGGCACCGAGGTGCGTCGCCGCGCAGACCTAGACTGGGGGAGTGTCTGAAATTACCCCCGATCTCGTGCGCCATCTCGGCGTGCTCGCCCGGATCCAGTTGAACGACGAGGAGGTCGAGCGCCTGACCGGCCAGCTCGACGCGATCGTCGACAACATCGCGAAGGTCTCGCAGGTCGCGACTCCCGACGTCGTCGCGACGAGCCACCCGGTGGCGCTGGAGAACGTCTTCCGAGCCGACGTGCCCGGCGGGGAGCTGAGCCGCGAGCAGGTGCTGCAGAACGCGCCCGATGCGACCGAAGACCGATTCCGTGTCACAGCGATCCTGGGGGAGGAACAGTGAGCGATCTCACTCGTCTGAATGCCGCCGATCTCGCGTCCGCCCTCGCGGCGGGCGACGTGTCGAGCGTCGAGGCGACGCGCGCGCACCTCGACCGGATCTCGGCCGTGGACGGCGACGTCCACGCCTTCCTGCACGTCAGCGACCACGCCGTCGCCGTCGCGGAGGACATCGATCGGCGCCGGGCCGCGGGCGAGGAGCTCGGCCCCCTCGCGGGCGTGCCGCTGGCGATCAAGGACGTGCTCGTGACCACCGACATGCCCTCGACGAGCGGTTCGAAGATCCTCGAGGGGTACATGTCGCCCTACGACGCCACGGTCGTCGCGCGTTCGCGCGCCGCGGGGCTCGTTCCGCTCGGCAAGACGAACATGGACGAGTTCGCCATGGGGTCGTCCACCGAGCACTCGGCCTACGGACCGACGCGCAACCCGTGGGATCTCGATCGCATCCCCGGCGGTTCGGGTGGCGGCTCGGCCGCCGCCGTGGCCGCCTTCGAGGCCCCGCTCGCACTGGGTTCCGACACCGGCGGCTCGATCCGGCAGCCCGCGCACGTGACGGGCACGGTCGGCGTGAAGCCGACCTACGGCGGGGTCAGCCGCTACGGAGCGATCGCACTCGCCTCGAGCCTCGACCAGGTCGGCCCCGTCACCCGCACGGTGCTCGACGCGGGCCTCCTGCACGACGTGATCGGCGGGCACGACCCGAACGACTCGACATCGCTGACCGACACCTGGCCGTCGTTCGCCGACGCGGCGCGCGACGGTGCCCGAGGCGACGTGCTGCGCGGGCTGAAGGTGGGAGTGATCAAGGAACTGCCCGACAGCGGTTTCCAGGCCGGCGTCTCCGCGTCCTTCCGCGCGTCTCTCGCGGCCATGGAGGCGCAGGGCGCCGAGATCGTCGAGATCAGCGCCCCCCATTTCGAGTACGGGGTGGCGGCCTACTACCTCATCCTCCCGGCGGAGGCATCGAGCAACCTGGCGAAGTTCGACTCCGTGCGGTTCGGCCTGCGTGTGACGCCTCCCGGCGGCGCGACCGTCGAGGAGGTCATGGCCGCCACGCGCGAAGCGGGGTTCGGCGACGAGGTGAAGCGCCGCATCATCCTGGGCACCTACGCCCTGTCGGCCGGCTACTACGACGCCTACTACGGAAGTGCGCAGAAGGTGCGGACGCTGATCCAGCAGGACTTCGCCACCGCGTTCGCGGCTGTCGACGTCATCGCCACACCGTCGGCGCCGACCACCGCGTTCCGCATCGGCGAGAAGATCGACGACCCGCTGCAGATGTACCTGAACGACGTGACCACGATCCCGGCGAACCTCGCCGGTGTGCCGGGCATCTCGATTCCTTCCGGACTCGCCGAGGAAGACAGCCTGCCCGTCGGCATCCAGTTCCTCGCGCCGGTTCGTGAGGACGCCCGCCTCTACCGCGTCGGCGCCGCGCTCGAAGCGTTGCTCGTCGACTCCTGGGGCGGCCCTCTGCTCGATCGGGCGCCGGTCCTTCGACAGGCTCAGGCAACGGAAGGTGTCGCGTGATGGCCAAGAGTGCACTGATGGACTTCGATGAGGCGCTCGAGCGCTTCGAACCCGTGATGGGGTTCGAGGTGCATGTGGAGTTGAACACCGCGACGAAGATGTTCTCGGGCGCGCCCAACCCCGCCAACGAGGCCAACCACAGCGCCGCGCCGAACACCCTCGTGGCGCCGGTCGACATGGGGCTGCCGGGGGCGCTTCCCAACGTCAACGCCGAAGCGGTCCGCTATTCGATCAGCCTCGGGCTCGCGCTCGGATGCTCCATCGCCGCGTCGAGCCGGTTCGCGCGGAAGAACTACTTCTACCCCGACCTCGGGAAGAACTACCAGATCTCCCAGTACGACGAGCCGATCGCGTTCGAGGGCGAGGTCGAGGTGGAGCTGGCGGACGGCACCCTCGTTCGCGTGCCGATCGAGCGCGCCCACATGGAGGAGGACGCCGGCAAGCTCACGCACGTCGGAGGTGCGACCGGGCGCATCCAGGGCGCGGAGTACTCCCTCGTCGACTACAACCGCGCGGGGGTCCCGCTCGTTGAGATCGTCACCAAGCCGATCTACGGGGGCGAGCACCGCTCGCCCGAGATCGCGAAGGCGTACGTGCAGGCCATCCGCGACATCGTGCTGTCGCTCGGCATCTCCGAAGCCCGCATGGAGCGCGGAAACCTCCGCTGCGACGCGAACGTCTCCCTCCGTCCGCGCACTCCCGAAGGCGAGGCGCCCGCTCCGCTCGGAACCCGCACCGAGACGAAGAACGTCAACTCGATGCGGTCGGTCGAGCGCGCCGTGCGCTACGAGATCCAGCGGCAGGCGGCGATCCTCGCCGGCGGCGGCACGATAACCCAGGAGACCCGCCACTGGCACGAGGACACCGGGACGACCTCGCCGGGACGGCCGAAGTCCGATGCCGACGACTACCGATACTTCCCCGAGCCCGACCTGCTGCCCGTGGCACCGTCGATCGAGCTGATCGAGGAACTGCGCGCGCAGCTCCCCGAGCCGCCCGCGGTGCGTCGTCGCCGCTTGAAAGCCGACTGGGGCTTCACCGACCTCGAGTTCCAGGATGTCGCCAACGGCGGCCTCCTCGCCGAGGTCGAGGCGACGGTGGCGGCGGGCGCGAGCCCGGCCTCGGCGCGCAAGTGGTGGACCGGCGAGATCAGCCGCATCGCGAACGCGGCCGATCGCGAAGCATCCGATCTCATCGCTCCTGCCGACGTCGCCGCGCTGCAGAAACTCATCGACGCCGGCACGCTCACCGACAAGCTGGCCCGCCAGGTGCTCGAGGGCGTCGTGGCGGGGGAGGGCACGCCTCAGGAGGTCATCGACGCGCGAGGTCTCGCGGTGGTCTCCGACGATGGTGCGCTGATCGCCGCGATCGACGATGCGCTGGCATCTCAGCCCGATGTCATGGCGAAGATCCGCGACGGCAAGGTGCAGGCCGCCGGCGCGGTCATCGGTGCCGTGATGAAGGCGATGAAGGGCCAGGCCGACGCGGCGCGCGTCCGCGAGCTGATCCTCGAGCGCGCCGCTCAGTAACGATCTCCTCGCCGCGATGTCGGTGGGGGTAGCGAGAATCGGATCATGGGTCGAGCTGACGGATCGGGACGCCTCGTCTCGTCGGATGCGGCGGATGACACCGGGGCAGGAATCCTGCACGTCGACATGGACGCGTTCTACGCGTCGGTAGAGGTGCTCGACGACCCGTCTCTTCGCGGTAAGCCGATCATCGTCGGGGGCACCGAGGGTCGAGGCGTGGTGTCCGCGGCCTCGTACGAGGCGCGTCGATACGGCGTGCGTTCGGCGATGTCGATGGGACAGGCATTGCGCCTGTGTCCGATGGCGACCGTCGTGAGCCCTCATTTCGACCGCTACATCGCCCTGTCCGCGCAGGTCATGTCGATCTTCTCCGATGTCACCCCGCTGGTGGAGCCCCTCTCGATCGACGAGGCGTTCCTCGATGTGCGCGGTGCGCGACGTCTGTGGGGGAGCCCCGGCGTGATCGCTCGTGCGCTCCGCCAGCGCGTCAAGGACGAGACGGGCCTCACCTGCAGCATCGGTGCGGCGGCCACGAAGCACGTGGCGAAGATGGCGTCCACGATCAGCAAACCCGACGGCCTGCTGATCGTCGCCGAGCGCGACACAGCGGCCTTCCTCGCTCCGCGACCGGTACGAGCCCTGTGGGGCGTCGGTCCGAAGGCGTCCGAGGCGCTCGAGTCGCGCGGCATCCGCACGGTGAGCGACGTGCTCGGCACCCCGCGCGCGGTGCTCGACCGTGCGCTCGGCGCGGCGATGGGGGAGCGCATCTGGAGCCTCGCCCGCGGCATCGACGCCCGTGAGGTCGACACGACCCGCGTCGAGAAGAGCATCGGGCACGAAGAGACCTTCTCCGACGACATCTCTTCGACGGGCGTGCTCCACGTCGAGCTGAGGCGCCTCGCCGACCGAGTGGGATCACGCCTCCGCGGCCACGGGGTCGAGGCGGCCACGATCGCCATCAAGGTGCGGTTCTCGGATTTCACGACGCTCAGTCGATCCCGCACGCTCGCCGAGCCGTCAGCGGTGGGGCAACGCATCGGCGAGGCGGCTATCGAGCTCTTCGACGCCATCGAGCGCCCACTTCCCGTCCGGCTGATCGGAGTTCGCGCCGAGAAGCTCCGCGCTCCTACGTCGGGGTTCGCGCTCTGGGATGACGATGAGGAGTGGCGCAGGGTCGAGGGTGCGCTCGACGACGCGACCGCGCGCTTCGGGAAGGGCGTCATCACTCGGGCGGCTCTCCTCGGCCCGATGCGTGACACGGGGGCTCTGCCGTCGCACCCCCGCCCGTCCGCACACGAGCGCTGATCGGGTGGGCTCCCGCCGTCAAGGCCTGGGAACCGGAAGGCGCGGCGGGTACGGTGGGGCCATGCCCAACATCGCATTAGAGCTCGGTGAGCAGTCCGCGTCCTTCGGAGTGAAGTCGTCCTACGGGGAGCAGCAGGACGTCGACGGCGTTCGCCTCATCCCGGTCGCGCTCACCTGGACCGGCTTCGGGGGCGGCTCCGACGAGTCCGGCAACGGCGGTGGCGGCGGTGGCGGGTATTCGCTGCCGCTCGGTGCCTACATCCGCCGCGGTGACGATCTTCGGTTCGAACCGAACGTCGTCGCTTTCGCCGCCGTCGCCATTCCTCTCGTGTGGGTGGTCGGACGCGCGCTCAGCCGTGTCATCCGCGCACTCAAGAAGTAGCGTCGACCCGGTCGCTCGAGCTCTCGAGTCGGCCGTCACACGGATCCTCGACGCCGTGATCGGCGTCGAGGCGCCGAATCCCGTCATCCTGATAGACGGACAGAGCGGGGCCGGCAAGACCACGCTCGCTCAGCGTGTCGTTCAGCGTTGGCCCGTGCAGGGCCGGGTCCAATCGGTGGCCCTCGACTCCCTGTACCCGGGGTGGGACGGGCTCGAGGAGGGGGTCGAGTACGCGCGCACGACGGTCCTGATGCCGCACGCGCGCGGAATCATCGGGGTATGGCGGCGGTGGGACTGGGTCGACGGGGCCCGTGCCGAAGCGCACGCGGTCGACCCCTCGCTCCCTCTGATCGTCGAAGGCTCCGGACTCCTCACCCCGGCGACGGCTCGTCTCGGGGATGTCCGTGTGTGGCTGGAGTCTCCGGCACCGGAACGGCGCAGACGCGGCATCGCTCGCGACGGCGAGACGTACGAGCCGCACTGGGATCGCTGGGCGTTGCAAGAGCAGGCGCATATCGTGCGGGACGAACCGACCAGCCACGCCACCCTCGTCCTGGCGGTGCCCTGAGTCAGTGGGAGGCGTCTACCGCCTGCACGAGACCGTCCAGCCGGAAGCCCAGCCACTCGTAGATCCCGAAGCGGGGATCTTCCTCGTCGTGGTCGTCCTCCGTCTCGATCCCGAGCCGCGATGCGAGCACCAGGCGAATGGCGGCGAGCACCCGCATCCATGCACCCGATTCTTCGCCGTCGAGCGTGAGCACGAAAGCGCGCGTCAAGTCGGCCTCTTCGGCCGTCACGATGTCGAGTTCCGGCCCGCCGGTCGAGAGCGTCGCGAGCACCACGCCGGCGTCATGCCTGCGGCGGTCCAGCAGGTCGGAGCCCGTGAGCCGGCGGAACTCGGCGGAGGCGTCGGCGTCATCGGCGTACGCGTCCGGGAGGAGGCGCGCAACGGCGGGGTCGGGGGGAGCGGCGCCCTCGACGGATGTCTCGTCGAGGAGTTCGAGGAATTGCCGCACCATCCCGGAGAGATGAACGGCCTCGATGGCCGAGATCTCGAGGACGACGATCCGGTCGGTCATGAGGATGCTCCGTTCCGCACGGTCGCCCACAGGCCGTAATCGTGCATGGCCTGGGTGTGCAGTTCCATCTGCTCGCGGGGACCCCGCGACACGACGGCGTGCCCCTCGTGGTGCACCGCGAGCATCAGTCGGGAAGCCGTCTCGGCGTCGAATCCGAAGTACTCGCGGAAAACATGTGCCACGTAGCTCATGAGGTTGACCGGATCGTTCCAGACCACGGTCTGCCAGACGTCGTCGCCGAGTCGACCCGGGTCGAGGTCCTCCCGGGCGTCGAGGTGCGTGAGTGCCATGATCAGGCCCATCCCAACTCGTGCAGGCGCTCATCGTCGATGCCGTAGAAGTGCGCGATCTCATGCACCAGCGTGGTGTGCACCTCGTCGCGGAGTTCTTCCTCGTCGTCGCACACGGCGAGGTGGGCCTCGCGGTAGAGGATGATCCGGTCGGGCAGCTCGCCGACGCCGTAGCGCTCCCGCTCGGTCAGCGCCCACCCGTCGTAGAGACCGAGCAGGTCGAGACTGCCGTCCTCTGCTCTGTCTTCGACGACGAAGACGACGTTGTCGAGACCGTCGATCATCTCGTCGGGGAGACGATCGAGTTCGTCCACCACGAGTCTCTCGAACGCGTCGGAACTCAGATCAAGCATTGGGGTGAGTAACGGGGCTCGAACCCGCGACATCGGCCACCACAAGGCCGCGCTCTACCAACTGAGCTATACCCACCATGTCTCCCGCTCGCGCGGGCAACCCAACGATTCTCTCACACTCCTGCCGAGAAAGACGACACGGTGGAGGCTGCGGCTGCCTTCGCGACGTCGCTGCTGGGGCCGGGCTCGGGAACGAACACCGCCTGGCGGTAGTAGGCGAGTTCGCGGATCGATTCGCGGATGTCGGCGAGAGCGCGGTGCCCGCCGTCCTTCGCGGGCGCATGGAAGTAGGCGCGCGGGAACCAGCGACGGGAGAGTTCTTTCACACTCGAGACGTCGATGTTCCGGTAGTGCAACCAGCGGTCGATGCGGGGCATGTACTTCGCGAGGAACATGCGGTCGGTGCCGATCGTGTTGCCCGCGAGCGGTGCCTTGCCCTCGACCGGCGCGAATCTCTGGATGTACTCCAGCGCCTGGAACTCGGCGTCGGCGAGGCTGACGCCGTGGGGGATCTCCTCGAGCAGTCCGGAGGAGCGGTGCATGTCGGTGACGAATTCGCTCATCGACGCCAGGGCCGAGTCATCGGGTTTGATGACGATGGAGAATCCGGGGTCGAGGATGCGCAGGTCGAAATCCGTGACGACGACGGCGATCTCCACGAGTTCGTCGACGTCGAGATCGAGTCCCGTCATCTCGCAGTCGATCCAGACGAGTCGATCGTTCTCGGAGGCAGCCACCATGACGATCAGTCTAATGACGCCCGTCGACAGGCGGTGCGGAGTCCCCCAGGCACGATTCGAACGTGCGACAAACGGATTAGAAGGCCGTTGCTCTATCCACTGAGCTACTGGGGGCCGACGACCAGAGTAGCGGGGGTCGTCCCGGCATGCACTGGCGCGGGGTCCGCGCCAGGCGTAGCGTCCATCGGACAGGCGTAAGGAGTCGATGATGACCGAAGCGAAGACGCGCAGACTGTGGGTGGCCTACGGACCGGCGGGGGCCGTGGGCAAGATCCAGACAGACGACGACTGGTACGTCGTGCAGATGGCGGGGGCCGACGAGGAGCTCGGCCGCTACCCGACCATGGAGATCGCCAAGTCGGCGCTCACCGCGCATCTGAAACCGGGGTCGGAGCGCCCCGAATTCCGCGAGCACTGAGCGGAGATAGTCGGGCTCTCAGGCCTCGACCGGGACCCGGCGTCGCTTCGCGAGGTCGAACAGCGGCAGCGCGTGGTGCACCAGCGGTCCGATGCAGACCGCGAAGATCACGGTGCCTACGCCGACGGTCCCGCCCAGCAGCCATCCGGCGATGAGCACGGTGCTCTCCACGAGGAGTCGGCAGAGCCAGATCGGCCAGCCGAGACGGCGGTGCAGCCCCGTCATCAGTCCGTCGCGCGGTCCAGGGCCGAACGCCGTCCCGAGGTAGAGCCCGGAGGCCAGAGCCACGAGCAGGGTGCCACCGACCAGCATGGCGCCCCCCGTCCAGACGTCGGGCGCCGTCGGCACGAAAGCCAGCGTCGCCTGGATCGAGGTGCCGACGAGAGCGACGTTCGCCAGCGTGCCGATCCCCGGCTTCTGCCGGAGGGGGATCCACGCCAGGAGCACGAGGGCACCGAGGATGTTCGTCACCCAGCCGATGCCGACGCCGGTGTGGATCGAGACTCCCTGCGCGAAGACCGTCCACGGGTCGACGCCCCACCCGGCGCGGATCGTCAGAGCGCACCCGGCCCCGTAGAGCACGAGACCGATGAGGAGCTGGAGGATGCGTCGGGCCATGCGAACATCCAATCACCGGATTGGACCGTACCGGAGAGGCCAATTCATCTAATCTGGATTCATGGACTCACGGATATCGGCCCGCTCCCTCGCCGCCTCGCTCGGCGGTTGGCGCTCGAAGGATCCGGTGTACGAGGCTCTCGCCGACGGCATCCGGCTCCTCTGTCTCGACAATCGGATCGCGCCGCGCACGGCCCTCCCCGCGGAACGGGAATTGTCGGCGGAGCTGCGCCTGAGTCGCACGACAGTGGCCGCCGCGTACCGGAGTCTCCGTGACACCGGGCACATCGAGAGCGTCCGCGGCTCCGGCAGCATCACTCTGCCTCTGCGGCGCACAGACCCTGGGCATCGTGCCACCGGCGACGAGACCATCGACCTGCAGCAGGCGAGTCCACCCGCGTGGCCGGGGCTGGCCGGCGTCATCACAGACGTGGCGGCCGGGGCAGCGACACTCGTCTCCACGGTCGGGTACGACATCGTCGGCCGTCCTGGACTGCGCGATGCCATCGCCGCCCGTTACACGGCCCGGGGGATCCCGACCACTCCCGACGAGGTGATGATCACGACAGGCGCGCAGAGCGCGATCCACCTGATCGCGTCGGTGCTGCTGGGTCGCGCCGACAGGGTGCTCATCGAGACGCCCACCTATCCCCACGCGGCCGATGCCTTCCGCCGCGCCGGTGCTCGCATGGTCGGCGTCCCGGTGACGACGTCGGATGGGTGGGACCTCGACCGCGCGGAGCAGGCGTTCGCGCGAACCCTCCCGGTGCTCGCGTATCTGATGCCCGATTTCCAGAACCCGACGGGTCGCACGATGACGGCGCAGGAGCGTGCGGTCATCGCCGCGGCCGCCGACCGATCGGGCACCCTCGTCATCGTCGACGAGACCACGTCCGATCTCGACATCGATCGGGCGATCGAGCCCGAGCCGTTCGGCCGGGGGGAGTCGGTGATCCGCCTCGGCTCGCTCGGGAAGACGGTGTGGGGCGGCTTGCGGATCGGATGGATCCGAGCGGAGGCCGAACTCGTCCGTCGTCTCGTCTCCGCACGCGCCGTGCACGACCTGGGCACACCGGAGATCGAGCAGGCGGTCGCCGAGGCACTCCTGCCTCGCCTCGACGAGATCGCCCAGCAACGCGCTCACCTGCTCCGGCAGGGGCGAGACGCCGTCTCGGCCGCGCTGCGCGATCGGATTCCCCAGTGGCGCGTGCCCGCCGTCGACGGCGGAGTGTCGCTCTGGGTCGAGCTGGACGCCCCGCTGAGTTCCGGTCTGGTCATGGCCGCGCGAGCGCGGGGCCTGTACCTCTCGGCTGGATCGCGCTTCGCAGTGGAAGGCGGCTACGACCGCCACCTGCGCGTGCCGTTCACGGCCCCCGCGGCGACACTCGTCAGCGCCGTGTCGATCCTGGAGCAGGTCTGGCCGACCGTGCACGACGGAGCGCCCCGGGCGCTGGTCGACAGTTTCGACGCCGTGGTCTGAGCGTCATCGCTGATAGCGGAGGCAGTCGAACGCGTCGGAGACGGCCCAGAACTCGCCGAGCGAGCGGAACGATCGCGTGCCCCCGTGGTACCGCTCGGCTCGGAATCTCCATCCGTCGGCGACCGCGACGGCACGCACATGGCCGAGGGGTCTCCCGTCGGCGTCGGCTACCCGCCAGAGGGTCGCCGCCGCGCGGGTGAGGCGCACCCACGGCGGTAGGTCGAATGTCGGGGCTTCGCGCTCCAGCGTCTGCATGTTCGTTCCTCCGTTCGATTCGAAGATATGTGCGGCCTCCGACATCGTGACGCGCGGCCGACGGGTCGTCGATCGACTCCTCCCCATCGGGGGAGGTCGGGCGATCATCCCCAGAAGCAGACGAGGCCACGCGCCGGGGTGTCCCCACGGCGAAGCTGGAGACGCTCCGGCGTTCGACGGGCACTCGGGCGCCGGAGCATCCCCGACCGAAAGGACACGAAATGACCGACACCATCACGTTCACGGGCAATCTCGCTGCGGAACCGGAGCATCGCATCCTCGGAGGCGGTGCGTCCGTCACCAACTTCCGCGTGGGGTCGACCCACCGCCGGTTCGACAAGTCGACCGAACGATGGGTCGACGTGTTCACGAACTGGTACCAGGTGTCGGCCTATCGCGCACTCGGGGAGAACGCCTTCGCCTCGCTGCACAAAGGCGACCGGGTGATCGTCACGGGCCGCCTGCGCCTCCGAGAGTGGGACAACGGCACGAAGCGCGGTCTCGCCGTCGAAGTCGAGGCGGATGCCGTCGGACACGATCTGCTCCGAGGACGCACGACGTTCCACAAGAACGGGGGCGCCGTCGAGCCCGCCGCGCCGGCGCCGGTGGTCGCACCCGATGGCGAGTCGCACCAGCCCGAGCCCGTGGTCGCGGCCGCACCGGTGGTGGCCGCGACCGATTCCGACGGGTGGGCCATCCCTGCGGCGACGGCCGAGCGCGCACCGGCGACGCAGCTCGCCGACACGCCCTTCTGAGGTGCGCCCGTAGACTCGCAGCGTGATCGGACCGACTGCCTCCCGCCGTGCCGGCCTCGTCGTTCTCGCCCTCGCGGTGGCGACCGCGCTGGTCGGATGCACCGATACGCCCGACCCCGTGCCGACCGCGACGGCCACGCTGACCCCGACGGCTGAAGCACCGCCCACGGCCGAAGCGCCGAGGCTGGTGCCGGAGGGTGACGCTTCGGCCAATCTCCCGTACTTCGCGCAGATCGTGCAGTCGGTCGCCGCCGGACCCGACGTCGGGCGCGCGTACGTCGATGCCCTCGTCGCCGCGGGTTTCGACAGAGCGGCCATGCAGGTGACCGAGAATCAGTCGACCGTCGGCAACGATGCGGAGAGCATCCAGTTCTCGGTGCGCTGGGGCGAGGAGTGCCTGATCGGGCAGGTCGGCCCCTCGACGGGACAGCCCGTGACCGTGGTCATGCCGGGACTCGCGGCCGGCCGGTGCCTCGTGGGGAACACCCGCCCGATCGATTGGTGACCCCGCGCCCCGGTCGGCCCGGCTCGCGCCCCTAGACTGGGAGCGATATGGCTGAGTACATCTATCAGATGGTCCGCGCGCGAAAAGCCGTGGGCGACAAATTGATCCTCGACGACGTCACGATGTCGTTCCTTCCGGGCGCGAAGATCGGAATGGTCGGCCCGAACGGCGCCGGAAAGTCGACGATCCTGAAGATCATGGCGGGTATGGACACGCCGTCCAACGGCGAGGCGAAGCTCAGTCCGGGCTTCTCCGTCGGCATCCTCATGCAGGAGCCCGAGCTCGATGAGAGCAAGACCGTGCTGGAGAACATCCAGGACGGCATCGCCATCAAGGCGAAGGTCGACCGCTTCAACGAGATCTCCGCGCTGATGTCCGACCCCGACGCCGACTTCGACGCGCTCCTCGCCGAGATGGGCACCCTGCAGGAGGAGATCGACGCGGCCGACGCGTGGGATCTCGACTCGCAGCTGGAGCAGGCGATGTCGGCCCTGCGCACGCCGCCGAGCGACGCCGCGATCGCCAACCTCTCCGGTGGTGAGAAGCGACGCGTCGCGCTCACCAAGCTCCTCCTCCAGAAGCCCGATCTGCTGCTCCTGGACGAGCCCACCAACCACCTCGATGCCGAGAGCGTGCAGTGGCTCGAGCAGCACCTGCAGAAGTACGCCGGCGCCGTCATCGCCATCACGCACGACCGGTACTTCCTCGACAACGTCGCGGAGTGGATCGCCGAGGTCGACCGCGGTCGCCTCATCGGGTACGAGGGCAACTACTCGACCTATCTCGAGAAGAAGGGCCAGCGACTCGAGGTCCAGGGCAAGAAGGACGCCAAGCTCGCCAAGCGCCTCTCCGAGGAGCTCGAGTGGGTGCGATCCAACGCCAAGGGCCGCCAGGTCAAGTCCAAGGCTCGACTCGCCCGCTACGAGGAGATGGCCGCCGAGGCCGACCGCACGCGCAAGCTCGACTTCGACGAGATCCAGATCCCGCCGGGGCCGCGCCTGGGCAGCATCGTGATCGAGGCGAAGAAGTTGCAGAAGGGCTTCGACGGGCGCTCGCTCATCTCGAACCTGAGCTTCAGCCTGCCGCCCAACGGAATCGTCGGCGTGATCGGTCCGAACGGCGTCGGAAAGACGACGCTCTTCAAGACCATCGTGGGCCTCGAGCCCGTCGACGGCGGCGAGGTCAAGATCGGCGAGACCGTCAAGATCAGCTACGTCGATCAGAACCGGTCCAACATCGACCCGCAGAAGACGCTGTGGGAGGTCGTGTCCGACGGGCTCGACATCATCACGATCGGCAAGGTCGAGATCCCCTCGCGCGCCTACGTGTCGAAGTTCGGTTTCAAGGGACCCGACCAGCAGAAGAAGGCCGGCGTGCTCTCCGGTGGAGAGCGCAACCGTCTGAACCTCGCTCTGACCCTCAAGGAGGGCGGCAACCTGCTCCTTCTCGACGAGCCGACGAACGACCTCGACGTCGAGACGCTGAGCTCGCTCGAGAACGCACTGCTCGAGTTCCCCGGCTGCGCCGTGGTCATCACCCACGATCGGTGGTTCCTCGACCGCATCGCGACCCACATCCTCGCCTACGAGGGAACCGACGAGAACCCCGATCAGTGGTACTGGTTCGAGGGAAACTTCGAGGCGTACGAGGCGAACAAGATCGAGCGGCTCGGTCCGGATGCGGGCAACCCCAGCCGCTCCTCGTACCGCAAGCTCACGCGTGACTGACACGACCTCGGAGCGGGGGAGCGCCATCGAACCGGATGCTGCGCGCCCCCGCATCCACGTGCCCATCCATCTGCGGTGGGGCGACCTCGACGCGCTGGGGCACGTCAACAACACCTCGATGCTGAAGCTGCTCGAGGAGGCACGGCTTCGCGCGTTCTGGAAGGGCGACGGCGCGGCCGAGCCTCTTCCCACCGCGGTCTTCGAGATGGACGTGCTCGAGAGCGGCGGGTCGCGCGCGACACTCATCGCCCGTCAGGAGATCGAGTACTACCGACCCGTTCCCTACGGACAGCGACCTCTCGACGTGCAGATGTGGATCGGGCGCATGGGCGGCTCGAGTGCCGACATCTGCTTCGAGGTGTACAGCCCCCTGGGTGACGAGGCCCCGGTGCTCTATGCGCGCGCGACGGCGGTCGTGGTGATCGTCGACACCGCGAGCGGGCGGCCGACCCGCTGGAGCGAGCTGGAGCGCCGCGCGTGGGCGCCGTTCATCGGAGCGCCCATCGACTACCGGCGGGGCTCTGCTTCCTGACGCACCCGCACCATGACCTCCTGCGCGACGCTCGCGACCAGAGCGCCGTCCCGCGAGTAGATCCGTCCGTTCGACAGCCCGCGTCCCCCGCGGGCGCTGGGCGACTCCTGCACGTAGAGCAGCCACTCGTCGACACGCGCGGGGCGGTGCCACCACATGGCGTGATCGAGGCTCGCCACCTTGAGTCCGGGCGTCGTCCACGCGATGCCGTGGGCGCGCATGATCGACTCCTGGATCGTCATGTCGCTCATGTAGGCGAGGGCTGCGCGGTGGGTACCCGCGTCGTCGGGCAGCGCGCGCTTGACGCGCATCCACACGGCTTGCCGCGCGACGGGCTCGTCGACGTCCACGTAGATGGGCGACGGCACGTGCCGGACGTCGACGGGGCGTTCGCGGAAGATCCGTCCCGAGTGCGGGTGGGCGCGGACGATCTCGCCCTCGATGTCGGGCAGCTCGTCGGGGTCGGGGTACCCCTCGGGCATGGGCGCCTGATGCTCGAGACCTGGATCTTCGTCCTGGAACGAGGCGATCATCGAGAAGATCGGCACGCCCGACTGGTACGCCTGTGTGCGCCGGGTCGAGAACGAGCGCCCGTCGTGGATGCGATCGACCGAGAAGGTGATGTCGGCGCTGGCGTCACCGGGCCGGAGGAAGTACCCGTGCATGGAGTGCGGAGCGCGCTCGGCGGGAAGCGTCCGGGATGCGGCGACGACCGACTGGGCGAGCACCTGCCCTCCGTACACCCGTCCGCCGGGCATCGCTTGCGAGACACCGGTGAAGATGTCCTCCGTCGTCCGAGCGCCCGCGTCGCGGAGATCGAGCACCGCGAGGAGCGAGGCGACGGGATCGAGGGCGTCAGGCACGTGATCCTCCCGTTCCGACGAGCATCCGCTCGCCGCTTGGTAGTTTAGGGCGGGTGTCCGCTCGTCTCGTGTTCCCCGATCCGCAGGGCGCCGCCGACGTCGTGACGTTCGCCTCCCGCGCCGCTCAGCTCGGCGATGGTGCTGTGCGGCTCCGCGCCGCGGAGGGGACGCTCGTGATGACGTCCGCCCCGCTGGCGCCGCGCGACCTGCTCGATGCGACCCCTACGGTGCTCGGTCTGCGGGCCACGGCGATCGACCCTGAGCTCGTCTGCGATCTCGTGGTGCCCGGCACCGCCCTCGCGGTCGCTCCCGATGACGCATCGCAGCTGGTGCTGCCGGACTCCGCCCTGACGGCGACGTGGGCGGGGATCTCGCCGCCGCGCGCAGGGTGGCGAGCCGTCGGCGAGGTCGCCGCATCCGTTCTCGCTTCGCGTGCACAGGCGGGTATCGCCAGCGTCGCCCAGGCCGTCCCGCGCGATGCGGGCGAGGAGATCGTGCAGAGCGTCCGGGCGAGCGTGTGGGGTGCAGCCGAGCCCCTTCTCGACGGTCTGCCGCTGGGTGCCGCCTTCGCGGCCTTCGCGCTCGGATTCATCTCCGGCGAGGAGCAGGCACAGGTACGCGAAGCCGGCCCGTGGCGTCGGCTCTCGCTGCGGCGGGGGCACGTGCTGGTGAGGACGACGGTCCGCAACGGGCTCACGGCCGTGCGTTCCACCGGCGCCGTGAGTTAGACCGCCGCCGCCGCGCGTCCGGCGACGCGCCCGGAGAAGAGGCATCCGCCGAGGAACGTGCCCTCGAGCGCGCGGTAGCCATGCATTCCGCCGCCCCCGAAGCCGCTGGCCTCGCCCGCGGCGAACAGCCCCGGCACGGGCTCGCCGCCGAGCCCGAGGACCCGTCCTTGCAGGTCGGTCTGGAGCCCGCCGAGCGACTTGCGGGTGAGCACGTGGAGCTTCACGGCGATGAGAGGCCCCGCAGCGGGATCGAGGATGCGGTGGGGTGCGGCCGTGCGGACGAGACGGTCGCCGCGGAACGAGCGCGCCGATCGCAGCATCGCGATCTGGGCATCTTTCGTGAAGTCGTTCTCGATCTCGCGGTCACGCGCTTCCACCTCCGACCGCACCCGGGCGGTGTCGAGCAGGTCGCCGCCGGGGAGTGCTCGCATGCCCGCGAGAAGATCGTCGAGGTTGTCGCGCACGACGAAGTCCGCGCCGTTGTCGAGGAACGCCTGAACGGGCCCCGACGCTCCCTTCCCGAGGCGCGACCGCACCAGGAGCGGGACGTCCTTGCCCGTGAGGTCGGGGTTCTGCTCGCTGCCGGAGAGGGTGAACTCCTTCTCGACGATGCGCGAGGACAACACGAACCAGGAGTGGTCGTGACCGGTGCTCCGCAGGTGAGCCAGCGTGCCCAGCGTGTCGAACCCGGGGAAGAGGGGGACGGGGAGCCGCCGCCCCGTCGCGTCCAGCCAGAGGGATGACGGACCGGGCAGGATGCGGATGCCGTGATCGGGCCAGATCGACGACCAGTTCTGGATGCCCTCGACGTAGTGCCACATCCGGTCGGCGTTGATCACCGTGCCGCCGGCCGCTTCGGCCACGGGGAGCATGGAGCCGTCGACGTAGGCGGGCACCCCCGAGAGCATCGTGCCGGGTGCGGTGCCCAGGCGCTCCGGCCACATCGCGCGCACCAGGTCATGGTTGCCCCCGATCCCGCCCGACGCGACGATCGTGGCAGTCGCACGCACCTCGAAGCGGTCGACCGCGTCGCGATCCGTGGCCGCGCCCCGCTCGGCGAGGCTCGGCGCCAGGACGTCACCGACGGCGCCCACCACGACGCCGTCATGCACCGCCAGCTCCGTGACACGGTGGCGGGGGAGCACCACCAGGCGCCCGTCCGACTCGGCGTCGTCGGCCGCGCGGAGGAACGGAGCGAGCACGCCCGGGCCGGTTCCCCACGCGATGTGGAACCGAGGCACGGAGTTGCCCGGGCCTATCGCGCCGTACCCGCCGCGCTCCGCCCACCCCACGACGGGGAAGAAGCCGAGCCCCAGCCCGCGCAACCACGAGCGCTTCTCACCGGCGGCGAACTGCAGATACTCCTCGGCCCACCGGCGGGGCCACGCATCTTCCGGACGATCGAAGGCGGCGTTGCCGAACCAGTCCTGCCGCGCGAGCTCGAGCGAGTCCTTCACTCCGAAACGGCGCTGCTCCGGAGAGTCGACGAGGAACAGACCGCCGAACGACCACCACGCCTGCCCGCCGAGGTTCGTGCGGGGCTCCTGGTCCACGACCAGCACGCGCTTGTTCGCGAGGAGGGCCTCACGCGTCGCCACCAGGCCGGCCAACCCCCACCCGACGACGAGAACATCGGTGTCGTAGATGCGAGCGGTCATGGCGACTCCTTCGTCGTCGTGCGATGTCAGTCGGCGCTGTCGCTCCGGCTGGAGACGGGCAGTCCCGGCGTCGAGCGCCCCCCGGAGGGGGTGCCGATGCCGGTCGGCTCGAAGGTGTTCACCATCGCCAGCGCCGCCCTCTGCAGATAATCCCACAGCGTCGCCTCGTGCAAGGGGGAGAGCTCGAGCTCGTCGACGGCGGCACGCATGTGCGAGAGCCACCGGTCACGGGCGTCGGGGTTCACGTGGAACGGCTGGTGCCGCATCCTCAGGCGCGGGTGGCCCCGCCGCTCGCTGTACGTGGTGGGGCCGCCCCAGTACTGCGCGAGGAAGAGCGTCAGTCGCTCGGCGGCGGGGCCGAGGTCCTCCTCGGGGTACATCGGCTTGAGCACCTCGTCACTCGCCACCCCCCTGTAGAACGCGTCGACGAGTCGCCGGAACGTGGGCATTCCGCCGATTTCGTCGTAGAAGCTCGTCTGCTCTGTCACTTCTCGTCCTCGCCGGTGTCGGGTTCCGCCTTCGTAGCGGGGGGCGTCTTCTGGTCGCCGGGGTCGCCCGGCGTGGACTTCGGTCGCTTGCGCGGCTTCCACACGGGCCGTTGCTCGACGGCCACCGGGTTCGGCCGGGTGCGGGGAGGGTTCGCCCCGCGCACCCGCTGCGCGCCCTCGAGTCCGCTGAGCGTGATCGAGTTCAGCTGCGGAAGTGTGAGACCCAGTTCGTCGATCGCGTTCTTCAGCCGCATCCGCAGCTCCCGCGCGACGTCGTCCTTGGCGTTGGCGCGGGTCTTCATGACGAGGCGGATGACGAGCGCGTCGCCCGACACCGACTCCAGACCCCAGACTTCGGGCTGCTCGATGATGCGGGAGCGCCACTTCGGCTCGTCGGTGAGCGACTTCGCCGCCGAGAGCATGGCTCCTTCGACCTCGGGGATGTCGGCGTTCGCCGGTACGGCGAGGTCGATGATGACCCGGGACCAGCCCTGAGACATGTTGCCGATGCGCAAGATCTCGCCGTTGCGGACGTACCAGAGCGTGCCGTTCACGTCCCGGACGTGGCTCACGCGGACGCTCACGTACTCGACGACGCCGGTGGCGAGCCCGAGGTCGACCACGTCGCCGATGCCGATCTGGTCTTCCGCGACGATGAAGATGCCGTTGAGCACGTCCTTCACGATGTTCTGGGCGCCGAATCCGAGGCCCGCGCCGACGGCCGCGGTGAGGAGGGTCAGCGACGCCAGCACATCGGGCGCGACGACGCCGGCGATCAGGACCAGCGCCACGACCACGATGACGACGTTCATGATGTTCTGCAGGATCGTGCCGAGCGTGCGGGTGCGCTGGACGAGCCGCACGGCCGCGAGCGGCGAGCGTTCGAGCGCCTGCGTGTCGTCGACGTTCGCCTTGTTCTTCGCGCCCGAGACGATCCGTCCCACGATGTGGCGGATTACGACGCGCAGTACCCAGGCAACGAGCACCGCGGCCACGATGATTCCCGCCGCGCCGAGAAGACGCCACCCCGCACTGACCAGCCAATCGAGGAAGGGCTGCCACGTCTCGAGCGTGAAAATGGCGGGCGTGGCGGGGGCGTCAGTGGTTTCTGCGGCGAGGACGAGCATCATCCCCATGTTAACGACGAACGCCTCGGAGCCGGCTGGGCACCGAGGCGTTCGTCGCGGCAGGTTACTCCGCGTCGCGCTCCTGCACCGACAGCGCGCGCTCGACCCCGGCGAGGTTCTCGTTCACGAGGCGGCGCAGCGCTGCGGGCGCCGACGCGTTCTCGGCCAGCCACGCGCGCGTCGCGTCGCGCAAGGCGGCATCGGCGAGAGCCGCAGGGTAGAGGCCGACGATCAGGTACTGCGCGATCTGGTAACTGCGCGAGTTCCAGATCGGAAGCAGCATGTCGAAGTACGGCTTCACGAACTCGCGCAGCACCCCGACGCCGGCGGGGTGCACGAGCCCGGCCGCGGCCGCGCGCACGATCGTGTTCGGGGCGTCGTCCTTGACCACGAGTGAGTCCCACGCGGCGATCTTCGCCTCGACCGTCGGAAGCGCGGCCTTAGCCTGCGCCGCGAACTCGCCGCCCTTCGCCGTGTTGTCGGCGGAGAGGGCGTCGTCGATGTCTTTCGCCGACACGGCACCGCCGGCGGCGAGCGAGACCAGCAGCTGCCACGACAGGTCGGTGTCGACGGTCAGACCGTCGAGCGTCGTGGCGCCGTCGCGCAGCGAGCGGACCCGGGCCCACTGCGCGTCGGTGGCAGCGGCGGAGGCGAACGCGGTGACGAACTGCAGTTGGCTGTCGCTCTCGGGAGCGGCGGCGCGGGCCAGATCCCACAGCGCCTCGGCGACCTTGGCGCGCGTCTCGTCGCGTTTCTCCGGGGCGACGTACGCGTTGGCCGCGAGCTGCAGCTGGGCGAGCGTGGTGCGCACGGTCGTCGACTCGGTCTCCGAGCCGATGTTACGCAGCACGAGGTCGACGTAGTCGGTTGCGGACGCCTCGGCGTCGCGCGTCTGGTCCCACGCGGCTCCCCACACGATCGAGCGGGCCAGCGGGTCGCTGATGTCCTTCAGGTGCGCGATGGCGGTGGCGAGCGACCGCTCGTCGAGACGGATCTTCGCGTACGCGAGGTCTTCGTCGTTGAGGAGGACCAGGTCGGGACGTCGGACGCCGACGAGCTCGGGCACGTCGGTGCGATCGCCGTCCACGTCGAGCTCGATGCGGTGCACGCGCTGCAGGGAGCCGCCCTTCAGCGAGTAGAAGCCGACGGCGAGGCGGTGCGGGCGGATGGTGGGGTAGTCGGCCGGGGCCGTCTGCACGATCGCGAACCGCGAGAGCGTCCCGTCGGTCGATTCCTCCAGCAGGGGGGAGAGGGTGTTCACACCGGCGGTCTCGAGCCACTTGCGCGACCACGCGCCCAGCTCTCGACCGCTCGTCGCCTCGAGCTCGGTGAGCAGGTCGCCGAGCTCGGTGTTGGACCACTCGTGCTTGGCGAAGTAGGCGGCCACTCCGGCGAAGAACTGCTCGATGCCGACCCACGCCGCCAGCTGCTTCAGCACGGAGCCGCCCTTGGCATAGGTGATCCCGTCGAAGTTCACCTGCACGTCTTCGAGATCGTTGATCTCCGCCACGACGGGGTGGGTCGAGGGGAGCTGATCCTGGCGGTACGCCCAGGTCTTCTCCATCGCGTTGAAGGTCGTCCACGCTTCGGTCCACTCCGTGGCCTCGGCCGTGGCGATCGTCGAGGCCCACTCGGCGAACGACTCGTTCAGCCAGAGGTCGTTCCACCACTTCATCGTCACCAGGTCGCCGAACCACATGTGGGCCAGCTCGTGGAGGATCGTGACGACGCGGCGCTCCTTCACCGCATCCGTCACCTTGCTGCGGAAGACGTAGGTCTCGGTGAACGTGACGGCGCCCGCGTTCTCCATCGCTCCGGCGTTGAACTCCGGCACGAAGAGCTGGTCGTACTTCGCGAAGGGATACGGGTAGTCGAACTTCTCCTCGTAGTAGGCGAAGCCCTGCCGGGTCTTCTCGAAGACGTACTCGGCGTCGAGGTGCTCCCACAGGCTCTTGCGCGCGAACACGCCGAGCGGGATCACCCGGCCCGAGGCGCTCGTGAGCTCCGAGAAGGTCGATTCGTAGGGTCCCGCGATGAGCGCGGTGATGTACGACGAGATGGTGGGGGTGGGTTCGAAGGTCCAGGTGGCGTTGCCGTCGCCGTGGAGCTCGGGCTGCGGCGCCGGCGAGTTCGAGACGACGGCCCAGGCCTCGGGCGCGGTGATCGTGAACTGGAACGTGGCCTTGAGGTCGGGCTGCTCGAACACCGCGAACACGCGGCGGGAGTCGGGCACCTCGAACTGCGTGTACAGGTAGACCTCGCCGTCGACGGGGTCTACGAAGCGGTGCAGACCCTCCCCGGTGTTGGTGTAGCTGCAGTCGGCGACGACGACGAGTTCGTTTCGGGCCTCGAGACCGGTCAACGCGATGCGGGAGTCGACGTGGGCCGACACCGGCACCTCGCGCCCGTTCAACGTGATCGAGTGCACGTAGCCCGAGATGAGGTCGATGAAGGTGTCGGCGCCCTCCACCGCGGAGAATCGGACGACGGTACGCGAACCGAAGACCTCCGCGCCGCGCGTCAGGTCGAGCGCGATCTCGTACTCGATGCCACCGCCCGCAGCCGGGTCGACGACGGAGCGGCGCTGCTGCGCTTCGCTGCGGGTGAGGTTCTCTCCAGGCACTGACGTTCTCCCAGGGGTAGAGGGGTCGGATGCTGCGCGACGCGGCTGGCGCCGACGACAACCGTCCCACCCTATCTCCGGGGCCGATCGGTGCGGAGGGGCCGGTTCGTTACACCATCGAGCTACTCCGGCGAAGCGATGCGCCGGGAGTGGAAGGATTGAGCGCGTGACCGCCAACGAATCCCTCCATCCAGCCCCGGCCGACGCACCTGCGACGGTGCTCTTCGCATCGCCCGCCGCGTCGTCGGGTGCGCCCCACGTCGAGACGCCGGTCGCGTACGACGCGGTCCTCCTCGCCGGATTCGGCGGCCCGGAGGGACAGGACGACGTGATCCCGTTCCTGCGCAACGTCACGCGAGGTCGCGGCATCCCCGATGAGCGTCTGGAAGAGGTCGCCCACCACTACCGCCACTTCGACGGCATCAGTCCGATCAACGCGCAGAACCGCGCACTCAAGGCGGCGCTGGAAGCCGAGATCGCCCGCCGCGGACTCGGCCTCCCCGTCTACTGGGGCAATCGCAACTGGTCGCCGTACCTCGAGGAAGCGGTGTCGGATGCCGCAGCGGCCGGCGACACGACCCTCCTCGCCGTGGCCACGAGCGCCTACAGCTCGTTCTCCAGCTGCCGGCAGTACCGCGAAGACTTCGCGCGCGTGCTGACCGAGACCGGTGCGGGGGCGTCGGTCACGATCGACAAGGTGCGCCAGTTCTTCGACCACCCGGGCTTCGTCGAACCGTTCGTCACGGGAGTCCGCGACGCCGTGCAGGCCTTCGTCGCGCAGGACGTCGATCCGTCGGCCATCCAGGTGCTGTTCTCGACGCACTCCATCCCCTCCGCCGATGCCGAGCGCTCCGGTCCCCGCGACGTCGATTTCGGCGAGGGCGGTGCGTATGCGGCGCAGCACAGAGCGGTCGCCGAGGTGGTCATGGATGCCGTGTACGCCGCCGTCCCGGGGTCGGCGGGCGTTCTCGATTGGGAGCTCGTCTACCAGTCCCGTTCGGGCCCGCCCACGCAGCCCTGGCTCGAACCGGATGTCAACGACGTGATCGCCGAGCTGCCGGGGCGGGGCGTGGAGGCCGTCGTGATCGTGCCGCTCGGTTTCGTCAGCGACCACATGGAGGTGCTGTGGGACCTCGATACCGAAGCGATGGAATCGGCGCAGGAGGTCGGCATCCGCGCGGTGCGCACGCCGACGCCGGGTGTCGACCCGGCCTATGTCGCCGGTCTCGTCGACCTCATCGAGGAGCGCGTCAACGGCACGCCCGCTTCCGAGCGCCCTCACGAGACCTCGCTCGGTCCGTGGTTCGACGTCTGCCGACCGGGCTGCTGCGAGAACGTCCGTGCCGGCTTCAAGCCCGCGGCCTCGGGCGTCCTTCCCTGATCCCGACTTCTGTCCCGACGCACTTCTAGGATGAGTGCCATGCGCATCCACATCGCGACCGACCATGCGGGTCTCGACTTCTCCACCCAGCTCCAGCACCACCTCGCGGCCCAAGGCCACGAGGTCGTCGACCATGGCCCGATCGAGTACGACCCGGTCGACGACTACCCGGCGTTCTGCATCAGGGCGGCGCAGGCCGTGGTCCGCGACCAGGCGGCCGGTATCGACACGCTCGGCGTGGTGTTCGGAGGTTCCGGAAACGGCGAGCAGATCTCGGCGAACAAGGTGCGCGGTGTACGGGCGGCGCTGGTGTGGAACATGGCGACGGCCGAACTGGCCCGCGAGCACAACGACGCCAACGTCATCGCTATCGGCGCGCGCCAGCACACGTTCGAGGAGGCCGCAGCGTTCATCGATCGCTTCGTAGCCACGCCGTTCTCGGACGAGGAGCGCCACGCTCGTCGGATCGCCCAGCTCGCCGCGTTCGAGAACGACGGTTCGCTCCTGCCCGATCCGCGCGCGGACGTCCGCGGCGGGGAGGACGTCGACGCCCTCGATCCGGAAGCGGGCTGATGCCCGCATCCGAATCCATCCGTACTGCGCCCATCGAACTGCGAGCCGGCTGATGCCGGAGGGACACTCCGTCCACCGCATCGCCCGCCAGTTCGACCGCAACGTGGTCGGTCGCCGTGTCGCGGCATCCAGCCCGCAGGGCCGTTTCGTCGACGGTGCGGCGCTGCTCGACGGGCGGGAGGCGACGTCGGTGCGGGCGGTCGGCAAGCAGATGTTCCTGGAGTTCGACGAGGACGTCTGGCTGCGCGTCCACCTCGGCATGTACGGGGCCTGGGACTTCGCCGGCGACATCGTCGTCGATCCCACCATCGCGTCGGCGAACGGTCGCATGGGTCAGACGAATCAGCGCGGCACGGTCCTCGACGGCGAGCCGATCCTGGATGCGGCGGGCGAGAACTCCCTCTCGTCGATCGGTGCCCCGAGGCGCGCCCGGGGGCGAGTCCGCATGTCGGAGCAGACGCGCGGACTCGAGGAGGAGACAGAGTGGCCACCGCCCGTCGTGGGTCAGGTGCGGCTCCGTCTGCTCACCGAGCTGACGTGCGCCGATCTCCGCGGGCCGACGGCGTGCCAGATCCAGACGCCCGACGAGGTCGCGGCGACGATCGCCAAGCTCGGCCCCGACCCGCTCGTGGACGACGTCGTCGAGGGCGAGGAGCGCTTCGTCTCGGTCGTGCGCCGCAAGCCGACGGCGATCGGTCTGCTGCTCATGGATCAGGGCGTCGTCAGCGGGATCGGCAACGTGTACCGCGCCGAGATGCTCTTCCGGGCGCGTCAGAACCCCCACACGCCCGGGCGCGATGTTCCCGAGGAGGTCGTGCGCGACCTGTGGCGTGACTGGGTGCGGCTCCTCGCGATCGGCGTCGAGACCGGTCAGATGATGACGATGGACGACCTCGACCCCGAGGCCTACCGCGCCGCCATGGCCAGCCGCGACGATCGCCACTGGGTCTATCACCGTGCGGGTCTGCCCTGTCGGGTGTGCGGCACCTCCATCGTCGTCGAGGAAGCGGCCGGCCGGAAGCTCTACTGGTGTCCCAGATGCCAGGCGTGACGGCTCTAGGCTGAGCGGATGCGGCAGAACCCGAGCTTCGCGATGACCGACGTGAGCGAGCTGCGTCGCCTCATCGCGCGGAACCCCTGGATGACCCTCGTGAGCAGCACGGACGACGGTCTCGTCGCCTCCCACTACGCGGTGCTGCTGGACGACGACCGGGACGACCTCACCGTCGTCGGTCACGTCGGCAAGCCCGACGACCTGATCCTCGGACTGGGGGAGCGGGAGCTGATGCTCGTCGTGCAGGGCCCGCACGGGTACATCTCGCCGTCGTGGTACGGCGACGTGGCCGCCGTGCCCACCTGGAACTTCGTCTCGGTCCACCTCACGGGCGTGCCCGAAATACTCTCGCCCGACGAGAACCTGCGCGTGCTCGACCGACTCGTCGAGCATTTCGAGCGACGGGTGTCCGAGCCCCGGATGCTGTGGGAGCGACCGAATGACGCGAGCTTCGTCGAGCGACTCGAACGAGGGACGGTCGGATTCCGGATGACCCCGACGAAGGTCGTCGCGAAGCGCAAACTCAGTCAGAACAAGACGCCCGATGTGGTCGAGACGATCATCGCCGAGCTGAGCGGCGACGGTTCGTACGCCCAGCCCGAGCTCGCCGCCGAGATGCGACGCGCGGCCGACGCGCGCCCCCAGCGATGATCGGGGCGCAGGTCGGCACCATCCGCGGCGCGCGTATCGCGGGCGCGGGACGCGAGCTGCTGCCGCACGACGGCGCGTTCGACGTGTTCCTGGCGGGCGGACGCATCGCCGACATCGCCCCGTCCGGCGCGCTGCGTCCCGTGGGCGAGATCGTCGACGCCGACGGGTCCTGGCTCATCCCCGGGCTGTGGGATCACCACGTGCACGCCCTGCAGTGGGCTCTCCTCTCGCAGCGCATCGACGTCGGCCGTGCCGCGACCGCCCGCGAGGCGGCGACGATCATGGCCGCCGCGACGCCGGAGGACGGACGCCGCATCGGCGTCGGGTTCCGCGACGCCCTGTGGCCGGACGAGCCGACCCTGGCGCTGCTGGACGAGGCGACCGGTGACGTTCCGGCGTACCTCATTAACGCCGATGTGCACAGCGTGTGGCTCAACACCGCCGCCTTCGCGCGCGAGGGGTACGCCGCCGACCCGTCGGGGTTCCTCCGCGAGGAGGACGCCTTCGAGATCTCGCGCCGGTTGAACGCCGCCGATCCGCTCGGGGGCGATCGACTGGTCGAGCAGGCGGCGCGCGCCGCAGCGGCGCGGGGCGTCGTCGGCATGGTGGATCTCGACATGACATGGAACGACGAGTCCTGGATGCGGCGTGCCGCCGCGGGGTTCGACGTGCTCCGCGTGCGCTACGGCATCTACCCGCAGCACCTCGAGCGCGCGATCGCCGAGGGACTCCGGACGGGCGACCCGGTCCGCGGTTCCGAGGGGGGTCTCATCCGCACGGGGCCGCTGAAGGTCATCACCGACGGTTCGCTCGGAACGCGCACGGCGGCCTGCGGGCACCCGTACCCCGACGACCCGCACAACCGCGGCCTGCTCACCGTGGACCCGCGCACCCTGACCGACCTGATGATGCGGGCGACCGGCGCGGGGCTGGAGTGCGCGATCCACGCGATCGGAGACGTCGCCAACTCCCACGCGCTCGACGCCTACGCGACCACGGGCGCGGTCGGCACGATCGAGCACGCGCAGCTCGTCGCCGCCGCTGACATCCCGAGGTTCGCCCGGTTGGGTGTGACGGCGAGCGTGCAGCCCGAGCACGCCATCGACGACCGCGATGTGACCGACGAGATGTGGGCGGCCCAGACGGCGACGGCCTACCCGCTGCGCGCCCTCGCCGACGCGGGGGCGAACCTCGTCTTCGGGTCGGACGCGCCGGTGTCGCCCCTGGATCCCTGGGCCGCCATCGCGGGTGCCGTCTATCGCACCCGAGACGGACGCGAACCGTGGCGTCCCGAGCAGAGGATCGGCGCGGCGGCGGCTCTGGCCGCCTCGACGGCCGGCGGAACGCTCGGCGGGGCGCGGATCGAGCCGGGCGCGGTCGCCGATCTAGCCCTCTGCTCGACCGATCCCTTGGAGGCGTCCGAGCTCGAACTCCGCGGGATGCAGATCTCCGCGACGCTCCTGGGCGGGCGGCTGACCCACCGGGCGTGAGACGACGAAGGGCCCCGGGATGATCCCGGGGCCCTTCGTCGGTGCGTGACCGCTTACGCGGCGAGGTGCGCGAAGAGGAACCAGCGGTCCTTGTCGAGGCCCCGCTTGATCTCGATCGCGACGTCCTGGCTGGTGAGGTCGGTCTCGTCGAGTCCGTCGACCGCCGCCTGCAGGTCTCCGAGAACGGCGTCGATGTCGGCGAGCACCGCACGGATGATGACGTCGGACGGGGCGAACCCGGCGGGAACGCTGGTCTGCTTCGCCTTCGATGCGACGCTCTGCAGGCGCGAGTCGATGGGAAGCCCCAGGGCGACGATGCGCTCGGCGGCGAGGTCGGACCAATCCTGAGCGTGGCTGACGATCGTGTCGAGGAGTTCGTGCACGCCGATGAAGTTCGCACCGCGCACGTGCCAGTGCGCCTGCTTGCCGTTCACGACGAGGGCCTCGAGCCCGAGGACGACGGGCGAGAGGAACTGCGCGGTGGCGGCGGCCATCGTGGGGTCGGCGACCGTTGCGGTCTCGGAAGTGGTGTGGATGTCAGTCATTTTCGCCTCCATGCTGGGCACATCGTGCCCCTATGAATGCCAACGCTACTCAGCCCGCTGCATTCCGCAAGCAAGCTGAGGCTCGGCTTACGCCCGCGGAAACACGCGTCGTTCCCGGCTCGAGGGGCGTCGTCGACTACCGTCGAGGAGTGCACTCCGCTGACTCTCGCTCCGGCGCCGATTCCCGCTCCGGACCGCAGAACCTCGGCGAGCCCGTCGCCACCCGCCCGAGGCTCCGGTCCGACCGCTCGCCCGAGCACGCAGAGCCGTCACGCTTCCTCCCGCATGTGCAGGGACTGCGCGCGATCGCCGTGCTCTTCGTTGTGCTCTACCACTTCTGGCCCGCTCGCCTGCCGGGCGGCTACGTCGGTGTCGACATCTTCTTCGTCATCTCCGGGTTCCTCATCACCGGCCACCTCATGCGCGAGCTCACGGCGACCGGAACGGTGAAGCTCGGACAGTTCTGGGCGCGGCGCGCGCGGCGTCTGCTGCCGGCCTCGCTGCTCGTCCTCCTCGTGTGCGCGCTCGTCGCCATGTCGCCGTACCTGACTCCCACCTCGGCACTCCCGAACGAGGTGCAGGAGATCGTCGCCTCGACGTTCTACGTGCAGAACTGGTTCCTCGCCTTCACGTCGGCCGACTATCTCAACCACGGCGGCGAACCGACCACGGTCCAGCACTACTGGTCGTTGTCACTCGAGGAGCAGTTCTACGTCGTCTGGCCCCTGCTCATGCTGCTCGCGGCGTGGGTCGCCGTGAAGTGGATCCGCGGCAACGTGCGCCGCACGGTGCTCATCACGCTGGGCGCGGTCTCGGTGGCCTCCTTCGTCTTCTGCGTCGTCTTCACGCTCACCAACCCTGCGCCGGCCTACTTCGTCACCTTCACCCGCATGTGGCAGTTCGGGGTCGGCGCGATGATCGCCCTCGTGCCGATGCTGCGGGTCCGCAATCGGTGGCTGAGCTTCGTCCTCGGCTGGGGAGGAGTCCTCGTCCTCCTCTTCGTCGCCTTCCGCTTCGACGGGCAGACGCCGTTCCCCGGATACATGGCGGCTCTCCCGACGCTGGGTGCGGCAGCGATCATCGCTGCGTCGAACACCGAGCGCTGGTGGTACCCGACCCGCGTTCTCTCACTGCGTCCGGCTCAGTTCATCGGTGACATCTCGTACTCGCTCTACCTGTGGCATTGGCCGCTGATCGTCATCGCTCCGTCCGTGCCGTTCTGGGGTCTGACGATCTATCACCGCGTCGCCCTGCTGGGGATCTGCTTCGTGCTCGCCTGGCTGACCAAGAGGTTCGTCGAAGACCCGACGCGCAGTTGGAAGGTGCTCACCTCCCGGCCCGCGAAGGTCACCCTATGGACCTCGCTCGCCGCGATGCTCGTCGTCGCCCTCACCGCCGGTGGAGCGTGGGCCGTGAACGCCACGACCTACCGGGACGGCGTGACCACCCTCGCGCAGCTGCGCGAAGACCCGCCCGACTGCTTCGGAGCGGCCTCGGTGCTCGAACCGGGGTGCGAGACCACCGACTTCGGCGACAGCATCCTCCCGGCCCCGGGCTTCGCAGGTGTCGATCGACCGGGTGACGAGCAGTGCTTCATCCAGTTGAACGACTCGCGCGCGCAGCAGTGCGACTTCGGCTCCGATGCTCCCGACGCCCCGCGCATCGCTCTCGTCGGAGACAGCCACGCCTTCCAGCTGCTCTCGACGATGCAACGCATCGCGGACGCCGAGGGCTGGCACCTGACGACCTACTTCAAGGGCGCGTGCCCGTGGAACGCCACGCCGCTGTCGACACCCGGTGCGTTCGGAGACGCGTGCTCCGACTGGCGCGCCGGCGTGCAGGAGAGCCTCGATGCGCAGGAGTTCGACGCCGTCTTCACCGCGGCGATCGCAACCACGCCGTACTCGTCGGCGGGCTACGGCTCGTCGTACGACGCGGCGGTAGCCGGTTACCGCGAGGCCTGGTCGACGATGACCGACCGCGGCATCCCGGTGGTGACGGTGGTCGACAATCCGGTCTGGGAGACCGACCCCAACAAGTGCCTGCGAACGCGTGACGCGACGGAGTGCAACGGCGCCAGGGCCGACGTCCTCGTCGACAACGACCCCTTGCGCGGGGCGGCGGACGGGCAGGACCTCGTCACGCTCCTCGACTTCACCGACGTGTACTGCGACGACGAGGTCTGCGCTCCCGTGGTCGGAGGCGCGAACATCTATCGCGACCAGGATCACCTGACCGTCACCTTCGCCGACTCCCTCGCCCCGCAGATCACAGGCGCGCTTCGAGAGGCCATGACCCGCTGATCCGATCCCGTCGGTTCAGCGGGATCCGTGACGGGAGCGCCGGAGGAGGACCGCGCCGGCGATGAGGGCGGTCAACCCCGAGAAGATGAGCGTCCCGCCGACGGCGGGATCGATCCCGGTTGCGGCCAGCGGGCGCGGCGCGGCGGCCTGCGCCTCGTCACCGACGACCTCGGTCAGGCGGACGACGGGCGCGACGACCGCCGCGGCGTTCCTCGACGCGTTGCCCGAGTACGGCGCGAGCGACAGTCGGAGCTCGACACGGCGTGCGCCCGACGGGTCGAACCGTCCGAGCGGCGAGGGTTCTCCGGCGGTGACCACCTCGCCGTCGACGCGGAGCACCAGCGCCTCGGCGAGGGCGGCATCGGCTGGGCTGGTTCCGGCGGGGCGGAAGTCGATCACGATCGCCGCTGTGGCGGCATCCGGTCCTGCGTTGCGGACCCACAGCGACTCGGTCGCCGCGCCGCCCGGGACGAGGCCCTCCGCTTTGTTGAAGACCGAGAGTCCGCGTCCGGTCACCCACGATCGGCCATCGCTGCTGAGCTGCAGCCACTGCGAGGGAGCCGCCGTGGGTGCGATGAGTGTGTCGGCGTGCGCCGTCGACGCGCCCGTGATGCCCGCGCCGGCGGCGGTCCCCATCGCGATCGCGATGACGACGGCCGCGCCACGAGCGCGGAGGCGGCGCCGGTGCGAGCGCAGCAGATCCGTCGCGAGCACGACGACGCCGTAGCCGACGATGGCGGCACCGATGCCGATGACGGCGGCCGATCGTGTCGTGCCGGGCAGCAGGCTGTTGGGATACCCGAGCAAGGGCACCGCGTAGACGATGACCCCGCGCACCTGTGCCGCGATGACCGGCTTCTCGTCGTCGACGTCGTTCGCGTCCCCGCGCGTGATCAGCATCCGGTCGCCGGTGTTGTCCTGGGTGCTGCCGACGACGCGGTGGGTGACCACGGCGGGCTCACCGGGCTCGAGCTGATAGGTGATCACGTCGCCGATGCGGATCGAGGCGAAGTCGGTCGGTCGGGCAGCCACCAGCGACCCCGGCGGCATCCCCGGGTTCATGCTCCCCGTGAGAACGGTGTAGCTCTGCGCACCGAGGACGAACGGCACGCCGATGGCCAGGATCGCGAAGAGGGCGAACGCCGCGAGAACCACCGTGGACACGACCGACCACACGCGCTTCGGCACGGTTCGCTGCGGCCTGCGAGGCGCGAGATCGCGCCGGAGCGGGAGCGCGGGGGTGGTCACTGGCATTTGAATCCCCCGAGGAGCCCGCCGATGACGCTGCTCAGGATGATGGGGGTGCCTGTGCTGGGAGCCGAGACCCACGTGCTGTTGGTCGCCGTGACGGTGACGTAGATCGCGCCGCCGCCGAGAAGGGCGGTGAGGAGCACGCCGAGATTCGTGACGAGGTTTCCCTTGATGTCGTACGTCGTCGAGGTCACTCCGGTCGCCTGCACGGTCGATGCGGAGCCGGTCGAGTTGCGGAGGGTGATGGTGTAGGCATCGGCCCCGGTGATGACAGGCCAGGAGATCTGCGCATAGGCGGCGCTGCCGCCACCTGCCGGTACAGAGGTACAGGTGGCGACGGGGGTCGTCAGCGTTCCGGCGGCCAGCGGAGCGGCCGGTGCCGTCGTGGTGGTCTGCCACAGTGCGGATGCTGCGACCGGCGCGAGCGCGACCGTGAGCCCGACCGACACCGCCCCGATCATGAGGCGGATCGCCCGTCGTCCGCGGCGCGGGGGGGCCATCACATCCCCCGTTGGAGGGCGGCCACCGTGACGACCGGCGCGACGGCGGCGCCCGCGAGCGACGCCGGCGTGTTCGCTGCCATCGTCAGTCGGACGCATACGTCGAGGACCTGTCCGGGGGTGAGTCCGCTCGACGTCGTATAGCCGGCGGAGGGGATCGGGACGCCCGTGCCGCACGGCCCGACCCAGGCCTGCATCGTGACGTAGGGGGCGAAGGAGGATGCCGTGGTGAGCGAGACGCGCAGGGTCCAGCGCAACGTGGTGGCCTCTCCGCCCTCGGTGATGCGCAGCACGTGCCCGGCGGTGGAGCGGCCGGGGAACAGCGGACTCCACGCGGGGGTCCCGTCGCGCCACACGGCGGCGACGGTGATGTCGCCCGTGGACGTCGCCGAGACGGCGACGGGGGCACGCACCGACCACAGGGCGTTCGCGGCGGTGGCCCCCGCAACGAGTGCGAGGGCCACGCCGAGAATCACGCCCCTGCGAATCGGGCGCATCGGAACTCCTCGAGGGCGGGTGGTGCGGTGGGGCACGCTGACGTCAGCTCGACGCCTGGGTCAGCGAGAAGGTGATGTTGTTGAGGTTCACCGCCGTGTTGGCGGCGATACGGTCGGGCGTGCTCGACGAGAACGTCACGGTGACGGTGGCGTTGATGGTCCCGGCCGTAGCGGGCGTCACCCGGTAGGTGTTGGTCCCCGTCGGCGTCCCGAGGCCGGGGGCGGTGAAAGCCACGGAGACGTACTGGGCCACGTCGGCGGGCACGATCGACGCGGCGTTGACGGCGAGGTTGGCCTGGATCGTGTTGCCGACGAGGGTCACGGTGACCGGCTGGGTGAGGGTCAGGGTGTCGCCGGGAACGATGCGGACCGCCGCCGGGTCGGCCACCGGTGCCGCCGGCGAGAGCACGCCGGTCAGGGTCCAGCTCGGAGTGCCGAGACCGAGGTTCAGATCGCCCGTGGTGACGGTGCCGGCCGTCAACGCCTGCTGCGTCGACCAGTACGCGTACGTTCCGCCGCCGCCGAGGAGGAGCGCGGTCCCGACGGCGATCGCGAGGATCCCCTTCGTGCGTCCCGTGCTGCGGCCGCCGGTCCGGCGGGCAGGGGTGGTGTCTTCGAGTTGAGCGGTCATTGCGTTCTCCTGGCTGAGGGCTGTGGACGAGTCGTTCGGCAAGTCGCCCGAAACGCTAGACTCCGCTCCGCCGTGCGCGGGCCGTCGGGCGCACTTCCCCGCGCGAACCCCGGTGTCTACCTATCGCCCCACCCGTGTCTGTGCTTCGGACGGGGGTGCCTCCAGTGGTGTCTCAGTAGGGTCGGGGGATGACCAGTGCCTCTGACGCCAGTGTTCTCCGCCTCGGCCGGGCGGTTCCCGTCGTCCACGACTCGGCGTTCATCGCCGCGGGCGCCCGAGTGATCGGGGCGGTTTCGCTCGGGCCGGAATCGAGCGTCTGGTACAACGCGGTACTGCGGGCCGACGGGGACGCCATCGTCATCGGGGCCGGAAGCAACCTGCAGGACAACGTTTCGGTGCACGTCGACGCGGGGCGTCCTGTACGCATCGGTGAGAACGTATCGGTCGGCCACAACGCGGTCGTCCATGGATGCACCATCGGTGAAGGAACGCTCATCGGGATGGGGAGCGTGGTGCTCTCGGGTGCGGTGATCGGCGAGGGGTGCCTGGTGGCCGGGGGAGCCGTGATTCTCGAAGGGGCCGTCATCCCGCCGGGATCGCTGGTGGCCGGCGTGCCGGGGAAGGTGCGGCGGCAACTCACCGCCGAGGAGAGGGCGAAGATCCTCCGTAACGCGGAGGTCTATCGGGAGCGGCTCGACGAGCACCGCGCGGCGGTCGAGGTCGTCGGCGACGGGCTCGAATAGGGCGGGTCGAAGCGCTACGCGACCTCGATGACGATGCGCCCGCCGCGGATGACACCGGGACCCTCGCCGGGAGTCGGCACGGGAGCGGGGAGCTCCTGTTTCGACTGCCACTCATCGCGCGCGTTGGCTGCCGTCGGGTGGAAGAGGGCGAAAACGTCCATCCACCCAGCCAACCCGAGGAGACTCGGCGACGCATCAACCGAATGGATGATCTTTGGAGGGGCTGACGGGAATCGAACCCGCATCATTAGTTTGGAAGACTAAGGCTTTACCACTAAGCTACAGCCCCGCGATTTTCAATTGTCCGCGGCTCAGCCGCAGCATCCGAAAGTCTACCGGGTGTCGGCGCCCGTTCTGCACATCCGTGCCGTTCGGCGGGCGGTGGCGGCCCCATCGTCTAGACTTCTCGGGGCCGTATCGTCGCACGTCCGCGTGCACCGCCCGGGGCGTAGCTCAGCTTGGTAGAGCGCCCGCTTTGGGAGCGGGAGGCCGCAGGTTCAAATCCTGTCGCCCCGACGAACGAGCCCCGCAGACCCCAGACCCTTCCGAACGCCGCGCTGTGCGCGGTCCATCACGAGGAGAACGAACAGGCATGGTCAACAGCACCGTCGAGAAGCTCAGCCCGACCCGGGTGAAGCTGCACATCACTGTCTCGCCGGAGGAGCTCAAGCCGAGCATCGCTCACGCGTACGAGCACATCGCGCAGGACGTGCAGATCCCCGGTTTCCGCAAGGGCAAGGTGCCCGCCCCCATCATCGACCAGCGCGTCGGCCGCGGTGCGGTCGTCGAGCACGCGGTCAACGAGGGCCTCGACGGTTTCTACCGCGCGGCCGTCGAGCAGCAGAACCTCCGCGTCATCGGCCGCCCGAACGCCGAGGTCGTCGAACTGCCTGAGCTCAAGGACTACTCCGGAGACCTCATCGTCGATGTCGAGGTCGACGTGCGTCCCGAGTTCGAGCTGCCCGCCTACGAGGGCATCACGCTGACCGTCGACGCCGTCGAGGTCGACGAGGCGGCCATCGACGCCGAGCTCGACAGCCTGCGCGCACGCTTCGGCACTCTCGTGACCGTCGACCGCCCCGCGGCGACCGGCGACTTCGTCGAGCTGG